>JAQICF010000135.1 GCA_027858795.1 Candidatus Delongbacteria bacterium | reverse complement strand
ACCATAAGATTATACCTATGATAAAGAAAACAAATTTCGTTCGTACATCTTTCCTTAAGGCTGAGTAAATATACTTAAAAATATTCAAAATTCTGTTTGAGCTCATATTTTAAGTTCCTATTAGTTTGTTAAAATATACATTCAAAATAATTTTTTTACAACTACTAAGGTAAGAAGAAAAAAAGGGGTGGGTAGGGATTAGGAAATAATTTAATTTGAATTCTTATATGTTATTGTATAAGTTTATATTGTGGTGTAATAAAATTTTAAATAGGTGTGTTATGAGATATATGAGCATGATACTGAATTTACTATTAATTTCGATAACATTACTATATGGTTTGGCTAATATTAACGAAATGTATAAAGTACAAAATAGCACAAATATTCTAGCATCAAAAGCTAATAAGCCCAATATGGAATGTAGGGTTCATAGAGCTGGTTTACTTTGGTTGAATACATCCAATACAGGCTGGTTTGGTGATCCCTGGACATACTTTGATGATCCATGTACCGGTAAACCGGTTGTAATGGGTGAGATGCCTGGTGGATCGGGTGTAAATTTTATATGGGTTGCTTCTTTATGGTGTGGTGGCTACTTAGACTCTATGCAAGTTGATGTTGATGGTGTTTCAGCAACTGTTTTTCAGGGTCCGCTGGTTTCAACTTCATACGAAGGGTGGAAAGGAGACCCAATGCCGAGGGAAATGTGGCCGATCAAATTTGATGATGATCCTTCAGGTAGCAATTTAGGTCACATAAAGGAAACTTCAAATATTGAAGGAAGGATCAACTGTCTATTTCAGGATGTTTACGATCCATCAGCAACAGCTGAAGAACAGTTCAATACAATGTACACGGATAAATATGTAAATAAAACACCTTACACCGGTGAAGATGATTATGATAAGAGAGATCATATTCCTTTGGGTTTAGAGATAAGACAGAAAAGTTATGCTTGGTCGTATAATTATGCACAGAAATTTGTTATTGTCGATTACACTTTCTATAATAGGAACGAAGAGGGTAAAGATATTTATGATTTTTTTATGGGGATGTATGTTGACTCAGATATTGGGATGATCGGTGGTGACTGGAACTGGAGACATGCTGATGACCTTTGCGGGTTTATACAAAAGTGGGAAAATTTCATTGATCCTGCAACGGATCAACCAAAGACTGTTGATCTTAATTTTGCATGGTCTGCTGATAATGATGGAAGAAATTACACAGGAGATAATATTCCCAATGAACCAGGTTCGGGTCATCTCTTGGATGGCGCGACCGGAGTAGCTGCGTTAAGAGTTTTAAGAAACCCAAATCCAACTTTAAGATATTCATTTAATATATTTGTTTATGACTCTGATGATGAAAGCCTCGATTGGGGACCTCACTGGAAAACAGGTTTACATGGACCCAATATGGATCCAATTGATGGAATTGATCCGTTAGTATGGAATTACGATTTGACACCTTTGCAAAAAGGATATGATGATTCTAACTATGATAATTTATTTAATGATTCCGGTCAGTTCATGTATAACGGAAGAACAGAGGGCAGGCCGATTGCGGATCGTGGTAAATATATGGTAATGTCAAACGATGAGTTCGATTATGACCAAACTAAGATCAGAAAAGTATTTAATGGATCATACTCTGATCCGGATTATATGGAAGGAACACCTTTTGCCCAGGCAGATAAATGGCAGAAATGGATAGTTACTGGAGAAGAGATAGGAGGTGAAGTTCCTGATGGAAGTATAAAAGCACTTAATGATATTGCAAATGGAATGGATGAGAGATATTTACTGTCATTTGGTCCTTTAGGTTATGAATCAAATATAAATGTTGCAAAAGACTCTGATCAGAATGGATTTATGGATGATGTATTAAATAAAAATATATGGAAATTTGCTTACGGTGATTCTCTAAAGCTTACATTAGCATTTATTGTTAACGAGAATTTTCATACTTCACTAGAACAAGACCCTAATTACTCAGACGACAGTGTTGTTGATCTGAATGACGGTCTAGATGACTCATTATACGATAAAGGATGGTATGATGCTTTGTACAATGTTCTCTGGGCGGAAAGAGTTTATGACATACCGATGCATGATACTCCAGTAACAAAAAACGGAGAACAAAAAACTGACGGATGGTTTGGTGAAGATGTTGGTGAAGATGGGCTTTTTGCGGATATATTGAACTCTGATCATCCTGTATGCTGGTGGGTAGATGTGGACTATTCTGGACCAGATGAGGGAGAGGGTGATTTTGAGATAACAGATTTCATCTCTGAAGTAACAGATGTTTATGGGGGGTCAGCATCGAACGAGGATGAATTATTACCTTTCGGTAGAGAAGTTGAAGATATTGAAAGCAAATATGGGATTACTGGCTCATCTATTGATGGTGAAGGATATGGTTATATGGTAAAATATGATAAAAAAGATGGTTTGTTTCCTCAGGGAACATGGGTAAGATATGGATTTGGTAATGAAAAGATAGATACTGGTGACGGAGTTCCCGACTTTACAGGACCACCTCCACCTCCTTCTCCCAAGATAAATGTAACTTGTGTCAGGAATGATGTTATTGTAGAATGGGCATCGCATGAATTTAATTTAACAGAGGATGGTAATTATACGATTTCGGGACCAGAGCATTTTATAGATACATTTTCAAGAAGGAAGGATTTTGAAGGTTATGAGGTAATGAGATCTCATGATGCATATTCTCAGAATTATGTTAGTATTTTTAGCATTGATAAATACAATTATATTTATGAGAATGTAGGCGAAACAGGAGACTTCTATGATGTGCCGTTCGAAGAAGATAGTATTTTTGCACATCCAGAGAATTATCCTTCAACTTTTTCTGATGAAGGTAAAATTTGGCAATTAATTCCTTATGGAGATAACAGATCGTTATATACAGATCATTCGGAAGATGATATGTACTCTTATTTTGTATCTTTGGATTCTATGGAGATAATGATATCAGATTCACTTCAAGTAATAAAATTTTATAAATACAAATTTGTACTTCATAATCAACTACTCGCAAATAAGAATTATATAGCGGTAACTGCGACTGATAATGGTGAACCTAAAAGTGGTGTTCCAGCTTTAAGTTCAAGTCCGAGTATTAATGGTACGCCAGTCATACCTACTCAAATTACCGGATCAAAAGAGATAGTTGTTGTTCCAAATCCATATAGAGGAGATGTCGATTATGAGTATCTGGGTTGGGAAAATACTGAAGGTTATGATAATTGGGTTGAGCAGGATCGAAAGATCGTATTTATGAATCTACCTCTGCGATGTATTATACGAATTTATACTTTAGCAGGTGACCTGATCAAAACTATTGGGCATAATGGTAATGCAAGGGATATTGCTCCATGGATGTATGGTGAAAGAGGGGCTTACTGGAATCTGATAAATGAAAATAACCAGGCCGTTGTATCAGGAATATATCTATTCAGTGTGCAGGATGTAGATAGCGATTTTGAATTTGTCGGAAAATTTGTAATAATAAAGTAAGGAACGGTTTGAAACCGTTCCCTACAAATTACAAATTTTAAAATCGTCCATTATTATCGGAATCAATATTCCTTGGTGTATGTATATCACATTTCTCGGAAGGGATGTATTTTTCGTTAAAAATTTCTTTATATGTTCTTGGGCAGTACAGACCAGCAGGTTTCATACTATCCTTACATACTTCGACTTCAACGATACCTTCAGGTACTTCAAAATCCTCAACCGGCCAGTTCATTTCCTCGTATAATTTCTTAATGAATTTTCCCCATAGAGGTAAAGCTGTGTTCGAACCGGTAGCTCCATTACCAAGCTTATAATATGGATCCTGTAAACCCACCCATACAACAACAGCTATCTGAGGCGTAAAACCACAGAACCAAGCATCCGTATTATCATTTGTAGTCCCGGTCTTCCCAGCCACAGGTCTTCTAAAATCATACATAAATCGAAGCCTTCTACCGGTACCATTATTAACCACATCTTCCATCATATTAGTGATCAGATAAGCAGTTTCTTTCGATATAGCTACATTTCTATCAGGTATATATTCCTTGATAGTGTTACCATTTTTATCATCTATCTTTAGGATGTCCAAAGGTTTTATATGAGTTCCTTTGTTTGCGATAGTAGCATAAGCAGTTATAATATCCAAAGGTCTCAAAGATCCTGCTCCAAGTGCTATAGAACTGTATGCCATGATATATTTAGTATTAACTCCTAATTTCCTAGCGTATGTGATCACTTCTCTTGGCGTTATTAATTCCATTATTACTCTTACAGAGATTAAATTCAATGATCTTCGCAGTGCTTCTCTAAGTGAAATATACCCACCAATATTTGTTTTATCATAGTTTCCGGGTTGCCATCTTGATCCATCTGGCATAGTTACGACCACAGGTTGATTTATCAGAGTAGTTGCAGGAGAATATCCGTTATCCAAGGCAGTCAAATAAACAATAGGTTTAAATATAGAGCCGGGTTGTCTCCATGCTTGAGTAGCAGTGTTGAATTTAAATTCTTTAAAATCTGTGCCACCGACCATAGCCAGGATATTACCATTCTTAGGATTTATGGCCATGAGGGCCATCTGAGGTTTTAATTTTGCCTCTGCAAGTGAGTCTATCATCAAGCTATCAGTCATTTTAAATTGCCATCTTGTAGAGTCATAGTTTACATGAACATAGTTTCTTAATCCTTTTCTGCGATCTCTTATAAAACGATGCTTGGTATTTTCAGTAACTATAGGTACATAATCCTGTACACAACTGTCAGCAATAGCTTGTATTCTGGAATCTAAAGTAGTATAAACTTTCAAACCATCTCTCAGGTACTCAAAGTCATATTCGTCCTGCATATCTCTTAATTTCTTTCTGATATTTTCTGTGAAGTATGGAGCAAGACCGATCTCTCTTTTCTTTTTATCATTTAACACTATCGGCACCTGCTTTAATGAATCATAATCATTTTTTTCAATATATCCCATTGTAAGCATATTATAAAGTACAAGATTTCTTCTGTTAAGAGCTCTTTCGGGTTTTTTAAACGGGTTATAATGGGCTGGAGCTTTTAGTTGAGCAATCAGTAAAGCAGATTCTTCTATAAGTAACTCAGATGCATTTTTTCCGAACATTTTCTTTGCACTGGATTGAATACCGTAAGTACCTTCTCCGAATAAACACTGAGTAAGATACATCTCCAGTATTTCTTTTTTTGAATACATTCTTTCCAATTGAATAGAGGTAAGAAGTTCCTTAATCTTTCTTTCTAGATTTTTCTTGAATCCGATCTCGTTATAAAGATTTCTTGCCAGCTGTTGAGTTATTGTTGAAGCTCCATGTATATTTTTACCGACAAGTTTCCTGGGAACTGCCATCATAGCAGCCTGTATTGTTCTTCGGGTATTAAATCCCCAATGTTCGCCAAATGATCTATCTTCAGTTGAAGTTAGTGCTTGTATTACATGCTTTGGTATACTATCAAGATTTACAGGATTTCTATTTTCAGAATATAATTCTTTTATCAGTACACCATCAGCTGAATATATCTTCGTAATAAGATTTGGTTCATATTTTTCCAGCTTCTTGAATTCCGGAAGGTCGGTCATCAAGCTTGAAATGTATAGGTATAGAATGAATATTGCTAAAGCTGATAACAGTATAGTTCCTGTGAACAAAACAACCAGTACTTTGGTAACATTTGCCTTTTTTTTATTCTTTTTATTTGCCATTATTTTCCTGTAAATAATATTTCAACTCTAATTTATTCCCATCAAAAACGCCGTAAGAAAAATGGTTGATCCAATCACCGGTATTTAAATAGAAATTGCCATTATCTTCTTCCAAAACGGGGTCGTGTAAATGTCCTAATATAACATAGTTGTAATTTACTTTGAATTTTGTTTTTGCAAAATCAAAGTATTCATCTCTCCACTTTGACCTGTCAATCGAACGATATTTCCTGCTTGAACCCGAAGTCCATTTTGCAATCTTTATCCCAAGGTCAGGATGAATAAAAGTTTTAAATAGAAAATTCGATATTTTACTTCTGAGTATTTTTTTCAGAAATCGATAACCTGAATCAACTTTAGCATATCCATCACCATGAGCAACAAAGAATTTCTTGTCATTTGCATCAAAGCAATATGATTCATCAGCACATTTTAAGCCTACTTCAATAGTTAAGAAGTCACTTAGATGAAAATCATGATTCCCTGTTATATAGACTATCTCAGTACCATTTTTTATCATTTCTCTTAATTTTGCAAATAGATCAAAATGATAACCGGGTATTACGTAATACCATTCGAACCAGAAATCAAAAAGGTCACCAACAAAAATAATTTTGGATGCTTTATCTTCAATGCTTTCCAGAAAATTGATAAGATATTTCTTTCGCTTTTCAGTGTATTCTTCTCTGTCTAAAGCTAAATGTACATCAGATATAAAGTATATATTTTTCATATTAATTTCATTTAGTTAAGAGTTCTATTACCTGTATGAATAATTTATTAGCTGATCTTTCCCTGATTGAATTTCTATTACCCAAAACATTATGAAGTTTTACGAATCGTTTATTTCCTTCTCTAAGAGCACAACCGATATAGATTGTACCTACAGGTTTCTCAGTAGTTCCACCGTCAGGTCCGGCGATACCAGATATTGCACAAACTACGTCAGCATCTGTTATTGCCAATAAGCCGTCAAGCATCTCATCTACAGTTTCATAACTGACAGCACCTTTTTCTGATAAAGTTATTGGATTAACTGATAATTGTTTGAACTTGCTGTCATTCGAGTAAGTCACAAAGCTTTCATTAAAAACTTTACTCGAACCGGGAATGTCTGTGATCTTCTTGGCTACTAAACCGCCTGTGCAACTTTCTGCAAAAGATATCTTCAACCGCTTTTCAAGAAGAAGCTCAAATACTTTCTCAGCAGGATTAGTAATATCATATCCAATGATTTGATCCGGGATCTTTTCAGAAATAATATTTAATACCTTATCAACCTTAATATTTAGAAGTTCCTTATCAGCTCCCATAGCTTTAATTCTAATTGTTACTCCATACCCTTTGGGAAGAAATGCTATCTCAGTATCGTAAGGAAAGTCAGTATCAGTTGAAAGTCTCTCATATAGGTTGCTTTCAGGGATGTTGTAAGTGTTGATGTCTTTAAAAACTATTGAATTATTATTATTTTTATTGAGGAATGGAATAATATAATTTGTAACCATTGCTTTCATTTCTGTTGGTACGCCTGGAAGTGCGAATATCTCTGAATTATTTTGAGAATAATGAATTCCTGGAGCAGTACCATATATATTTTTTATAGGCTTGGCATTATGTGGAAACATAGCCTGTTCCTTATTGATGTCAGAAAATTTTATATTTCTACTTGAGAATATTTTTTCAATATCTTTCCAGATATTTTCATTGAATTTTAATTCTGAAGAGAAAAATTCACAGAGAATACCTTTAGTCCTATCATCATGAGTAGGCCCAAGTCCACCACTTATTATGATCGTAGTGAATTTGCCAACACTTTTATTTAATACATTTAGTAGTGCATCTTTCGTATCAGGTATAACTCTTGTTTCAGATGTTGAAATACCGATCTCGTAAAGCTCTAAGCTTATGAAAGAAGCGTTAGTATTAACAGTGTGACCCGATAATAACTCATCTCCAATATTTATGATCAGTGTATCTTTCATAGATTAGTTATTATTTTATGAGAAATGTATTTTCATAGATTCGTTTTACTTCTGAGTATAAGATGTTTTTCTATATTCTTCGATTCCTTTTAGTATTCCGTTGAATAATTTATTTTGTCCCTTTTTAGAAGAAAGATACTTAACAGTTTTGTTGTTAATTATAAATCCGGTCTCTATCAGAGCATGAGGGATCGTCATACCTGAGAATATACTTAAATTCTTGTATTTGATTCTTCTTTGTTTGTTGAATGGATGATCAAGTGAAGCAGGTATTGTTCGATTAAATATATTTGAAAGTTTTTTATGTTCTTTCAGAGCTTTGGACCTTTTCTTTTGCCATTCTCTCTTGTTAACTTTCTCAAAATTAATGAACTGAGGTTGAACGCCGGTTGTATTTCTTACGATCATTTCACATCCGTAATACCTGTCACTTTGCCAATACTTTCGATTCTTCCTATGAGCTGAATTTAAATGAATTGAAATAAACATATCAGCATTTCTGTTCTGAGCAATTCTTCTTCTTTCATGTAGACTGGGATAATAATCTTTATCTCTAGTAAGAAAAACTCTGTAACCTTTATCTTCAAGGTATTTTTTGAATTCTTGACACAACTCGAGATTCATTTCTTTTTCATTATGCTTTTGACCACTCGTTTGCTTTAAAACTCCCATAGCACCGTAGTCATCACCACCATGTCCGGGGTCAAGTACAATAGTGTACCTGTTATCATCCTGATAAATAGGATCAAGCGAACCTGCGTAGTTCATTTCTGGAAGTTGGATACTTAACTTCAATGCAAATTTATCTGAAGCATCCTTTCTCTCCTCAAAGTAACCCGAAAGTTGCTCTAAACTCATGCCGTTATTTTCAGATATATCTATTTTGAAAACAATAAGTTCATTTTCTTCATACCATGTAAATTTGGTAATACCTGAACCTTCAGGAGGAGTTATAAAATTTTTATCAGAGAAAATATCTTTGTTCTTAAGTTTTAGAGTAAGTGTTTTGCCATCAAATTGTGGTGGGTTTACATAATTTATTGTGTCGTTCGAAGCGAACATCACAGTAGTATAATCTTTGTCAGTATATATTCTTATTTTTGACAGCAGAGATCGGTCAGTCTTTTTTATTTTGGTTTCAAAGGTAACAGAAGAGTTTTCCAGAATGTTGATTGCTCTGAGTATTTTATTCTTGAAAGCGACGTTCGACTCTGATTTTGAAGCTATTAGACGATACGTATCTGTTATTCGTCCCTGCCATTCTTTTAGGAAATAGTCTGTTGAATTATTTACTATAGTATCAAGAAGTCTCTTAGCCTTTTTTAGATATTTCCCATTCTCGTCATTTCCGATCAGATAATCAATATTATCAAGTGCCAAACTGCTATTGTTGCTCTTCAACTCCGAGTCGGCAAGGATATAGTATAAATTTAATTTAAGGTTTCTATTCACAGATTTCTTAGCAAGGATAGAATTGATCTTTTCACTTATATTACCATAAGTACCAGTCTTATAGTCCAATTCAATTAGAAGAAAATTGTATTTAACCAGATTTTCTTCATTCAATAGTTCGACATTTATGTTATTAAAAAGGTATTGCTTTGCAGAATTATATTTTCCAAGTCGTATTAACGATGAAACAAAGCAATAATAATGGTCAAAGTTTTTCTGAGAAATTGATGTATCAAAAATTGAAGAATCGTTATTAAATACTGACTGAAATAACTTAAAGGAAGTATCATAATTGCCTTTTTTGTAATACAACATTCCAAGTTTTTTTCTAATATCATTATTGTAAGGATCTTCTTTTAGAGATAGCAATAAAGATCTCTCGATCCCGTTTGAATCGTTCTTGTAAACAACGTCTCTTTGTTTGTCGTTTCTGATATCGACTTTGTTCTTTTTGTAAAAAGGTCTTTCTCCTGTCATTGGAGTACATGAAATAACCACAATTGATAGGAGTAGAATAGCTGATAAAAATGTTATAAATTTCATTGATAAATTCTTTTAATTATTTTTTAGTAAACGATAGCATAATAAATTACATAGAACCATGAGAATATTCCATGAAGAATAGCCCATAATATTGACTTATTTGCTGTGAATGATATGACGATCGCTAAGGCTGAACCAAAGCTAATGCCAGTCTTGATGGTTTCTCGTCTGTATGACATGATTCCCTCCAATTGTTGTTACTTAAAGAGAATATATATATAAAGTATGTAATACGAAAGACTAAAGGACGAGATATTTAAGTCTTTTTTCTTTGCTTAATCCTCAAAATTACTATATATTATGCGAACAACATTAAATTGTATGAGTTTAACGAAAAAATTTAATTAAAAATAATTGGAGAAAAAAATGAAGAAGATTTGGACAGGAGCATTGCTAACATTAATGTTGATAACAATAATGATAGGGTGTTCAAAAAAAGCACCACTTACAACTGATCAATTCGTAGAGAACCTTATCGCTGATATCGAGATCGATCTTTCAAAGATAAATACAGAGCTGATGGTTGTACCTGAAGATCAAAAGATCTTCGAAAGCTACAAAGATGATTACGCAAAGTTAGACAAAGACTTAGATTCTCTTCTGATTAAATATCCAAATTCTTACATTTTCAAGGTTGTGAAGTTACAATTCTTAAGCAGAATGGGTGATGAGGCAGTAAAGAACTTTACTAAGGAAACTTACGCTAAAGACAGCACTAACTCGATCAATAAGTATTTACATGGAATGAGTTTAGGATATGATCTGGGAAAAGAATATTTTGTTGAGCAAGTTAAGTTGGATAAAGAAAATGCTTACAATTATTTAGGACTTGCGATGATCTATCTTGAGAACCAGAAAGATGACATGTTCACTCCTGCAAAACTGATCTATATGTCAATAATTAAAGATCCTACGAACAATTACAGTTTTGATATTTTAAGTTACTTATTCAAGATGTTGAACAAGCAAGAAGAATTAGCACAATTGAATGGTATTATTCTTGTCAAAAATCCTGCTAACGCAAATGCATTTGCAGCATTATTCAGTTATTATATTGAAAGAGAAGAAAACCCAAAAGCTCAAGACCTTCTAGAAACTTTCATCAAGAATAATCCTGATGTTTTAGCGAATTCAGATATTGCAGAATATTATGTTGATCTTAACTTGCCTGAGAAAGCAATAAACTACATTGAGCAAGCTAAAGCTAACAACGAAATAAATCCTCTTATTGATTATGTTGATGCAAAGATCCAGGTATCAATTGGTAATATTAAAAAAGGACTGAGTTCTCTAGAGAAATATGCTAATCAAGCAGCTGGAGACAGATATTTATCTTATAGAGTTACTGAAAGTATATTTGCAGAGAATCTTTATAAAGAAATGAAGTATATTAATCTTTTAAAGAAAATTGAGAACGGCGCTCCTACAATTGGTGAGAAGGTACCTACTTTGGAAGGTATGCTTTTAGATTCTACAGAATTTGATGTTACGAATTATGATGATAAAGTTTACATGATCGATTTTTGGGCAGCATGGTGTGGCCCTTGTAAGATGGAAATGCCAAATGTAATTGAAGTTTATAATGAATTAAATGCAAAAGGTTTTGAAGTAGTAGGCGTAAACCTTGATAATGCGAAAGTTGATGCTGAGGAATATATTGCTTCAAGTGGAATTAAATGGAGTCATATTTTTAGTGGTGATGCTTGGAAAGATTCAAATGTTTCTAACTTTAAAGTTCAGGGAATACCTTCAACTTTCTTAGTTGATAAGAAAGGGATCATCAGGTATAAAAATATTAGAGGAAAGAAGAATTTATTAGATAGTGTAACAAAATTACTTAGTGAGTAGTTCTAAACTAATTTACTAAGTTTTTATTAAAGCAGGAATTTTTTTTCCTGCTTTTTTTATTTCAGTGTACTTATATTACAGATAATCAAACAATATTAAGAAAGTTGTTGGAAATGTTATATGACAGATCCTTTTGAAAAACAGTGGATGAATAAGCTTTTTAGTGGTATTAAAAAGGCAGAAGTCTGTACTTCTATTGATTCTGAGAAAGTAGATGAAAATTTAATTGAAAAGACCAAGGCTATAATTGATATCCTAAAAAATGAATTCTCATCAGATGAAATAAAAGACATTATGACCGGTTGTGCTTGTGTCAGACCACACGCAGAGTTGGATTTTCTTAGACAGGAATATCTATCTTCTAAAGATATTGGAAAAGTTCATAGATCACTTCAAGAATATTTCGAAGAAACTGATGATAATATGAAAAAATTTCGATATTGTCATTGTCCCAGGGTTCGAAAAATGTTCAAATCAGGAAGTTCAACTATTGATCCGATCTATTGCTATTGCGGGGGAGGATTTTATAAAGATATGTGGGAATTTATATTAGGCAGGAGAGTAAAGATAGAATTAATCAAAGCTTTGACAAATAATGATGATGAATGCAGGTATCGGATCATTTTAAATTAATATAACATATTTTGTTGAAAATATTATTGATTAATATGTAATAAGAATTTATATTCATAATTCTATGAATTACAATTAATCTATGAGTTATAATAAATTAAGGAGTCATTATGATAGATCTTAACAGAATGTTTGCTGCTTTAATTGAAAGTGGTGGATCTGACATACATTTAAAAGTTGGTATTAAACCAATCTTTAGAGTAAATAGTGAGCTTGTTGACTGGGGTGAAGAAACCGTCAATATGGATGATATGATCACTATTGCAAACGAGTTAATGGGCAAGAAAGAGAAGGAAATCTTTGCAGAAAAAAAAGAAGCTGACTTTGGTTTTGGTGTAAAGGGTGTAGGAAGATTCAGAGTAAATGTTTATAAGCAGAGAGGAACAGTTGCAATTGCTATTAGGGCTATTCCTTTTGATATAAAAACTATTGATGAATTACATTTGCCTGATGTTCTAAAAAAAATATCGATGAATAATAGAGGTTTAGTAATTGTTACTGGTACCGTTGGTTCAGGAAAATCAACGACAATCGCAGCAATGTTAGAATATGTAAACCAAAATAAAAGAGCTAATATTATAACAATTGAAGACCCGATCGAATTCTTATTCAGGGATAAAATGTCGATTATTCACCAGAGAGAAGTTGGAAGTGATACAGAATCTTATTCAGGTTCATTGAGATATTTACTTAGACAAGATCCTGATATTATTATGATCGGTGAGATCAGAGATAGTGAAAGTATGTACACTGCAATTAGAGCAGCGAATACAGGTCACTTAGTTTTTACAACACTTCACACCACTGATGCTGCCCAAACTATAGGTAGGATATTATCATTTTTCCCTGGTGATCTTCAGAATGAGATCAGGAATCTATTATCTGTAACCCTAAAAGCTATCATATCTCAAAGATTGATCCAAACAAGAGATGGTGAAGGTCGTGTTCCTGCAACTGAAATATTGATAACAAATGAAACAATTAAGGAAGCAATAATAGATTCTGAAAAATCAGCAGATATCAAGATGTCTATTGAAAAAGGTGAAACTATCTACGGTATGCATACATTTGATCAAAGTGTATTCAGACTATATGATAAAGGTTTGATTTCACATGATGAAGCAATTAAAGCTGCTTCAACTCCAACTGATTTTGAAAGAAGATTAAAAGGTCTGGATTCATCGGATGGAAACAATTATGAGCTTGGTGACTACGGCTCTAAGTAATAGAAAGTAAAAATTATTTATTAATTAAATTATATTAGGAGTAACAAAATGAATTTTCCACAAGAACTTCTATACACAGAAGATCATGAATACTGTAAAGTTAATGATGATGTAGTAACTATTGGTGTAACTGAGTATGCTCAGGAACAATTGGGAGATATTACTTATGTAGAACTTCCTGAAGTAGGTGATTCTTTCACTAAAGGTGATAGCCTTGGAGTAATTGAAGCGGTAAAAGCGGCTTCAGATATTTATTCTCCAGTATCCGGTGAAGTTGTAGAAATCAACGAAAAGCTTGAAGATAACCCTGAATTAGTAAACAGTGAATGCTACGAAGGTGGATGGATAATCAAATTAAAACTTTCTGATCCTTCTGAACTCGATGGACTAATGAAAGCTGATGCTTACACGGCAACAATAGATTAGTTTTACTTTCGTTACACGGCAACAATAGATTAGTTTAACTTTCGTTACACGGCAACAATAGATTAGTTTAACTTTCAAAAATAGGTAAAAGAAATGCCATATATTTCAAACACAGATAAAGATAGAAAAGAAATGCTGGAAGCTATCGGAGTATCAAATTTCGATGAATTGCTAAAAGATATTCCTGAAGAGTTCAAGGCAGAATGTAGAATTAATTTACCTGATGGTATTAGTGAGTATGAGATTACTAAAGAAATGAAAAAGCTAGCAGAGAAAAATTTGAATACTGCTAACATGATATCATATCTAGGCGGAGGTTCGTACGATCACTATATTCCTTCAACTATTGGTTTTTTAGCAGGAAGACCGGAATTTCAGACTGCTTATACACCTTACCAGGCAGAAGTTAGCCAGGGAACACTTCAATCAATTTATGAATACCAGACAATGATCTGCAATCTTACAGGAATGCATGTTGCTAACGCTTCTATGTATGATGGAGCTTCTTCAATGGCCGAAGCAGCAATATTAGCTTGTAGACAAACCAAGAAGAATAAGATATTGATAGCTTCAACTGTAAATCCGGCTAATACGGAAGTAGTAAAGACTTTTACAAATTCACTTGGATATGAAATCGTAATGATAGATGATTGTTGTGGTACAATGAAACTTGATAGTTTCAAAGAAAAGTTCGATAATACCGTCGCTTGCGTGATAATTCAAACTCCGAATTTTTTCGGTAATTTAGAAGATCTCGAAGGTTTTGCAGATATGGTCCATGCGGAAAAATCACTTTTAGTTGTTTCGGTAGATCCTTTAAGCATAGGTCTATTCAAAAAACCGGGAGATTACGGAGCAGATATCGTTGTTGCTGAAGGACAGTGCCTTGGCTTACCTCAAGGTTTTGGTGGACCTTATCTAGGCATTTTTGCAACATCAAAAAAACTTATGAGAAAGATACCAGGTAGAGTTGTGGGAGTAACTGAAGATACAGATAGAAAAAGGGGCTTTGTTCTTACTATGCAAACCCGAGAGCAGCATATTAGAAGAGATAAAGCAACATCAAATATATGTTCAAATCAAGCTCTATGTGCTTTATCAGCAGGTATATACATGAGCACGATGGGTGAAGAGGGATTGAAAGAAGTAGCAGAGAATTGCTATTGGAGAAGTCATTATCTTTCAAAGAAAATCTCTGAACTAGATGGTTTTGAAATCAAATATGATAAACCTTTCTTCAAAGAGTTCGTTGTGAAAACTAAATTTCCAGTTAAACCTATGATGAAAAAGATGGTTGAAAAAGGAATATTTGCAGGAATTCCACTTGAAGATTTTAAAATGAGTAACGATGAATTCTTAGTGGCTGTTACTGAGAAAAGAAGCAAAGAGGAACTTGATGATTATATCAGGTTCTTAGCTGAAGTCTCGAAAGAAGTATAATCTAATCATAGAGCAGGTTTAACCTGCTCTTTTTATATAACAAATTGTCTATGAAAAAACCTACACTTTCTCACCATATCGAATATTACATTATGTTGGCTTTTCAGCTGATGATTAGGATACTTCCTTTGAGTGTTGTAGTATATGGAGCAAGGTTCATTGCTGCTTTCATAACAATATTTACAAAAGTTAGAAATAAAGTCGTAATGGATAATCTGGCGACAGCTTTTCCTGATCTTAATATCCCTTCAAGAGAAAAGATTCGCAATGAGATGTATAAACAAATCCTAATGTCAATGTTTGAAAGCTATAAATATATGTATCTGACCAATAAGAAAAAACAGGATCATATTTTTATTGATGATGAGAGTAAAAAAAATATTGATAATGCACTTAAGAATGATAAAGGATGTATTGTTGTTGGTGGTCATTACGGTTTTTTTGAAGGTGGAGCACACTATGGAATATGTATTAATCTGAAATCTTCAGTAGTAGTTGCGAATCAAAGAAATAAGTTAACTGAAAAATTGATAGATATACCTAGAAAAAAATCAGGATTCCTGGTAATTCATAGAAAAGAAATGAGAACTTTATTAAAAGCAATTAAAGACAAATACTTTATTGCTCTTTTATCGGATCAGAACGCAGGCAGCAAGGGAGTATTTGTACCTTTTTTTGGAAAACTTGCAGCAACACATCAGAATCCTGCGGTACTGGCAATTAAATATTCAATGCCGATATTACTTTCAGTGACCAGAAGACGCAAGGATGATATATTAAAACACGATCAACATTTTATTGAAGTGAGTTATGATGATATTCTCGAAATGGATATTGAAAAAGATGATAAAGTTCTTAAATTGGTCGAACGATATACTAAAATGATAGAAGATGAAATAAAAAAGGATCCAACACAATACTGGTGGATCCATAAAAGATATAAAACTCGACCTAACAAGACCTAAGTAGAATTATTTTACTACTATAGTTTTTCCTGCTTTAATACAACTTGTACATACTTTTAATTTTACTCTAGCATCATCTTGCGGAACTCTAACAGTCTGAATATTAGGATAAAAAACTCTTTTTGATCTTCCGGTGATATTGATACCAACTCCACCTTTTTTCTTTGCCATACCTCTTCTACTTACTGAACCACCGAAAATAGGTCCTTTTCCGCAGATGTCACATATCTTTGACATTTTGAAACCTCATTTATTGAAATTATTAATTACATTCCAGATGGATTTTATGCCTAAGTCCATCGAGCGTGTAATATAATTCATGAAATAGGTAAACGCAAGAGATATTTAGACACTTTTTCAAACATATTGAATTTTGAATTTTATAGCTTTGACATTGAATTAAATAAAATATATATTATTTTTAAATAGAAGTATTTTAATTGTAGAGGATATTATGTTTGAAAAAATAAAACAAGCGTTACTTCGACGAAGAGAAAAAGTTGTTATTGACCCTTCAAGATTTTCGGACCCAGTTGCAGATGTAACTGAATGGGGACATGCTAAAAGGGGAGGGACGAAATTCAGAACTCATAAACTTGTTAGTTTTGGTGGGCAAAGAATGGGATTTAAGGGTTCTATCGCAGCAAAAATATTTTCGTTAGTGTTCGCCATGGCAGGTCTTGGTGTGATCATTGGTTTTTCTGTATTTATGAGTACTGGTAATACTGAATTTGAACTTCCAATGATCATTCCATTTATATTCGGAACTATTTTTTTTCTTGTAGGATATTTTATGTACAGGCATATGACAGCTCCAATAGTTTTTGATAAAAATCAGGGTTTCTTCTGGAAAGGAAGGAAGAATCCGAGAGAAGTTTTCAACATTGACTCAATTAAAGTTCATGCTGAGCTAGATCAGATCCACGCAATTCAGATCTTGTCGGAATATTGTCATACTGATAAAAGCCACTATTACAGCTATGAATTAAATCTTGTATTAAAAGATAGTAGTAGGATAAATGTAATTGATCATGGGAATCTAATAAAATTGAGAGAAGATGCGAATACTCTTGCTGGTTTCCTTGAAGTTCCGATCTGGGATGTGGTTTAATTAATATGTAGGGGACGCAGATCTGCGTCCCACTTCGAATAATATAAATAAAGAGGTATTAGTGCGAAAAATATTTGTTAGCATATTATTGATTTTATTTACAGTTCAACCATTACTCGCTCAAGGACTAGAATATAGAAATTCTGAATTGAATATTTTAATGAATACAAAGACTGATGCTGAGAAAGAGAATAAGCCAGTTGATTTATCGATGAGAAGTAGAGTTGTTACATCTATTGCAGTAGGCGGAGGTTTAGGACTATTGATAGGATTATTATTGGCTAAAAATAATGTTAACACGGATTCATTCATTAGTGGAATTGACTATTTGGGTTATTCCGCAGCAGGTCTACTTATTGGGGGAATTGTTGGTGGCATATATGGAGCAGTGACACACGAAAATCCTACACCGAAGAAATCGAAATAGAATTAAAATTTATAATTTAAACCTATTCCGTAGGTGTTTTTATCTACTACAATAGGGTAGATCTCGGTTTTTTTATCAGAGTACCGATTCATAATAATCGAAGCAGTAAAATATCCGATCGCAGCTCCTGTAAGTACATCAGAAGCCCAGTGTTTTTTGTCATATATTCTGGATAGTGCTGTCATTGTAGCTATCGGATAAGTTATGAAAGGCAGATATTTCTTCTCTGGATAACATTCATTGATGATCTTTGCTGTTGAAAATACAAAAGTTGTATGTCCTGATGGAAAAGACAATTGCTCAGTCTTCAAGGAAGGTCCGTCATTAACATAAGCACCGTCTCCATCCTCAGGTCTGTGTCTGTGTATAAGAAATTTCAGCGACTGTGTAATCGCAGCAGAAAACAATGCACTTTCTATAGCCAATAGAGAAGTTTTTCTAAGTCTTACATCGTCAGTAAGTACAGAAGTAACATAGGAAGCAATATATACTGAACCCATGAAATATTTATCTCCGAAGAGCATGAAAGTTTCAGCTATAGCATTGTTTGATTTACTGTAGTTAGATGAAATATTTTTAGTGATAATTTCATCGTTATTGAAAAGTATAAATCCTGTACCAACTACTGCTGCAGTTGTAAGATAACCTTTCCATGTCGATTTGAAAGGGGAGAGGGCTATATTTTTTGTGTCATCAAAACATCTTGAATAATACGGTTTTGAGAAAGCGGCATCTTTAGGGATGTAAATACTATCTGTAAGAGCAAGTTCAAGAGTAATTGAATGGAGTTCTGTTAGCACAACTAAAATTATAAATAGCAAAGTATATTTCATTTTATCTTTTTCACTCTTTTTCTTATAGCTTCTATCATATCCGGTATTGAGCCTGCAGTTAATCTGTTCATAAGCCAGTCAGGAAGGATAGTTCCCGTATCCAGATATGTTCTGTAATTGATCAGTGTTCCGTTGCCGTTATCAGGATCTATTTTTATTTCCCAACTTCCATTACTATCGTTCAAATCACCCTTTACATAACTCCATTCGATATAATAAATTCCTTCATCAAGTGTATCTTTCAGTAACAGTGTATATTCAATATCGAATAGTGGAGCATCGTATATAAAGTCATAGAGTTTACCTTCAGATGTATTTTTGACAAAAATTGTTTTTTCAATATCAGGCATAAAACTGGGATAATCAATTATATTATTTATAAGTTCGAAGCACTTTTTACGAGATACATCAACCGTAAACAATGCTTCTGCAGTTTTTATATCTGAGCCAGTGTTCTCGATTAGACGGACTATCATGTCATTTTCGTTCACAACGATCTTTCCATTTTTATCAGGGAATGATAAAGCAGACAATGCTACAGCAAGAAACAGTAATATGTATGTTAAATTGTTTTTATTCATAATATTAAAAAGGCAGGTTTTAACCTGCCTTTTTTTTATTTCTTTCTGTTACTAACCTAGAGAACCAGTAACTTTTTCAACTTCTTCAAGTATCTCACCTGATTTTACAAGTTTTTGCATTACAGTGTGATCTGGATAAAGAGGTCTGTCAATTTCTAAGAAAACAACATATTTTCTAATAACATCCTTAGCTTTTTGAGTACCTGCGCCGAAAGAATATTCTTCTTTTCTGAAATCAAGAGCTTGAGCAGCCGCCATAAATTCAATTCCTAAAACGCCATTTGCGTTATCAAGGATCTGGAAGTTCTTAATTGCAGTATTCATACCCATAGAAACAAAATCTTCCTGATCAGCAGCAGCAGGTATAGATTGAATAAAAGCAGGAGCTGAAAGGATTCTTTGCTCTACGATCATCATATCAGCAGTATACTGACTTAGCATTAATCCTGAGAACATACCTGCGCCTTTCGTTAAGAAAGCTGGAAGTCCAACACTTAAAGCAGGATTATTAAGTCTGTTCATTCTTCTTTCTGACATTACTGATACCATAGTTATACATGCGCCAGCCATATCAACAGGAACAGAAACAGGAGTACCTTGAAAATTAGCTCCGGAAATTTGCATATTTTTATCAGGGAAGAAGATAGGATTGTCACCAACACCGTTCAATTCTATTTCAACTTGAGACTGAGCATAAGCTATAGCATCATGAGCAGCTCCAATAACCTGAGGAGTAGATCTCATTGAGTAAGCATCCTGAACTTTACATTTTACTTTTTCTTCTTTTAAATCTCCGCCAGTAACTATTTTATTTATTGCTTCAGCTGATCTAATAGCCCCTTTAAAACCTCTAACTTCATGAAGAAGTCTTGTATAAGGTTTCATATTAGCTTTTAAAGCTTCTAAAGACATAGCTGCAGCGATCTCTGCTTGCTTAAGCCATTTCTTAGCATCATATAAGAATATTGCACTCATAGCTGTTAAAAGGTTAGAACCATTTATAGTAGCCAGTCCATCTCTTGCTTTAAGACCTGGAACAGGAATTCCAGCTTTAGCCATTGCATCTTTTGATTCCATCAATTCGCCTTGGTAATAAGCTTTTCCTTCACCCATCATAAGTAAAGCTACTTGAGACATTGGAGCAAGGTCACCTGATGCTCCAACAGAACCTTTTTGACATACAAAAGGTGTCACACCTTTATTCAAAAGATCAACAAGAGTTTGAGTGATCACTAATCTACAACCTGAGTTACCATGAGCATGAACGTTAATTCTACCAAGCATTGCACCACGAACATATTCTATTGGTGCAGGATCACCGATGCCAGCTGCATGGTTATAGATCAAATATTTTTGAAAGTCTTCAACCTGGTTATCATCAAGAACTACTTCTGAGAATTCACCGATACCTGTATTAACACCATACATGATCTCGTGAGCATCGATCTTTCTTTCCAACATTGCTCTACATACATTAATTCTTTCAATTGCATCCGGATGAAGTTCGATCTTTTCGTTGTTTCTAGCTACACTTACTATCTTATCAATAGTTAAACCTGAACCATCAATCATTAAAGCCATTTTTTACTCCGTTTTATATTCGTAATTGCAAAGGGCTAAAGCCACCTTGTTCCAAATCAGTCATTCTGAACTTGATTCAGAATCTTTTTTTATTTAAGTCCCTGAATCAAGTCCAGGGAGACATTAAGCGTTAAAACAATATTTAAAAAAGGGGTATATTTAAGGGTAACGTATCTTTTTAAGTCGGCGTGACTGTTTTACTGAGGGACTGTATGAGAAATTAGAATTCATAATACACTCTCGTTAAAAAATGCACCGCCCAAATAATGGGCGGTACTTAATAAATGAAATTATTTTACTGTAACTTCAATTTTTTCAATATTCTTAATAACTTCTCTTGCTATAGAAGGGAAATAAATACTTGATTGACGATTATCATTTTTAACGAAGTCTTTGACATTAACTATATTCGTTAAATTGAATGCAGTTCCAAAAGATCTTTCAGATTTTAGGATAACATTACCTTTATTGTCTACCAAAGTAATAAGGATCTTAGCTGCTGCAATATTCTTGACGAACATCTCTGTTTCATTGCTTACATTACCTGCATTTGGATTGTAAACACCATCATCGATCTCACTTGAACCACCTGAGAAATTTTGAATAGTTGTCTTTGCAGTTTGATATGCATGCTCAGATAAGTCAATTCCTATATTAAGTTCGATATCAAAATATGTACCACCACTTTTTGGGATCAAGTTTGAATTTTTTATGTAAGCAGTGAATCCTTTAATGATATTATTTGACAATAAAAATTGCTTACTGAATCCGGATGCTTGTCCACCATCAACAGCATGAAGGTCAGATGCAAAGAAACCTGTTCCATATGTTGCACCCAAAGCTTCAGTATAGTATTTTTTTGCGAGTGTGCTATTAGGATTTTCTTTGTATGCATTTTCGAAGAAAGACATAGCAACTTTAGGTTGATTCTGTCTCATTGCCATTTTGCCTTTATAAACATTTGAAAGGTTCATGGTATTTGAAGTCAGATCAATAGTTTTTAACTTAGCAACTTGAGCAGGATTTAAGTTCATTTTTAAGTTTCTGCTAATCGGTTGTACAACGTAAGATACTATAGTAAATAAGTCATTTGAGTAACCTTGGATAACGATAGGAGCAGAAGTAGTCGTGTCTTTAAAACTGTGAACAATAATGTTTACAGGAAGACTTTGATCAGGATTAAGTTTATAGTTTCCAGTAACGATAAAGTCTAGTTTGAATTTTTCTTTTAATGCATCAAAAGAAGCAATATTTCCGGTATTTAAGAATGGATTTCCATTTGCTTTCATATAAGCATAAAGATCATCATCTTGTACAACATTGATTTCTTCAAGTTTCGAGAATTTTTCAGAGATAATATCCATTAACGCATAGCCCATCCATTGCCCGTTAGGGGTTCCAGAAGATTGTGATAAGGAGTAAAATCCTACATTTACCTTTGCAAATACGATTGTAGTTGTGATCAATGCAAAGAATAATATTCGTTTCAACATCATTTTTCCCTCTATTTCATTTTTAATTACATTATGCCTGTAGCTAGTATTTCTTACTTTACTTTGTCAAAAATAGTTCAATTTTACTATTAAAGCAAGAAAAAATTAAATGGTTACAAATTACATAAATAACATTTAAACATATCATCTCAACCTCAGTTTAAGTAGTAAATAACTTAAAATAGTATTATATTTGGTTATAAATCATACTGTGATAAATAAAACTAGGTTACAGACTTTAATTGAGAAGAACATTGACGATTAACATATTGTTCCTAATTTCATTCCTATTCTCAAATGATATTGATTCTACATCTGTAAAGGATATTGATTTTAATAAGATTTATAGAAGATATGAGATCAAGGAAATAATCATGAATGACTCTGTATCAACTGAGGAATATTCAATTTCTCAAGAAGAAATTACTCCTGAAAGTAAATTAGATCGTTCAGGTTTGATATATAGAGGAATTAAGTTGAATGCAGATTCCGGTGTGGATATAGTATCAGGATTTAACTTGAACTTACAAGGTGAGATCAGTAAGGACTTAGAAGTAAAAGCAGTTTTAAGTGATGATAACTTGGCATTGACTGAGGAAGGAACAAGCGAATCTTTATCAGAGATCGATAATATATACATTCAGTTCAAACATCCGTTCTTCCTTTCCCGAATGGGAAATTACGATATAAAATATACAAAAAGGGGAGAGTTTGGTAATTTCAGCAAGGATCTATCCGGCGTGCTTTTCAAAACAAATTATAAGAGTAATAGTGTAGATGCGTTTGTATCATCAGAAAGCTCATCTTATAAAAGTATTGAGATTAATGGGATCGAAGGAATACAGGGTCCATATCTTTTAGATGCTGAGATAAAGAATTTAAATGAAATAATCCCCGGAAGTGAAGATGTTTACTTAAACGGGATCGAGCAAAAAAAAGGTAAAGATTATTACATAGATTATTTCAGCAATCAAATTTTTTTTACAGCAGCAAAACCTATATATCTGGATGACAAAATAATTGTAGATCTTGAGTACACAAATAATGACTACAAAAAGTATGTTTATGGAATTTTCACTGAGAATAGATTTTTTAATGATAAACTGACTTTTCAAGCAGATTATTATACTGAGACCGACGATGAAGAAAATCCATTGTCTTTCGATGGAACAAATGAAGAAATGCATATAATTTCAGATGCAGGTAACGATAATAATAATTCATATATCACAGGTGTGTCTTTTGCTGGAATAAATGAAGGTGATTATAACATTTTACCTGATTCGCTACATTACGAATATTTAGGCAGAGATCTGGGTGAATATGATATTGTATTTTCTAAATTTGAGGATACCGGTGAATATATTATGGAATATGATAGTACAGGTTCCATATACTATGTTTATGATCCTATAAATGGTGGAGATTATTTACCTTTAAAATATCTTCCTCTTCCTACAAATCTAAACATACTTCACTCAAATTTAAGTTATGAAGGCGAGATGCTTTCGTTTACAGCAGAAACGATTGCCTCAAACTTTGAAGAGAATAAGATCGCTAAGAATTCAGCCGCAAATTTCGATGGATTCGGAGATCATGAAAAGTTGTCTTTAAGAACAAAGGAAGTAAAACTATTTGATGTGAATACAGGTAAATATAAATTTTCAATTTCAAGGAAATATTATAATGAGAAATTAGTTCTTGCTGAAAGGTTGTCAGATTCTGATTTTAGTGATAATATTGGGATAAATGTTGATCAGGACTCTACCAGCTATGAAAAATATTTATTCTCAGTGGAACATAAACTGGACCGGTATCTTACGAATAGAGTGGATCTATCATACTATAAATTATCTCCGGGAATAGAGACTAAAAAGTCAGATGTTGGTCTAATTGGTGATTTTAATTCTTACGGCTACAAAATAATTTACAGTGACAGGATAAGTAATTCTTCTTCAGAGGAAAATACATTAGAAGTTTACTATGCTAATACATATATAAGATTTTTGAATCTAAAAATATCTCCTTTCATTGCAAAAGAAAAACGAATGAATACAACTATCACTCTTGAGACCGGTAATATGGAAGACAAGTACGGATTAGAGATGAATTATATTCAGGGTTCTCACAATTTGAAAAATACTACCGGTTATAATGTTTTCAGTGATTTTGATGCTCAATGGGTAGAGAGTAAATACCAGCTGTCAAACTCTTTGGAGTATAAAGGTCGATACAGCACAAATTTAACTTCAGAAATAATATGGAACTGGATATCAAACTCAGTCGTTGATTCTTCAGACAATTATTATAATCTTATCAGTGCAAGATCGAATTACAATTACAAAAGAAATTATAGGCTCTTTATCGGCTACGAGACAGAAAGAACTTTAGAATATAATAAATTGAAATATTTCTACCAAGTTGAAGAAGGTACAGGAAATTATAGACTTGTGGATGGAGAATATATCCCGGATGAATTTGGAGATTATAATTATTATTTAGTAAATATGGATGATCCCAGAAGTGCAACAGGAGTAAAACTTGACTTGAGAACTTATATTGATATTCCAGATATAGAAAATAATGACAATATTCTGTATTGGCTCTCTCGGATCGATATTGAAGAAAATATTAGAATTGAAGAAAGGTCGTTAACAAATGATCCTTTAGATCTGATATTACTGAATTTGTCAACTTTTCAAAATGATTCAACTATAATTGGAAATATTGAATCAGAGACAAAATTATATTTCTTGAAAAAGAGTAATACCGGATTAAATTATACGCTTAAACTTAATGAAAAATTAAGAAATGATTATATTTTCTACGGAGAAAAGGATGAGAATACTGAACAAGCTGTAGAATTTAGGACAAGATATAATGATCTAAGAGCAAAACTTGGATATAAGAATTCCAGATATTTAAAATACCAGGTAAATCCCACTTATGTAACAGACGATCTGAGTAAGAACAATATAAATTTAGATGTTGGATATGATATTAACAGAAATTTCAAATTTTCTATTAATACGGGTTATGGGTTAGAAGAAGAGATCGTTAGGAATATCAATTCTCAAGAATTAAGTATCAAGCCTTCTTTGAGTTTTGCTTTTTTAAGAAATGGAATTTTCAGATCAAGTTTTAAATATATTAATGTAAGATCAAACTCTGAGGAACTTCCATACACAATGAATGGAGGATTAGGTAAAGGAGTAAGTTATAAATGGAATACTACAGCAAATTATTCATTCAGTAGAAGCGTTAAAGGGAATCTGTATTACACAGGAAGATATTATTCCTACGATACCAAGCCGTTCCATGAATTTCGTGTTGAGTTAAGGATGGAATTTTAGACTTGAAAAAGCGCTATAATTAAGATATATTTGAACAAAATTAATAGGAGTTATAAATGTATAAGAAATTACAGATCATTTTTTCAATCTCGATAGCATTGTTAATAATGTCCTGCGCACAAGAACCGAATCATACTGTAAAAGAAGTTGATGGCGTGAAATATTATTTTAACAAGCATGAGCCATCTCAAGTAGTAAATATCAATCCGGTAAAATTGTTTGAGATAGATGGAGTAAATCCAAGTATGGCAGATTCAATTAAAGGATTTAACTCAATTACTAAGATACTTACTGATTATAATGATAATGTTTATATACTTGATAGTGATAAAGCCATTATTAAAAAATATAATAACAAAGGTGAGTTTGATAAGTTAATTGGTAAAAAAGGTAATGAGGTGAATCATTTTTCAACTCCTACTGAGATTGTATTAAAATATGATACTCTTATTGTTTATAATGCGAAACCAAAGAAATATATGCGTTTTTTAACTAACGGAACTCAGCTTCAAACATCTCAAGTGTTTATGGGAGGTATATCACCTCAATATATAACTTCTGATTGTAAGACAAATTTAGCATGTTTTAGATTTACTACATATACAAGGGATAGTATCAGGTATATGGACAATAGCATTTGTATGCTTAACAGCAAGTTTAAAGTTGAAAAAATTATTAAAGAGATAAAATACTCACCTGATTCATCTGGTTTTTTTCTTCCTGACTTATTCACAACATATTTTCAAAAAGACGGAAACTTCTATGTTGCATATAACGGAAGTGATAAATACTCAATTGAAGTAATAAATTCTAGAGGGAATCTGAAATATGTGATTGAAAAAGAATTTGAGAAATTGCCATATAATTCAGGTGAAATGGTGCAAATCAATCAATTTATTACACTTTTAGGTGGTTCGTTAGTGGATTCTACAAAAACATACTTCAAAAAAGCTGTAAATATGATATATGTTGACAAGTATGAGAGAATATGGACATTGCCTTCAGTTGCCAGGACAGAAGAAAATGAGTTTACTCATTATGTAGATATTTTTAAAGACGGTGTTTACTTAGATAAAATTATCCTTGATGTAGTTGGAAAGGATGAATCTTTTTTACTTTCCGGTAATAGACTTTATGTGACTAATGAGGTTACAAATAAGATCAGGGTTTATGAATATTAGGAATGAGATACTAAAGAGGATTTTAGTTCTTGATGGTGCAATGGGTACAATGATCCAGTCATATAAATTGACTGAACAAGACTACCGAGGAAAAGAATTTTCAGATATTTCAGTCGATCAAAAAGGTAATAACGATCTTCTGAGTATCACACAACCTGACATAATTGAAGAGATACATTTAAAATATCTCAATGCAGGTGCAGATATAATTGAGACCAATTCTTTCAATGCAAATAAAATATCTTTATTTGATTATAAAGTTGATGATCAATGTTACAGGATCAATTTTGAATCTGCTAAACTTGCAAGAAAAGCTGTTGATAAATATTTGAATGATAATCCTAAAGAAGCTAAATTTGTAGCAGGATCGATCGGACCTTCCAGTAAATCACTATCCATAGCTTCAAGTGGTGATGATCCAAGCAAAAGAGATATTACTTTTGATATGGTCAGAGATGCTTATTCTGATCAAATTTCAGGTCTTATAGATGGTGGAGTGGATGTTCTTCTTGTAGAAACTATTTTCGATACTTTAAGTGCCAAAGCCGTTTTAAATGCTATTACAAATATTCTTTCAGAGAAAAATATTCATATCCCGATCATGGTATCAGGTACTTTAACTGAAGGTAGAACTCTTGCAGGTCAAACTTTGGATGCATTTTATTATTCACTTGAGCATGCAAACCTGTTCAGTATCGGTTTAAATTGTTCAACAGGAGCAAAAGAGCTTAGATCTTACATTGAGGAATTATCAGGTATTGCTGAATGTAATGTTAGTGCACATCCAAACGCAGGGTTTCCTGACCAATTCGGTGATTATAGCCAGAGTGGAAAGGATATGGCTGAGATCGTAGAAGATTATTTGCAAAATAACTTTGTAAATATCATCGGTGGATGCTGTGGTACCAGGCCTGAGCATATTAAAGAAATTGCAGCTGTTGCAAGAAAATATAAACCTAGAGAAATTCCACAATTTGACAAGATAAGCAGATATTGTGGACTTGAAACATTGAATGTTACTTCTGAAAGTAATTTTATAAATATCGGTGAGAGAACGAATGTTGCAGGATCCAAGAAATTCCTTAGATTGATCTCAAAAGGGAATTATGAGAAGGCAATTTCCGTTGCAAGGAATCAGGTAGAAGGTGGAGCACAGGTAA
Source organism: Candidatus Delongbacteria bacterium (assembly GCA_027858795.1). The sequence goes on along the minus strand of JAQICF010000135.1, from coordinate 97,741 downwards.
TAGATGTTTGTATGGATGATGCAATGCTTGAATCAGAGACTAAAATGGTGGAATTTTTAAACATTATCTCTACCGAGCATGAAATTTCAAGATTGCCGATAATGATAGATTCTTCCGAGTGGTCAATTATTGAAGCTGGTTTGAAATGTGTTCAGGGAAAGTCGATTGTAAATTCTATCAGTTTGAAAGAAGGTGATACAATCTTCTTAGATCGAGCGGAGAAGATCCATAATTACGGTGCTTCGGTTGTTGTAATGCTTTTTGATGAAGATGGTCAAGCTACAAGCTTTAAAAGAAAGATAAAAATTGCAGAACGATCATATAAATTACTTACGGAAAAGATAAAGTTCCCACCTGAAAATATTATTTTTGATCCTAATGTCCTTACTATTGCAACGGGTATGGAAGAGCATGATAATTATGCGGTGAATTTCATTGACGCAACGAAATGGATCAAAGAAAATCTACCTTACGCAAAAGTAAGTGGAGGCATTAGTAATCTGTCATTCTCGTTCAGAGGAAATAATGTTGTCAGAGAAGCTATGCACTCAGTGTTCTTGCATCACGCTATCAAAGCCGGATTGGATATGGGAATAGTCAATCCTGCTACTTTGACTATTTATGATGAGATTCCAAATGAATTATTATCACTGGTTGAGGATGTAGTTTTAAATAAAGGAAAAGATGCTACAGATAAGCTTGTTACTTATGCGAATAATATTGAGATCAGCACTTTCTCAGAGAAAAAAATACAGGAATGGAGACAGCTTTCTGTAAATGAAAGGATATCTCACTCAGTTGTAAGTGGAATAACCGATCATGTAGATGATGACATAGATGAATTATATAAGGATATCAATGACTCAAATGCTGTAATCGAAGGTCCTTTGATGGCTGGCATGAATAAAGTGGGTGATCTTTTCCGAACAGGGAAGATGTTCTTGCCGCAGGTAATTAAAAGTGCAAGAGTAATGAAAAAAGCAGTAGCATATTTAACTCCATTGATAGAATTGGAAAAAACTTCGGTCAAAGAATCGAGTTTCTCGGGTAAAATATTGATGGCTACTGTGAAAGGGGATGTTCACGATATAGGAAAAAATATTGTAAGTATCGTACTTTCATGTAACAGCTATGAAATTGTAGATCTTGGAGTGATGGTATCTTCAGATAAAATAGTTGAAGCAGCAATTAAGGAAAAGCCGGATGTGATCGGATTAAGTGGATTGATATCTCCTTCTTTAAATGAAATGATCCATCTTGCTTCAGAACTTCAGAGAGTTGGGTTGAAAATTCCTCTTATGATAGGCGGAGCTGCAACTTCAAAGATACATACTGCTATAAAAATCTGCCCGGTTTACGATCATCCGGTTATATACGTAAGAGATGCTACGCAAGCTGTAAATGTCGTTAATGAACTTATGTCACCCGCAAGAGATAGCTACATTGAAAAACTTGCAGTAGAATATGAAGATGTTAAACAAAAATATGTTTCTAAGCAGACTAAAAAATATATCAGTATTGAAAAAGCCAGAGAAAACAAGTTTAAGATAGATTGGGCTAACTTCTCAGTTAAAACTCCTCCTTTAGGTATAGAAATTATTAAGAATTATAGCCTGAAAGAAATTTCAGAGAATATCAACTGGACTCAGTTTCTGCATGCCTGGGAATTAAATGGCAATTATCCACAGATACTTAAAGACCCATCCAAAGGGGAAGAGGCTATCAAACTTATTGATGATGCTAAGGATATGATCTCAGAAATAATTGAAAATAATATGATGTCTGCGGATGCAATTTATGGGTTATTTCCTGCAAATTCAGATGAAGATGATATTAAAATATATGTAGATGATAGTAGAGGAGAGGAAATAACACTCTTGACCAATCAAAGGAATCAGGAATTGTTGGAAGATGGTCAGCCTAACTTATGCTTGTCAGATTTTATTGCACCTGTAGATTCAAAGAAGAATGATTATGTTGGAGCTTTTACGATCACAACTGGTATTGGTTTAGACCAATGGATAAATAAATTCAAAGATGATAACGATAGCTATAAAGCACTATTGCTGCAAACTTTGGCTGATAGATTTGTAGAAGCATTCTCGGAGTTACTTTTTACAAAGATCAGAACAGAGATATGGGGATATTCTCCAGATAAGGAACAGGGGATAAAACCTGCATACGGTTATCCTACTACACCTGATCATAGTGAAAAAAGAAAAATATTCGATCTTCTAGATGTTGAGAAGAATCTGGGAGTAAAACTGACTGAGAATTTTGCAATGGATCCGGTTTCGTCTGTGTGTGGATTATATCTCGCAAACAAAGAAGCAAAATATTTCTCTGTGGGACAAAAGAAAGATTAAAGATATCTCTCACAGAGGGCACAGAGAGCACAGAGAAAAGATGTAGGGGCGTAATTCATTACTCCCTAATAAAGACCACCCCGTCAGCTTGTAGCTGACACCCCTCCATGGGAGGGGAATAAAATAAAAAGGTGCAACATGAAAGTTATAGATCTTATAAATAATAATAAAACCCGAAGACCATTATTTACATTTGAATTACTACCTCCGGTAAAGGGTCATAGTATAGAAAAACTTTACAAATCTATTGATCCACTGATTGAATTCGATCCTGCTTATATAAATATTACTTATCATCAAGCAGAAATGATGCAAGTTGAACAAAATGATGGTTCTCTGACAAATAGACTGGTAAGAAAGAGACCCGGGACAGTAGCTATTGCTGCAGCTTTACAGAATAAATACAATATCCCTATCGTTTCACATTTGATCTGCGGTGGGACGAATAAGGATGAAACAGAAGATACTCTTATTGATCTGAATTTTCTCGGAGTTGAAAATATATTAGCTTTGAGAGGTGATTCAAAAAGAAGTGCTGAATTTATTCCTGAAAAAAACGGTTATACCAATGCAAGTGAGCTTGTTGAACAGATCGTTAAGATGAATAATGGTGAATATCTTACAAAGGGTGTTTTTGATATGCTTCAAACAGACTTCTGCATTGGCGTTGCAGGTTATCCAGAGATCCATAAAGAAGCTGTGGATATGCAATCTGATCTTGAATTTCTTAAGATGAAAGTTGAGAAAGGTGCTGATTATATTGTTACTCAGATGTTCTTTGATAATAAAGATTATTTCAATTTTGTTAAAGCCTGCAGAGATATCGGGATAACTGTTCCTATTATACCTGGGATTAAACCTATTTCTGCAATGAATGATATTAACTTACTTGAACCTACTTTTAAGATTCATTTACCTGAGAATCTTGTTTCTGAGGTTAAGAAGTGTAAGAGCAACAGAGAAGCCAGAGCAGTTGGTGTTGAATGGGCTATTATGCAGTCGAAGGAATTGGCTGAGGCTGGAGTTCCCGGGCTTCACTACTACACACTTGGTATGAGCAGAAATATTAAAAAAATCGCAAAGGCGATTTTTTAGTTGTCAGTTGGAAGTTTAAAGTTGTTAGTTTGCAATTAATTTACACATAAACTACTCGTTTTAAAATCATTCTGAAATATTTTTCAAATAAACATTTTATGATATTTTGAGTGTAATAAACTGGTAAATAAAAAAATGAAAGGTGCAAAATGTCAAAATTTGAAGATAGTTATGTTGGTAAGCTTAGGAAGAAGATCGGGAAAGAAAGAATTATAGTTCCTGGTGCTAGAGCTATAATTAGAAATGATAACGGCGAAGTTCTTCTGATTAAACGGAAGGATACTGGTCGCTGGGGAATGCCTGCAGGTGCTGCGGAACTAGGAGATAGTGTTACCGACACACTAAAAAGGGAAGTGTTAGAAGAGACAGGGCTTAGGGTGATTTCTTTCAAACCATTAGCGATTTATACTAATCCGAAATACTCTTTTGAGTATCCAAATGGTGATAAAATTCAAATGTTTGCTTTAGTTTTCTTAGTTGACGAATGGGAAGGTGATCTTCTTTCTGAAACTGATGAAACTTTAGATATTGGTTTCTTTTCATTGAACGATCTTCCTGATACGCATGAGATGTATTTGGAGACATTAGATGATCTGAAGAATTTTACAGGGGAATTGATCGTAAAATAAAAATATAAAAATGAGAATCAATTTAGATATTTATCTAATTCAGAACTCATTCGCTTCCAAACAATAAAAGCATTATTTGATAACTCTAAAATATTTTTTTCCTTGAGAGTGAAACCGTAACCGTGAACAAAATAATGTCTAAAACCAAGAAACTCATATAAATCATTAACTAATTCATTAGAAAGAATATCGTTCGTATCTGTAATATCTAAAATATCTTTATGCCAAGTATGGCTTGTAGGTAAAGGGATGTTTTTTTCTATGATAATTTGTTTAAAGATATTTTCAATGCCATTGTAGAAATTATGTAAAAATCCACCCATTGCTGTTAACTCAATAACAGTATATTCTTTTCTTTCAATAGTTAAACTTAAATTGGATAATGTTTTGTTAATATTTTCGATTTCACAATTAAGTTTTTCACTCAGTGTTTGCATATATAATTTTTCCATATTTTTTGATCATTTCAGTAAAAGATGATTTATCTGACAAGTCCACAATGTCTAGAGGAATATTTAGATTTTTAATAAGATCACCATAAAATTTAAAAAATAAAACCGGATCTATACCTAATATTCCTAAATCAATATCATTATATGTATCATTTTCTAAAGAAGAACCGAATAAAAGTATTTCTTTTATTTTGTATTTACTGGCAATTATTGAGATAGTATTCAATTCAGTATTTTTTATCATTGGTCTTTCCTTTACTTAATTTCAAATTAAACCAATTATGAAATAAAATCAACTAATTTATTTATTTGTATTTCGGGCATAAGATGTTATGCCCCTACGAAATTGTTATAATTTATACCCAATATTCCTTAAAAAATCTTTTCGCCATTGTTTGTCTTTTTCTTTTTCAATACCTTTTGGAGCAAATCCATCAATCACTCCCATGATACCGCGACCTTGTTGTGTTGACGCAACAATAACCTGTGTTGGATTTGCAGTTGCGCAGAAGATCCTGCATACCTCAGGTACATCTTTGATCCTGCCAAGTACATTGATCGGGAAAGCGTCTCTCATCACTATAATAAAGCTGTGACCTGCTGAAATTTTAAAGGCATTATCAGCTGCGATCTTCATGAGGTCGTCATCATTACCATCATATCGTACAAGGCATTCTCCTGATGCTTCACAAAATGCTACACCGAATTTAACTCCGGGAACGGTATTGACCATTGCTTCGTAGATATCTTCGATAGTTTTAATAAAGTGTGATTGTCCCAGGATGATATTCGCATCTTCCGGGAAGTCTAAAGTAACTATTTCTGTATGCATGAGGTTCTCCTTATAATAAGTAAAAAAAAGTCACATTGAGTTTATCGAAATGTTAGACTTTTTCGAAGTATTATGTCTAAGTCTTCGATAAACTCAGACTGACATAATATTGATATGCTACCAGTTCGAGCTTAGTGCGATGACAGCATTCTCACCGATTCTTTCAAGCAGTTCTACCATAGCTTCATCTCTGGCTGTCTCTCCACCGGATTCATCGTAATTCTCAGTATGTGAAACAGAGTAACTCTTTACAATGAATTCATCTTTGATATTATCGTAAAAATTTATAGCTAATCTTAAAGATAAAGTCCTTTGTTGAGCAACTTCGTCATCAGATTGAGAAGCTACTGATTCTGTAAAACTCTGGATAGTACCGTAAACTTTTGAATCGGCATCCTTTGAATCATCAATATCCATTAGCCTGTAATCATCAATATAATACAATAATTTTGTATTGATCTCTTGAGGAAGTGACAGGTCATATCTGCTTGTATTATCATCAAAAAGTAAAACCTGTACAGTCTTAACATGTGGCGGGATACTTTTACCTGTGAATGAGTAGTATGCACAAGATTGAATAATAGCCAGCGAAAGCAGTAAAAGGATAGTGGTGATCTTATATTTCATTAAAGTTCAATTCCATGTTTAGTGATCTTGCGGTATAAAGTTCTTTCAGAGATATCCATTTCATCCGCGGTTTTTCTTCTGTTACCTCTATGTTTTTTCAATAGCTCAATGATCTCTTCTTTTTCACTATCTCTGTGAGAATATGGAGTTATTATAGTGTGATCATTTACATAATCGTTTAATTCATCCTCTACAGAATAATCTGAAATGATCTCTTTTTTCCCTAATTTTAAAATATATCTTTTGATCAAGTTAATATCGTTCTTTATCTCAAGCAAAGTTCTAAAGATAAGTTCTCTTTCACTTTCCTCTCCGGATCTATTGAATATGGCAGGTAAATTAGAAGTGTTAGATCTCCCTTTGAGATATTTTCTGACAGTATTACCATCAATAGTTTTACCGGTTTCCATCACTGTAAGCATATCAATGAAATTCTTTAATTCTCTGATATTTCCTTTCCAGGGATGATTTACAATTTCTGATATGGCATCATTTTCAAAAGCCAATATTGAACGATTGTGTTTTTCTGAAGATTTTTTCGCAAAGATCCCAACAAATAACGGAATATCTTCAAGTCTTTCTCTGAGAGAAGGAAGCATCACCGAAACTGCTTTAAGTCTGAAATATAGATCTTCTCTGAAAGTTCCTCTTTCAACCATTCTGGAAAGGTCTTTATTTGAGGCTGCAATGATCCTAACATTTACTTTGATACTTGCTGATCCTCCAACACGCATGAAAGTTCCATTCTCAAGTACTCTCAGAAGCTTAACCTGACTTGCAAGAGGTAACTCACTTATCTCATCAAGAAAGATCGTACCTTTGTCAGCTGACTCGAAGTAACCTTTTCTTTTATCTGATGCACTGGTGAAAGATCCCTTCTCATGACCGAAAAGTTCACTTTCGATCAATCCTTCAGGTATAGCACCACAATTAATAGGTATAAAATTTTCCTTGTTACGATCACTTAATTTATGGATCAAATTAGCGAATACTTCCTTACCCGTTCCACTTTCTCCTGCTATTAGTACGGAAATGTCGGTAGGTGCAATTGTTTTGATAATAGCTACCACTTCGTTGATCCTTTCAGATCTTCCGATGATGTCGAGTTCGTTATAGTTTGGACCGAAACTCATATTTAATTGGTTAATAGACATAATTTATCTCTGAATCTTTTGTATTGAATTACAAGTATGTAATATAATTATATTTATTGTTAAATTCAACAATGAAATTTGTAGGGGCTGGTCTTGTACCTGCCCGAGTTTAATCGAGCAACACCTGCCCGTGTTTAATCGGGCGACCACAAGGGATCACCCTTACAAATTTTATTTTCACATTGTGATATAGACCACAGTATTATCCTCGTAAAAGGTGTAGCTTACCTATGTAAGCGATAATGAAGGAGTTCAACAAATTGAAAAAGTCAATGAAAACTACCGAATTAGAATTGATTCTGGAGATACCTGATAAGATCAATATTTCTTTAGATAATGAAAAAACTAAGGCGGAAAATTTTCAGAATAATTTTTACGATACTTTCACCTATGTCGCTGTAAGGCAAGTTGAAAAATTTCGATAAGGTCTTTAAATAGATTAGTCGGGGGAGATAAGGGAGCAAATGCTCCCTTTTTTATTTGTGTTTATTTTCTTGCATAATAAGAGTATATTTAAAAGTAATTTTAAATAAATAAGAAATGGGAAATATAATGATAGAAATTGGTAGAATGATCAAGATTAAAGCAGTAAGAAAGTCTGAGAATGGCATGTATCTAGATGGAGGAGAATCCGGAGAAATTCTTTTACCTAATAAATATGTACCTGAAGGGTTTGAAATCGACGATGAAATTGAAGTTTGTATTTATCACGATCATGAGAAAAGATTAACTGCTACTACAATAGTTCCTAAAATTCAGGAAGGTAAATATGCATATCTAAAGGTTGTTTCTGCAAGTGCGATCGGAGCTTTTTTGGACTGGGGATTACAGAAAGATCTTTTTGTTCCTTATGCTGAGCAAAATGTTGATTTTGAAGTTGGAGAATCCTACCTGATCTATGCATACATTGATAAACTGTCAGATAGGATAGTAGGATCATCAAAGGTGAACAAATATTTGGAATCAGAACCTACGGGTTTCAAGATAGGTGATGAAGTTGAGATCTTAGTTTGCAATAAATCAGATATTGGATATAATGTAATTATAAATGATAGATGCTGGGGAGTTGTACATAACTCTGATGTAGAGAATGACCTTAAAACAAATAAAAGAATGACAGCATATATCAAAAATATTAAAGATGAATTTAAAATAGATATTTCTTTCAGTGCTCCAAGTACAAAGAAAGTTTATGAACTGACAGATGTTATTCTTGGTAAGATCAAAGAAAACGGTGGTTCATTAGCTATAACTGATAAGAGTTCACCTGAAGATATCTTCGCAATGTTCAAAGTAAGCAAGAAAGTTTACAAGAAGTCTGTTGGGGCATTGTACAAACAAAGGTTGATAGAATTTGATGACGAAGTCATAAAATTAGGGAGTAGGAATTAATAATGGGTTATAAAATAATTGATATAAAAGTTCCGGTTGATTACACAGAGCAGTTAATTTACAATGCTATCTCGAAAAAACTCAGGATTTCTGAATTTACGTATCACATTGATAATAAAAGTCTTGATGCCAGAAAGAAAGATAATATTCACTGGTTATTAAGGTGTACAGTGGTTTCAAATAAACTGAAAGGGGACGTTCCTCCGAAAGTACCGACAGTTGATATTTATTTTAATGACCTGAAGGAAAAAGTTGTTGTAATTGGCAATGGACCGGCTGGATTCTTCTCAGCTTTTGTTCTACAAATTTCCGGTTATGATGTGACAATTCTGGAAAGAGGATCTGATGTTGTTAAGAGAACAAAGGGTGTTAAGGAATTTGAAAGCAGTGGAGTTTTTGACCCCGTAAGTAATTATGCTTTTGGTGAAGGTGGGGCAGGGACATTCTCTGATGGAAAGTTAACGTCCAGATCAAAGCACATATCTAAAGAAAGACAATTTATTATTTCAAGCTACATTAAAGCTGGAGCTCCTGATGAAATAGCGTATATGAAACATCCTCATCTCGGAAGTGATAATCTGAAAAAGATTGTAAAGAACCTAAGAAACGAATTTATAGATTATGGTGGAAAAGTTGTTTTTGAATCAGAGGTAACTGGAATGAAAGTTACTGATGGTAAAGTTACAGAAATAGAAACTTCTACTGGCAATATCCAAGCTGATCATTTTATCTTTGGAATTGGTCATTCTGCTTATGATACATATCGAATGTTGATGAAGAATGGAGTTCAATTCAAGACTAAGAATTTTGCAATTGGTTCCAGAGTAGAACATCCTCAGAAACTTATCAATTTAGCTCAATGGGGAAAAGAAAGCTTGCCTGGTGTAAAAGCTGCTGAGTACAGGTTGACTTCAAAAGGTGATGGTACTTCTCCTGTATATACTTTTTGTATGTGTCCCGGAGGTACTATAGTTCCTGCCGGAGCGTTTGAGAATGTGAATATTGTCAATGGTATGAGTATGTATCAGAGAAATGGTGAATTTGCAAATTCTGCCTGTGTAGCTGGAGTTGATCCAAATGTTCTTTTAGAAAAAGAAGCCACTGCCGAAGAAATATTAGATTGGGTGGAAGCTCTCGAGCGGAAGTTCCATGATTATTCAAAAGAATATAAAGCACCTTTTTGTACGATTCAAGATTTTATAGATAAGAAAGAACCAACCTCTGAAATAAGTTCAAGTTATCCATTAGGATTGACACCTGCACCTTTGTGGGAATTACTCCCTGAGAATATTAGTAATTCTATTAGAGAAGGACTTAAGGAATTCAGCACGAAATTGAAAGGATTTGAGACCGGTAATATTATGGGATTAGAAAGCAAGACTTCTGCTCCTATTCAGGTGCTCAGAGAAAAGAATGGTCTCTGCTCTGGGTTTAAAAACTTGTATATGGTCGGGGAAGGAAGTGGGTACACAGGTGGGATCATTTCATCTGCTGCAGACGGGATCAAAGCTGCTATAGAATTGAGTATGAAACCAGTGAATAAATTTAAGATACAGTTTTAAAGGATAAACATAAATATATTTTGATTGCAATTTTATAATTATAGTGTTACTTTCTAATTATCAAAAATAATTCAATACTGGAGATTGCAATGAGGAAATATTTAATTCTGTTTTTGACATTAATTTTATTCTATTCCTGTGAAAATGATACTTCATCACCTAATGATCCTGGCCCAACTCAAATGGGACTTGATGGCGTCGTTCAAAAAGGTCCTTTTAATACAGGAACTAAGATTATAGTACAAGAATTGAACGATGAATTTTCACCGAATGGTACATCATTTAATGTTACAACTGAGGATAATTTTGGATCTTTTTCTTTAAACAGTGAGGTTTCCACAGATTTTATAGAGATTATCTCGGAAGGATTTTACTTTAACGAAGTTATAGGAGTTAATACAGACACAGAACTTACTCTTAGAGCTTTATCAGGTGTTTCAGATTCTTTAAAATGTAATATTAACATTTTAACAACTTTAGCAAAGAAAAGAATTGTCTATCTGATTAATGAAGAAGATAAAACATACAATAAAGCCAAACAACAAGCTCAGGATGAAATATTAGAAATCTTCAGTATATACGAAGCGGATGTTGATGATTTTGAAAAGATGGATATAAGTCAGAATAAAATAAGTGATGCAATATTGCTGGCAATATCTGTTGTTTTACAAGGATCAAATTCTGTTTCAGAACTATCGTTGTTGATTTCAACAATAATTGAAGATATTAAGGAAGACGGAATTTTAAACGATTCTGGTTCAAATCTGGAGATCTATGACAATGCAAAAGGTATGATACTTCCTGATGTAAGAAATAATATTGAAACAAGATACGATGACCTGGGTCTTACTTTAACAGTACCTGATTTTGAGAAATATGTAAACGATATGTGGAAGAAGCAGTGTACGATTATTTCTCCACTTAATAATCAAACATTCAATTACAATGATTCAATGACCGTTAATATTGATGAATTTGCATCGTACATAAATATTGTAAATGCAAAATATTATCTTGACGGAGATTTGTTTTCTGAAGATAATGAATACCCATTTGTAGGTGGTATGAAATTACATAACTTAGATTTCGGGAACCATTTGTTGAAAACTGTGGCAACAGATGACAGCAGTAATGTTTATGATGATTCTATCAATGTTATTGTAAATACACCTGATGATTTTACTATAGTTTCACCGTATAATAATGCATCCTTCAATCTTAATGATTCGATTTATATAAATATCAGTTCTCAACCTGATTTTCTCGAAGTAACTAATGTAAAATATTACTTTGATGATACTTTAATTTCAGAATTGACAAATGAGCCTTATACTTTCAATTACTTGTTAAATAGTATTGATATGTGTGGAGTACGCCAAGTTAAATCAGAAGTAACAGATGAAACTGGTAGAATAACATATGATTTTGTAAATATTAATGTAATCACACCAGCAGAATTTTCAATTGTTTCTCCGGCGAATAATACATTCTTCAACCTTAATGATCCAATTTATATAAATATCAGTTCTCAGCCTGAATATTTGGAAGTGACTAATGTGAAATATTACTTTGATGATGAGTTGCTTGCAGAGTTAACTCAATATTCCTTTAATAGTGTATTTGTTAGAGATAGTATAGTTGATTGTGGAAATCGATTTATTAAAGCTGAGATAACAGATGAGACAGGAAGAGTATCAAGAGATTCTGTGAATATTGTAATTAATACACCAGATCAGTTTACATTAATCTCACCTTCTGATAACTTAGTATTGGCAGCTGGTGATACAATAACAATAGATATCTCAGATCAACCTGATTATTTAGAAGTTGTTAATGTTGAATATTATTTCAATAATGAATTCATTTCTCAAATTAGTACTTACCCACATGAATATATTTATACACTTTCCGATTCTATTGAAGCAGGGAGTTATTATGTTAAGGCAGTTATTACTGATGAATCAGGTAATGTATCTAAAGATTCATCATTAGTTATTATACCTGGGATGGTATATGTGCAGGGAGGTACTTATGATATGGGAGATCATTTTGCCGAGGGGGAAGCTAATGAGTTACCGGTACACAGCGTGACTGTCAGTGATTTTTATATAGGGAAGTATGAAGTAACACAATTTGAATGGGAAACTTATATGTTCCAGTATACTTTCATCCCAGATGGGAATGCGGATAGTTATCCTGCATATGATGTTTCTTGGTACATCGTTGTAAAATACTGTAACTTGAGAAGTATTGAAGAAGGTTTGGAACCTTGTTATTCAATCAATGGTAGTACAAATCCTTCCGATTGGGGAGTTATGCCTTATTATGTTCCGTATACAGGTAGCGTAGAGGGTGATCAAGCTGCTTGGGATGCTGCAATTTGTAACTGGAGTGCTAACGGATATCGGTTGCCAACCGAAGCAGAATGGGAATATGCTGCAAGAGGTGGAATCTGGAATAGTGATAATTACCGTTACAGTGGAAGTAATATTTTGGACGATGTTGCTTGGTATCGTGATAATTCAGATGGAATATGTCATTCTGTTGGCACGAAACAACCTAATCAACTTGGTATATACGATATGACCGGGAATGTAAATGAATGGTGTTGGGATTGGTATAGTAGTAATTATTATTCCAATAGTTCTACAGTTGATCCTTTAGGACCAACGACTACTGAACATAGAATGGGTAGAGGAGGATCAAGAAATCCTAATACTGGCTTAGGTTTAGAAAGAAGTAGGTTGTCATTTAGATGGTATGCCTATCCTGAGCTTTCATATGCAAAAGAGCTTCAGTGTATGGGTTTCCGCGTTGTAAGAAGACCGTGATGAATGTCTTATATCAACAAGGAATTTTCAAATTAGAAAAGCGTTGCACTTGCAACGCTTTTTTATTTACTCCCGATATCCTTTCGGATTTAGACTCTGCCATTTCCAGGCGGAATTGACCATATCTTCTAAACCATATTCAGCTTTCCAGCCAAGTTCACTATTTGCTTTTGTTGGATCAGCAAGAACTTCAGCGATATCACCAGATCTTCTAGGTCCAACTTCATAAGGTACTTCATGACCACATGCTTTACCGAAAGCTTTGATCATTTCAAGAACAGAATAACCTCTGCCTGTTCCGATATTATAAATAAATGTACCTCGGGTATTCGCAAGTTTATCAACAGCTTTAACGTGAGCTTTTGCAAGGTCAACAATATGAATGTAATCTCTGACCCCTGTACCATCGATAGTATCCCAATCATCACCAAAGACAATCACTTTTTCTCTGATACCTGCTGCAACCTGACTAACGAAAGGTAATAAATTTGCTGGATATTCAGGATCTTCACCGATACGACCAGAGTCATGTGCTCCCACAGGGTTAAAATAACGAAGGATAACAACATTCCAGTTGTAAGCTTGAGCAGCATCAAGAAGTATCTGTTCCATCATTGCTTTTGTGTGACCGTAAGGATTTGTAGCACCTATACGGGCATCTTCTTTCACAGGAGTTTCTTCAGGATCACCGTAAACTGTTGCAGAAGAACTGAATACAAAATTTACTACGTTATACTTTTTCATAGCTTTATATAAGTTCAGAGAACCTGTTATATTGTTTTCATAGTAATCAAGTGGTTTTTCAACTGACTCGCCGACAGCTTTCAAAGCTGCAAAGTGGATTACAGCATCGAAATTCTTTTCTTCAGCGAACATTTTATCAAGTTTATCAACATCTAAAAGATCAATTTCGTAAAATTTCAAATTTTTTTCAGAAAGTTTTTCAACTCTCTTTACACTCTCAGGTACCGAATTACAGAAGTTATCTGCTAGAACAAGTTCATGACCTTCCTTTAATAATTCTATATTTGTATGGGATGCGATATATCCTGCTCCACCTGTGATAAGTATTTTCATGATGAGGATCCTGTGTTTATTCGAATTGCACTTTATACTTAGCAAGCTAAGGAATCGTTCGAGAAAAAACAATTTATTTATTACAAGGGATGTTGTAGGGGCAATCCCTCGTGGTTGCCCGTTATATTATATAATCGAATCGGGCAGGCACAAGGCCAGTCCCTACAACATAATTATTTAATAATCCTTATTGTAATATCATCTACAAATCCTTATTTTACTCATCTAAATTACGGAGATGAAATGACTTTTTATGATAATGGTGTTAATTTTGAATGTCAAAGGTGCGGGAATTGCTGTACTTGCTCAGGTTATGTTTTTATATTCCAAAAAGATCTTGATATGATCCTTGAAAAAACAAAATTCACAAAGGAAGAACTGGAAAAGAGATACCTTTCACAGATGGATGAATATGTGGTTCTCAGAGATCAGGCTAATGGAGCTTGTATATTTTGGGATGATATTATAAAAGGGTGTAAAATTTATCAGGCAAGGCCGACTCAGTGCCGAACCTATCCATTCTGGAATGCAGTTATGTCTGATGAGGAAAGCTGGGAGAACAATAAAAATTCCTGTCCCGGAGTAGGTGAAGGGAAACATTATACGTTTGAAGAAATTGAGGAATTGAGGAAGAAAATATAAAAAACGAAGTATGCAAGGGGTTGAAACCCCTTGTCCCTAATAACGCTGCTTGGAACAAGGTGGCTTTAGCCCCTTGAAGTAATCCCGGTAATAAATTAAACATGGAGATATATATGGCAAAGAAGATCGTGATCAAAGCAAATGTCCTTTACGATGGTAAAAAGAAGCAGCTGAATAAGTATATCGTTGTCGAAGGAAATAAGATCGTAGAAGTTTCATCAAAGAAACAGAAATTTGACTATGAAGGTTATGTTACTCCGGCTTTCATTGATGCTCACTCTCATATCGGAATGTTCAGAGATGGTGAACCTATGGGTGAATCTGAAGGAAATGATGTTACAAGACAGTTTATGCCGACTAATGATCCATTGAACAGTATTTACTTTGATGACAGAGCTTTCAAAGATGCAGTTGACTTTGGAGTTCTTTACAGTTGTGTTGTTCCAGGTAGTGGAAACTTAATGGGTGGTAGAGCTAAAGTAATCAAGCACTTTGTAGATAACGTAAAAGATGCTGAGATAAAAGATTACGGATACAAAATGGCTCTTGGTTTTAATCCAAGATCAACTACCGCATGGAAAGGGGACAGACCTAATACCCGTATGGGTGTTTATTCTATGCTTGAAGAAAAATTTGATAAGCTGTTGATCAAAAAAGAAAAAGCAGAGATTGACAGAGATAAAAAGATATATGAGATCAGTAAAAAGACTAAAGGTGACGATAAACTTTCTGCAAAAGAGATCGCTTTTCAAAAGAAACAGGCTGAGAGAGAGTTTGAACTTGAGTTCGAACCTGAAGAAATAGCTATATTAGATCTTCTCGCAGGAAAAAAGACAGCTAAGATCCATGTTCACAAGGAAGATGACGTTCTTTATCTGATCAAATTCGTTAAAAAGTATAAATTGAAAGCTACTGCTGATCATACTTGTGATGTTCACCACAAAGAGATCTATGATGAACTCGGTAAAGCGGGTATTCCAGTTATTTTCGGTCCACTAGGTGGAGTTGGTGGTAAAATTGAACTTGCACATGCATATTACCAAAATGCTGCACTTCTGATGAAATCTAAGGCTACATTTGGACTGATGACTGATCATCCTGTGATATGGACTCCAAATTTAAGAGAAAGTTTGAAATATTTCTTGATTCATGGTATGAAAGATGAAGATGCCATTTCAGTGATCACTTACAAGAATGCAAAACTTCTTGAGATTGATGATATACTCGGAACAGTTGAAAAAGGTAAGACGGCAAGTATAATTGTCTGGGATAAAGAACCATTGAACCTGGCAGCGTATCCAACAATGGTCATGGCAGAAGGCAAGGTAATACGTAAAAGATAGAAGGACCACCCCGTCCGACTCTGTCGTCCACCCCTCCACGGGAGGGGGAATGAAGGGAAAATTCCCCTCCTGAGGAGGGGTGGCAGCTACAAGCTGACGGGGTGGTAAAAAAGAAACTCAATAAATTATTTAACGGGAGCAAACAATGCCACAAGCAGAAGGAATGATATTCGATTTTCAGGATGAGAGTGCTATTAGACCTGAATTGTTAGAAACTATAGATTATGATGGTAATAAGCAGGAAATAACCTATGAAACGGATGAACTGAGCGCTGTATGTCCTTTCTCCGGTCTTCCTGACTATGGAGTCCTAAGTATTAATTATGTGCCAAAGAAAAAGATTATTGAGCTTAAGTCATTGAAATATTATATAACATCATTCAGAAATGTAGGGATCTATCAGGAAGCTTTAACGAACAGGATATATAATGATCTGTTCAAGCTGCTGGATGCTGAATATATAAGGATAGAGACGGATTATAATATCAGAGGCGGGATCAGTGCGAATTGTGTAATGGATTCGGAAATGTAAAATTAATTGACAATTTACAATGGACAATTGATAATTATTCAGTAGGGTCAGGCTCCCATGTCTGACCGGAAAACGATTAAAGTCAAAAAAATTTTACAGGAAGATAGGAAGTTAAGGAAGGATTGTAGGGAACCGTTTCAAACAGTTCCCTTTTTTATTGTTAAAAGTGATAAATATTTGTATCTTTAAAGTACTATTTTGTTGCTACGGAAAATAATATGAAGACGCAAAGAAACATTATAAATTTTTCAAATTCCAGATACTCCTGATTTAAAGATGCTATTGATGAACAAATTACTTTGGGTTAAACTGAATGGGAAACTCAAGAATTTATTCCCGGTGTTTTTAATCAGAAAAGAGGACATTCTGTGAGTTCTGCTTTATTGACTGGAGTTCCTGTTAATTATCACTTTGATAATGCTTATTGGAACGCCTTTCGTTAATGTTATTGAAGCTTCATACAAAGTTAATAATAAAGAGGGATAACAAATGGTAATAAAACACGATAAAGAAAAACAGGAATTTTTTGCAGAAATAGAAAATAAAAAAGCCGTACTGGAGTATAATAAGATCGATGAAGACACTCTTGATTATAACCATACTTTTGTACCCGAAGAACTAAGAGGGCAGAAAATTGCTTCAAATATAATAAAAGAAGGTATGAATTATGCAAAAAACAACGGCTATAAAGTCATTCCCACCTGCCCTTTTGTTAAAGCTTTTACAGAAAAAAATCCAGAATTTAATAACATCATAAAAAGGAGTTGATATGAAGATCGTTATAGTCGGCGCAGTAGCATGCGGGACAAAAGCAGCCTCAAAGATCAGGCGACTCAGCAAAGATCCCAAGATCGTATTAATAGACAAAACAGATATAATTTCATACGGAGCCTGTGGTCTGCCATATTTTCTGTCGGATGAAATTGACAGTATAGAAAAACTTTATTCAACAAAAAAAGGTCCCAGAAATAAAGAATATTTTGAAAAAGAAAAAAATATCGACAGAGTACTTTTAAACACTGAGGTTGTCAGTATAGACAGAAACAATAAAATATTGGCATTGAAAGATCTTAATACAGGCGAAAATTTTGAAGAAAGCTATGATAAACTGGTAATTGCGACCGGTGCGGATGCAATCAAACCTCCACTCGAGGGCATTGATGCACATAACATTTTTAATCTTAAAAGACCGGAAGACGGAGTAAAAATAAAACAATTGCTCAAAAGTGGGAAAATAATGAATCCTGTTATCTTAGGCGGAGGCCTTATAGGTATAGAAGTTGCCGAAGCAATAAGGAAGTATGATCTGCCTGTTAAAATTATTGATATGGCTGAAACTGTTCTTCCTAATTTATTCGACAAAGAAATGACAGAGGATATTCACGAGGAGATAAAAAATAACGGTGTAGAGCTTTTACTGGATTCGAAAGTCAAAAAATTTCTTAAAGATGCAGACGGTAATGTATCAGGACTGATAGTAAACGATAATATTATAGAAACTGATATGGTGATCCTTGCTGTAGGCTTTAAACCGGCAACTAAATTCTTAGAACACTCAGGATTGAATATGGCAAAAAACGGTGGTTTGATAGTTGATAAATATTTAAAGACTTCCGATCCGGATATTTATGCAGGAGGAGACTGTGTAATGAACAAAAATGTTATATCCAAAGATCTCGTATATACCCCTCTGGGAGATATTGCCAACATTCACGGCAGGATCATAGCCAACAACATTATTAAGGGTGACAAAATCAAATATGACGGTGTATGCCAAAACGCAGTAACAAAATTCATGGGAATTAAAATGGGCGCAGTTGGTTTTAATGAAAAAACAGCGCTTGATATAGGATTTGATGTTATAAGTTGTACGATCAAGTCTCATGACAAAGCAGGATATTACCCGGATAAAAAGCGTCTTAAGTTAAAAATGGTGGCAGATAGAAGGTCGGAAAAAATATTGGGCATTCAGGTAACAGGAACAGGAAATGTTTCAAAAGCACTGAATACAATAAGCATGGGGCTCTATTATGGTGTCAAAATAAAACAGATGTCTAACGCAGATCTGGCTTATTCACCCGCTTTTTCACCGGCTCTGGATGTTTTGATTGTTGCAGCAAATATACTTGAAAATAAATTATAATCACAAATGGAAAGATTATAGAGGTTAAAAAAACAAACGTATCAACGGGGTTACTCCTGCCTCAACGCATCGATCGGATTCAACTTACCTGCTTTCATGGCAGGATAGATTCCTGCAACTAATCCGATCAGAACAGATACTGTGAATGCAGTAATGATCGTCCACATAGGAGCAACAGTGGATATCTTTGAGAAAGTGGATACAAGTTTAGCTATTCCTACACCTAATCCGATTCCTATCGACCCTCCGAAGAAACTCAAGATTACTGCTTCTATTAAAAATTGAACCATAATATTATTTTTATTAGCACCGACTGATCTTCTAAGACCGATCTCCTTAGTTCTTTCAGTTATAGAAACAAGCATAATATTCATAATGCCGATACTGCCGACTACCAGAGACATTCCACCAATAGACAAAGCTGCAAGATAGATAATAGCAATAATGTTATTCATCTTAGTAGCTATCTCATCTTTAGTAGTTATCTCAAAATCATTTTCATCATCTGACCTTAAATTTCTCATCCTTCTTAAAGCAACAATGGTTTCATCCACAGCTCTGGAAAGAATAGTCTGATCCTTTGCAGCGACCAGTAAATCTATATTCCTGTCCTTGCCGAACATTCTCTGAAAATGATGAGCAGAAACAGCTACAAAGTTATCCTGATCATGACCGAAACTTTTACCTTTTTCTGAGAAAACACCGATGACTTTAAATCTTAATCCTCTTATAAACACATATTGATCGATCGGATCAATAAATTCGAAAAGTTTATTCTTAACACTTTTTCCAATTATAATATTTTCTATACCCTCATTCAGCTCAGTACCTGTAAAATATCGACCGGACTCTATATCAAATCCGGAAAGTTGAAGCCAATTATCTGTCGCACCGTTAACTTCGACTTTTTGCTCGGTTTTCTTATTCCCGAATTTTACTTCCTGCCCCCATTTTCTAAGCAGTGGAATAACGATCTCAACGCTATTACATGAATTTTCAATTTTTTCGGCATAATCTAGAGTAATGTTCGGTCTTTTCCAGTATTTTTTCCAGTCGTGATTACCACCCATTGCAGGTTCTTTCGTAATAAAGAAACTTGCAGCACCGAGTTTATTTATCTCTTTCTGCATTTCGCTTCTGAATCCTTCAATAGCAGCCTGCATCAGGATTATAACCATAATACCAATGATAATTCCAAGCATAGTTAAAAAGGAACGCATTTTGTTCTTAAAGATAGATGATATAGCTATTTTCAGAAGATCAAAAATCATTATTCGTACCTAAGAGCATTTATAGGATTAAGTTTAGCAGCTTTATTTGCAGGATAATAACCGAAAACGACGCCAACAAGTGTTGAGAAGCCTACTCCTATCATCATTGAAACCAGTGAAATACTATATGGTAATGGAGTGAAACTACTTATAAGTGCAGCAACCGAGAAACCAGCAATAATACCCATGAAACCTCCGAAAGAGCAAAGAATGATTGATTCAATGATGAATTGAGCAAGGATGAGTCTCTTAGTTGCACCGAGAGCTTTTCTTGTACCGATCTCTTTTGTTCTCTGAGTAACTGAAACCAGCATGATATTCATAATGCCTATTCCACCTACAAGTAATGACAGAGAACCTATGACAAATAGTAAAATTTGCAGTGAACCTGTGATCTTATTCAAAAAGTCCAGGATCTGACTTATTTCATTAATACTGAAATCGCTATCTTCATCAGGTTTCAAACCTCTGTTAACCCTGAGTAGTGAAGTTATATTATCAATTGTTTCATTTGTCTTAGTTGGATCTTTGGTCTTTACTGATATTTCAATTCCGTGTCTTCTGCTGTAATTAAAATATTTTTTCAATGTTGAAATTGGGATAATGACATTTTCATCCATGTTGTTTCCGAACATTTCACCTTTTTTCTCCAAAACACCAATGACATAAAATTTTTTTCCGTTCAACTTAACATATTGGCCTACTGGTTCCATATTCTCAAATAATATATCAGCTACCTGACTTCCAAGTATCACAACATTCGATTTCCTTTCAACTTCCCCCGCATTGAAAAAACGTCCGGATCCGGGCTCGGAATCAGAAGTATATTCATAGGCTTCAGTGGATCCGATCAAAGAAATATAGGTTAAGGTATTTGATCCGAATTTGACATGACTCCAGGAATAAATGATAGGGGAGACATATTCTACCATAGGGGAATTATCTCTGATAAAATCTGCATTTTCTATAGTTAAAGGTTTTCTTTTTCTTTCTGCCCTCCAATTCTCTCCTATCCATGAATATTTCGAAATATGAAGAGTGTTCGAACCCATTGATGAAAGTTCTTGAACAATATACTTCTCTGTTCCTACAAGTACAGAATGGACGAAAATTATTGTAGTTACTCCGATCATAATACCGAGAAGAGTAAGAAAAGACCGGAGTTTGTTTTCTTTGATTATTGTGAGGGATATTTTAATGGATTCCCAGATGTAGTACATTTGTTTTCCTTGTAGTTCAAGGTGTTAAAACCCATTGTTCACCTTGTCATCCTGAATTTATTTCAGGATCTTCCTTAAATCATTTAGACCCTGAAATAAATTCAGGGTGACGATCTTTTAATTTCAATTGTCAATTCGAATGGTGGACGCCGTTCAAGATGTCGTGTTCTATCTTGCCGTCTTTTAGATGTATAACTCTTTTCGCAAATTCTGCAATATCTGGTTCGTGAGTTACAACAATGATAGTATTTCCTTCTTCGTGAAGTTCATTAAAAAGATTCATTATATCTATACTCGTTTTTGAATCGAGATTACCGGTAGGCTCATCCGCTAATATAATTGAAGGATCGTTTATCAATGCTCTTGCTACTGCAACTCTCTGTTTCTGACCACCTGAGAGTTCATTTGGTTTGTGCATCATTCTGTCACCGAGGCCAACTTTTTCCAACGCAACTATAGATCTTTCTTTTCTCTGTGAAGAAGATACTTTTGAGTATATCAAAGGTAATTCAACATTGTGCAGTGCTGTAGATCTTGCTAATAAATTAAATGTCTGAAATACAAATCCGATCTCTTTATTTCTGATCGTTGCCAGTTCATTATCATTCAAGCTTTCAACATTATGTTTATTCAAATAATATTTCCCGCTTGTAGCAACATCAAGACAACCGATTATATTCATTAGTGTGGATTTTCCTGATCCGGAAGCACCCATAATAGCTATATATTCCCCCTTTTTGATATTGAGAGATACTCCGTCCAAAGCATGTATTTTTTCTTTACCGGGAGTATAGGTCTTTCTGATATTTTCTATCTTTATTAAATTTTCTTCCATGAGTTATTTATCCTTAATAGTTGTATCTTTAACTTCCATTTCATCTTTAAGTACTTTACTTATGGTCTTGTAATTTCCAATTACGATCAGGTCACCTTCTTCAAGTCCTTCAGTAATTTCTATGAATCTGTTGTTTGCGATACCTGTTTTTACCTGAGCAGTCTCTACAGTATAAATATCATCAGACCCTTTCGGTAATAATTTAAATACTACATCAGCATATTCACTTTCATTAGACCAAACTATACCTTTTTCAATTTCTTCTTCTTCAACTTCTTCATTTTCATCATCATCATTATTCAACTCTGAATATTTCCTTCGTGCTAAAGCCTGAATAGGAATAGAGATAACATCAGTGACGACATCAGTGATTATTTCTGTATAAGAAGTCATGCCAGGCTTTATACCCGGATCTTTTGCAAGCATTTTGACCATAACTTTATAAGCAACTGATCTTTCAGAGTTACCCAGGAATGCAGGTGAGTTTCCTATCTCAGTAACTATACCTTTGAAAACGGTGTCAGGAAGCGCATCAATAGTTACTTTCACAGAGTCTTGCAGAGCTATCAATGGCACATCATTTTCATCGACCTCAATATTAACTTGTAGTTCTTTCACATCAACAAGGTCAAGTACAACATCTGTATTGAACTGACTGCCGAGAACCATTTCACCTTCTTCTTTGTATATCTTTGATACAAGTCCGTCCATTGGAGCATAGAAGTTAGTTTTATTCAATCTATCCCTTGATTGTTCAAGGTAAGCTTCCTGTAGCTTTATACTTTCTAAGGATGATTCATAGCTTGTTTTTGCAATATCGAGATTAAGTTTAACATTTTCAAAATCAGTCTCAGAGAGAAAATTACTATTCATTAGTTTTACTTTATTATCATAGTCTAATTCAGATTGTTTTAGTCTGGAATTTGCCATTTGAGAATTATACTTCTGCTGTGCTAAACCTGCTTTCTGCTGTTCAACCTCTGCTTCAATATTTTTTCTATCCAGTTCAAGAAGAAGATCACCCTTTTTTACAAGATCACCTTCTTTGACCAATAATCTTTTAATATTTGCAGCTATCTCTGAAGATATATTCACAGTTTTAATAGGTTCAACTATTCCTGAAGCCGAGATCGTTTTAACGATAACTCTCTTCTTTACTTCGTCGGATTCAATAGTTGTAATTTCTTTTTTCTTAGTAGCTAATTTATAGCCGATACTTGCAATGATCAGAATTATTATCAACCAGATGAATTTCTTTTTCTTGTTTTTCATTTTTATCCTGAAATTTTATTTTTTTTATTGTTTAATTCGATTTACCGAGACGTAGTGGTACTACGTCTGTACAGATTAAATATAGGTAGTAATTGATTGTTTTCATAAGGAAAAAATTTCTTTTTATTGATAACAATGTATTAGACTATATAAAATGAAAAAGGTTGCGTGGGAATTGAATTATTTTAATTTATTCCCTCTAAAAAATATTCTTGACCAACACCAAAATTCAAAATATATTGCATTGCTTAAAATAATATTAATTAAAATATAAAAACGGAGCGAGACATGGCAGTTCTAAGAAAATTCAAGGCTATCAGGCCTAAGAAAGGACTTGAAGAAAAAGTTGCAAGTTTTCCTTACGATGTTCTTAACAGTGAAGAAGCAAGAGAATTAACTAAAGATAATGAATATTCATTCCTTCATGTTGTAAAGCCTGAAGTAGATCTTCCTGTTGGTATCGATCTTTATTCTGAAGAAGTTTATCAGACTGCAAAAAATAATATCAACAAATTTATTGCAGAAGGAACTTTGATCAAAGATGATAAAGATATGCTTTATATCTACCGTCAGACTATGAATGGTAAAGAGCAGTATGGTATTGTTGGATGCTGCAGTGCTAAAGATTATGACGATGATGTGATAAAGAAGCATGAGCACACTAGAAAAGTGAAAGAGAATGATAGAATTAAACATGTTGATACAACAAATGTGAACGCAGGTCCTATTTTCTTAACTTATAGAGCTCAGAAATCTATTGATGATCTAGTTGCAGAAGCTGTAAAGGAAGCTCCGGTATATGACTTCATAGCAACTGATGGTATCGGCCATACTGTATGGACTATTGAAAATGATGAATTAAGTGACAAACTTGTCGTTGAATTTGCAAAATTAAACTTTTTATATGTTGCTGACGGTCATCACAGATCAGCTTCCGCTGCTATCGTTGCTAACAGAAGAAAACAAGCTAATCCTAATCATACGGGGAACGAAGAGTATAATTATTTTCTTTCAGTTCTTTTCCCTGATGAACAGCTTTTGATAATGGACTACAATAGAGTTCTTAAAAGTTTGAACGGACACACAGAAGAAGAAATGTTCTCAGCTATTGAAAAAGTTTACGAAGTTGAAAAGAAAGGTGCAGATAAATATAAGCCTTGCTGTAAAAGTAGAGTTGGAATGTACTATAAAAATGAATGGTATAAACTTACAATAAGAGAAGAGTATATTGTAAAAGGTGATCCT
Organism: Candidatus Delongbacteria bacterium; assembly: GCA_027858795.1. The sequence goes on along the minus strand of JAQICF010000135.1, from coordinate 73,221 downwards.
GTTAATTCATTGGACATTGCAGTTCTTCAGAATAACATACTAGATCCATTCTTCGGTATTACAGATCCTAGAACAAGTGATGATGTTGATTTTATCGGTGGTATCAGAGGACTTGAGGAGCTTGAAAGACTTGTTAATAGTGAAAAATTCCAGGTTGCGTTTGCAATGCATCCAACTTCTATTGAAGAGTTGATGAATATAGCTGATGCGGGTAAGGTTATGCCTCCTAAATCTACTTGGTTCGAACCGAAATTAAGGTCAGGATTATTGGTGCATTCTTTAGAAGATTAATTCTACCACGAAATGCACAAAATTTCTCGAAGGGTAAGGAACGCAAATTATGCGTTCCTTTTTTTATTTTTTAATGAAAACACATATAGAATATTTTAGAATGATTTCATATATTTATAAATATTTAAACCTTAGTGAGAGCAAAATGTTAAAAGTACGCAAATTAACTTTAAAAGATAAAAAAAGAGCAATAGAGATCACTAAAGATATTTGGGATGGGGATGATTACATTCCAAGAGTTTTTGATAAGTGGGTAAATGATAAAGATGGGGAATTCATTGCTGCTATTGATGAAAAAGGCAAGGTCATTGGTTTTGAAAAACTTACAATGGTTTCAAAGCATGATGCGTGGATAGAAGGTCTTAGGAAAGATTTAAAGAGTAATGTGAAAGGTGTCGGTATCTTTTTGACAAATTATTTTCTAGGCAAATTATCAAAGAATAAAAATATCAGAACAATTCGTTTCTCGACATACATTTATAATGTCGAATCAATAAATCTTTTTCAAAAAATAGGTTTCAGGATCATTGAAAAACGAGATCATAAATCTTTGTTTTTACCAAAATTAAAATTTGTGCCTAAATATAAAGGTAACAGGACAGAAGAATTTAGTGATAATGAGGTAGTTTGGAATCATTTCAAGAAAGTAAGACCTGCAAAGTATTTTAAAAATGGTATTTGTGTTAACTGGGTTGTGAAACCGTTTACAAAAGAAATAATTTATGAAGAATTTGTAAAAAAAGATGGATGTCTTGTAATAAAGGATAAGAATGGCATTCAAGCATTATGCCTATATTTCTTAAAAGATACTGATCTGTTTATCGGTTACTTTTATTCTAGTTCACCAAACTATGCCTTAGAGATATTAAAAAAGATAAAACAAATAGCGTATAAAAACAAAAAATTTGAGATTAATTCGGTAATCCCCAAGTATGATAAAAAATGGCATGATAATTTTAAACAATTTGGTTTTATCAGTTGGGAAACGGAAAATGATTTTTTATTATTTGATAAACCAGTGAGGAAGAATGGATAAGAAAAAAGATTCAACAAAAATACTTAAAATAATAATACTGATTTCAGCCATATTATTTGGAATATTAGGATTGGCTATGATAATTTTTGATCAGGCATATATCAAAGGTATTCAGTATATTTTGACAGCAGGAATTTATTCTTTAGCTTTAAATATGATAAAACAAGGTAAACTTATACTTCAAAGTTCAAAAGATAGAAAAACGGTTAATCTGAATCTTGGGTTTATTTTTTCAGTTATTGGAATTACCAGTCCGTTAGGTTCTTCAATGTTCGCGATGTGGGCATTAGGTATTATTTTGTTCCTAATGGGAATGTTCTATAAGAAAAAAGAGGAAAAATCTTAACATGAAATATATTTTAACAGGTGGCGGAACCGGTGGACATGTATATCCTGCTTTAGCCATTGCAAATTACATAAAAACGAAAGACAAAGATGCAAAATTCCTGTACATAGGTACTCACGGTAGAATTGAAGCTAAAATAGTACCTGCTAAAGGGTACAAGATTAAATTTATCCCTGCTACTGGATTGCCCGGATCAAAATTCAGTTTAAAATTTCTATTATTTGTTATTTCATTATTTTTTGGAATTTTTAAAAGTTGCATTCATATAGTCCTTTTTAGACCTAATATAATAATTGGAACGGGTGGATTTGTTTCTGCTTCTCCAATATTTGCTGGAAGATTATTACGAAAACTCAAATTATCAAAAGCTAAATTATTTCTTCATGAAGCGAATGCCGAACCGGGCAAAATGATCCGTAAAGCCGGACCTATGTGTGACGGCGTAGGTTTGTCATACAAATCATGTCTTGAGTACTTTAAAAACAACGGTAAATATGTTGGTTATCCAGTTAGAGATGAATTTAAGCATGGAACGAGAGAAGAATCGAGAAAGAACCTTGGAATTGACAAGGATCTGTTTGTAGTGTTTGTTGTAGGAGGTTCTCAGGGAGCAAGAACGATAAACCGAAGTATCGTTGATAGTCTTAGATACTTGAAAGACCTTTCAAAACTGAAGATAATTCATGTAACAGGAAAAGGAACAGTAGCATACAATGGTGTTCTTGATACAATTCGCAGGTTCGGATACAACTCAATAGATCAAGAGGATTTTAAATTCTACAGCAGAATGGATTATGCAGAGAATATTAAAGACTATTATTTAGCTTCAGACCTGATAATTACAAGAGGTGGTGGTACGATCAATGAGATCGCTGTTTGTGGTAGAGTATCGTTGATAATCCCTAAAGCTAACTTATCTGGAGATCATCAAGTTATAAATGCTGAGGATATTAAAGATGCAGGGGCTGCTGAAGTTATTTATGAAGATATAATAATAGATAATGAAGAGTTTGCAGTAATGGTGAGTGGAAAGAAACTCAGCGAAAAAATAATAGAATTATATAATGATAAAGATAGAATTGCAGAACTTGAAAAAAATGCAAAGAATTATATAAAAGACTCAGGAACAGAGAAGATATACCAATTTATTGAAGAAATATTAAACAATACGAATAAAAAAGAATATGTTGCTGAAGAAATAATTGAAAAAAACCCTTATGCTAATTTTAGAGCACCTCAACTGATAAATATTCTGTCTAAGATGAGTAAGGAAGAAGTGATTAGTAATAAGTACCTAGATTATCTCCGATATAGAACCAGTCATTATTTTAACTATGATGCGTGGCAAGTTAGGAATTATGCAGTAAAGCTTTCTGGACTAACCTATGCTGAAGAGAAGATACCTTTCTTGAGTAAATTGTTTAATGATACTAGGAAAGTATCATTCTTACAGAGATTTTTTGGTGGAGAATATCAGCAGGTCAACTTCATTAGAAGAAATATCATGACTGCTTACAGGAAGATAGGAAGATTCAGTGAAACTGTTGAAAAGGACATATTAAGCTCGTTGAATGATAAATACTTTGAAACAGTATCTGAAGGTCTTTTAAATGTAATTTATTTCTCTAAGGAACTACGATCAAACGAAAAAGTTGTTGCTGAAGTAAAAATGCTTTTAAAACACAAGAATTTTCTTATTGTGATAAATGCAGTTGCAGCATATACAAAGTTCATAAATGATATTGATAAATTTGAAGATTTTTCAGACTTGTTTTTTAATACGAATAACAAGGTAAGGCAAGCTGTAATAGAATCATTATTGATTTTGAATCAGAAAGGGATCGTAGAAGATAAAAAAATCATAGATGGTTTTTTAGGAAGGATATTGCAGACGACTACAGAATTCTCTCCGGTTTTCAAGTTTAAAAAATTGATAAAGCAATTTGAAGTTTGATAATGTATTCGTAGGGGACGCAGATCTGCGTCCCTTACGAAATGTTGTCGATTTGTTTTTGTAATTCATCATCGTGTTCTTGTCTAAATCCCTCTGAAAAATATCTTTTTTTATAATATAATTTTTGAATAATATCGAATTTTTCTCTTTCCACTTCCGTGAGGAACGCATTCCTGCGTTCCCTACGGATGCGTTCAAACCATTTCGATAACGTTTCATGATCCTCTAACTTGTGATTCTTTAATTTCTCTTCGATCATTGATAACTCATCCAATATTTTGTAAGGAGATTTTGAACGATCTTTTTTTAGATTTCCTCGATACTGAACTCCTCTTAGAATTCTGTACAATAGGAATAGTGCAAGTGGAATTATTGAAAGCAATAGAATATTCTTGAATAGATCATTATTGTATTTCCTGAACATAAAAGCTTTGTAGTACATATATGACATCATATCGTATATATTGCTTAAAATTCCGGATTCAGACCTATTAAATGAGATGTCCGGTGGTGTAGTATCAAATTCATACCAGTTGCCTACATTATCATTAACATATATCCATGCATGTCTGTCTTTTTTCCTGGCAACATGAAGCTCTTCAAACTCATTATATTCACTGAGAAGATATCCTGTAACATATCTACTTGGATAACCGAGTTGTCTGAATATCAAGCATGATAATGTAGCAAAAAGTTCACAATGTCCCTCTTTTGCATTAATGAAGTTTTTCAACTTGTTATAATTTCTTTGTTCTACATAATCCAGAGAATATTGATAATCTGTTATGAAGTAATTCGACAAAGTACGATAAATTTTATTTAAAGGTAATTCTTTCAAGCCTAAAGAGTCAATGATAGCAGTGATCAAAGTTTGGTCTAAAATATTTACTTTTAGGTCATCTATATCAGGTTCACTATTAAAATTAATGATTGAATCATTCCTGCTGAATGTTTTGTAGTCGGTTAAATATTGCGGGTCGTTGAGTGTTATTCTTCCAAGATCGTTAATACTTAATTGACCTTCACTGAGTCCTGCTATAGCACCAGCAGTAAAAGGTAACTTAAGGTAGTTATTTTTTCCTGATGAAAAAAAGAATATTCTCATTGAATCAACATTATCTTTTTCATAATTAACATGGATTTGATGAAATTTATTAGATCCATTTGTAGAAGTTCTCCACACACCGTTGGAATAACTGTTAAAAACTTCACTTTTAAGGTGATAGTATGATTGATTTAAGTTGTAGATTTCTGCTCTTAATTCGATCTTAAAATCATCCTTCATACTACCGATATTACCAATCGAAAGACTACTGTCACTATTTTTAATAAAATAACTAAGATACAAGTCGGTTAAAACATCTTTCATGAAAAAGAAAGTATTTGAAATACTAAATTGCAGCATGAGCGCAATAATTATCACAGATACCAAACTTACTATCCACGTAATAAACTTATAATTTTTAGACTTATTAAAGTATAGTATCGGTACTATTAATAATATCATTGCAGGAAATGAAAAAATTCCTTTTGGAATGCTTCCACCTATTAATACACTTGCAAAGAAAATATAATCAGGCTGAAATTTCTTAGAATACGGGTGAACAATTGTATATTTATTTACTACAAACAATAAGAACAGCTTTTTTGCATTAATAACTTCAGAGGTGCTATATAAATAGAAGAAATTCAAAGGGAATAAAATTATTGGAAGAAATTTTAGATAAGCAGAAATAAATCCTGTATTTTGATTGGAATTTGTAAAAAAGATCAAATATCCAATTGTGCCTAGTGTCGATAGAATAGATATCATATTGAAGTCTTTAGTTGAGAAATCCCATCTAAACTTCACAAATCTATGCGACTCAAGTAATATCATAAAAATACTTGCAATCAATAAATGGTCGGTATTAAAACCCCAATACAAAAGAGCAAGAGATATTAATAATGGATACTTTCTCATAAAATCGTTATCTGCTCAACGTTGTTATTTACTTTAGGTATTTGAATGATCCTTTTTATTTCAATTGTTTCATCAGTATTTATAGCAATAATAGGTTTGAAGTTATTTACAAAATTTATAATATTATCATCATTTTCGGGAAGTATAAAAAAGGAGTTAGAATGTTTCTTTAATTTCTTTCTTAATTGATTTGCACTCTTTTCAATTTCAGAGTCGATAAAGTATTCTACCCGGCATAAAATTTCATAAAGTTTGGGATAGTTACCCTTGTCATTTGTAACTGTTAAAGTTTTCAATTGGTCATTCTTGAAATAATAAAAATTAACAGTAAACCAATTTTTAGAAAAGTATTCCAATAATGAATAAGTGAAAGATAATGTGTCTTCAAATTTTAAAGCAAATCCTTCATCTTCACTGCGAATTTTATTAAAAAGGAGAATATTAAACTCATTTACCTTTCCAAAACCCTTTTCAATGACTGTTGGTCTATCTGTTTTAGCCCAGGATTTCCAATGAATATTCCTTACTGGATCACCGGGAACATATTCACGTAATCCTACAAAGTCACCTGTTTTATGTTTATGTAAAATATTGTATAATGAATTCTTCGTTCTATCAATATCAGCTTTAATAATATTAATGATTTTCTTATCCATTTTATACTTTCTAGGAAGTATTGTGATAGTTTCATCTAATTCAAAGAATTTTGATGTATTAAACAATCCAAATAGATCTTTTTTGATAAGATATACACCGTCAATAGAAATTATTCCTCTTTTGACAGGGACAAATGATGGTTTTTCAATAGCAAAAGAACCTGCTTTAACAACTTTAATATTTACAGTGATAAACTCAGCTTTGAATAGTCTAATAACATGCCACATCCACCTGTATGCGAATATTTTCCTATCCCAAATATTTCTTTTATCCTCGTGTGGTTCTTTAATTGATACAAATTGGTCTAAACTTGGAATTGTGTTTTTAACTATGGGTATTAATTTTATATCATGTAAGTTTTTTTTACTGTCATTAAAAATTTTGACAGAATATTTTGAAGTTTCTCCAATAGGGAACTGTTTTGGAAAGAAAAGTTTTACTTTTAAATTTTCAAAATTCTTATCTCTTGAGAAATATGAAATGATTAATAGAGAAAGTGAAAGAGCAAAAAGCCGATATAGAAATGACGACATTAGATTTATACCTGCAAAACCACTTATCACACATACCGATATTACTATCAATCCGAATGGAGTGACAGATAATCTGATCTTTCTCCCACGTTTAGAGAAATTCGCATAGCTTTTGTAAAAAAATTGGGCAGACATGGTTTTTGGTCCTACGGTTTTACTGTGCGTGAGACGTAGCAGTGCTACGTCTCTACTTTGGTATTGGTGTTTCTTTGATTATGTTGTCGATGATATCGATTTGTTTTATTTCACCATCGTTAACAAATTGGTCAAAAATCAATCGGTGTCCCAATACATAAGGTGCTAATCTTGTTACATGATCAGGGGTAACAAATTCTTTGTTCTCTGATAGTGCCAGGATCTTACTTAATTTTTGCAATCCAATCGAGGCCCTTGGGCTCGCACCTATAAGTATTCCATCATATGATCTAGTTCTTCTTACTAATTCAACAATAAAATCTTTAATATCTTTATCTATTTTTATTTCTTTCAGGGCATTTCGAACGATCATCACTTCATCTAAAGTTGAACATTGTTTAAGATCTTCTAACGGCTTAGATGGATTTTTCATATCCAGCATCTCAACTTCTTCTTCCTTAGAAACATATCCTAAAGAGAAGCAGAGAGCAAACCTATCGATCTGTGATTCAGGAAGGGGATAGGTACCTTGTAGTTCAGCAGGATTTAAAGTTGACACAACAAAGAAATCTTCACTGAGAGGATAAATAGTACCGTCTATTGTAACCTGCTTTTCTTCCATAGCTTCAAGCAATGCGGATTGGGTCCTTGAAGTTGTTCTATTGATCTCATCTGCTAGTAAAATATTGGTAAATACTGGTCCTTTTTGCAGGTAGAAATTTTGCTCTTTAACGTTGAAAACATTTACTCCTGTAATATCTGTTGGTAATAGATCCGGTGTGAATTGTATTCTTTTAAAATCTGTTTGGATAGAAAGAGCTAATGCTTTTGCTAAAGTCGTTTTACCTGTTCCCGGATAATCTTCAAGTAAAATATGCCCGTTGGTAAAGTAGCCACCAAGAAGAAGGTCAACGTTGAATGGATCACCTTTGAATACGGATAGAATATTATTTTTTATTTTCGAATAGATCTCAAATGCTTTATTAAATTGATCGCTTTCCATGTTAAGCTCCTATGAAGGGGAACGCATTCCTGAGTTCCTTTTAGTTTATTTAGTTTTACTGCTTAAATGAGAAATAGTTTTACTTCATAGCAGTAATGTTAATAATAATGGGAATTAATAATCTATTTTGCAAGATTAAAAAGCATAAATATCGTTGTTTTTTTAACTGTCCCTTATCTTTCAGATAAATATATTTAGCTAATACTAGTAATAAAAAAAGGGATAACATGAAAGTTATCCCTTTTTTAGTTGCTGAAAATAATATTATTTTATCAGTAGTGCCTTTTTTACATCAGTAAAATTATTTGTTTTTAACATATAATAATACACTCCGGAACCAACTGATTCACCAAAATCATTTTTTCCATTCCACATTATTTTATGGTTTCCCTGCTTTCTAAAACCTTCTGAAAGAGTTTTAATGTTTCTTCCCATTCTATCAAAAACTACAAGTTTTACATTTCCCTCTTCTAATATTGAGAATGATATTGTAGTTTCAGGATTGAAAGGATTTGGATAATTCTGATGTAGAATTGCAGAAGTTGGTATTGATACGTTATCAATACTGTTGCCGTCTTTAATATTTATTATTATCGTTGCTTCCTCGGATGAATAAATATCCTCATCTATCTTGTAGATTAAAGTATCAACTCCAAAAATATCAGGATCAGGAGTATATTCAAATGATCCGGTAACTGGATCTAATATAGACATAGTTCCGAGTAAGCCGTTATTAACAATTGAATAAGTGCAATTTACATCCTTATCACCGGGTAATACTCCGTCTGCATTTGTATTTCTTTCTATGAAATATTTTATTGGAGCAGTTGAATTAGACCAATATGCTAAGTTAAGATTTTCGATAAAAGCATTATTGATATTATTCATGTCCATTATATTATCACTGAAGCCTTCATCAAGATTCCAGTATGATACTAAATCAGGATCAGAAATAGAAGGTTTTGATTTTAATACCTCTCTAAAAAAATCTAATGATTTTGGTTGATTCCACAAACATACTTCATCAATACTACCATCAAAATTCAATCCAGGTATGTATCCTATTGATAAACCAATGGATTCATCATGCATTATTGTAGAAGCTGTATCGAAAGTTTTATCAGTGTCAAACTCTCCGTCAAGATAAATTATAAAATCTTTACCATCAAATACTACGGCTAAATGATACCATTGATCTGCTTTTAAAGCTGTAGAACTATATATTTTTCTTAAAATTCCATCCTGAGTTTTAACTGAGAATTTAATTACATTATTGTTTTGTATTTGCACATACCAACCTGAAGAAGTGCTGATTGCTTTAGAAATAACACCTTGATTTATTCCAGCTTGGTTCAACTTTAGCCACATAGAAACAGATAATTTTTCCATTGAATTTAAAGCCGGATCATTTCCAGCAATAATTTTTGAAGAGGCATTAAGATTATAAGTATTGCCCAAACCTGATAATGGTAATGGATCTCCAATCTTAACAAAGAACTCATCAGATATTTGCTCAAAACGATTTGAACCAATTACTTTTATTCTAGAAAGTCCGTTTCCCGTTTTCGTTAAAGTCAGTATATCATCGGATATAGAATGTGATAGTCCATTGATATCACTTAAAGGATCAATAGAAAATTGAAAAGTTTGACCTGAGACACTATGAAAGTGATTGCTTAAATCAATCACAATTTCATCTTCTTGGCTTTCCATGTCTTCAATAAGAGGATCAACAGTTAGATCTATAGGTAATGGCTTTATATCCTTTACAATTCCATGCCCATCATTGAAAGTATAACCACCTGGGTTTAGATTGTCTAAATAATAATAACCATCAGATGATCCACCCCATCCCCAATTAAAATGGAAATATTCTGTAGTTTGATATCCATCAGTAATAAAAGCATGTCCACCATCAGGTCCTTGACCGGAATAGTAAATAGGTAGTGCATTATCTAGATTTTCAATTACTAAATCATGCCACTGAGTATCGGTGTAACTAGATCTTGAATAATAATCTACAACTGTATCATATTTGAAATAAGTTTCTAAGGCGTATGGAACATCAAAAGAATAAGCACCTGAACCACCTGAAGCACTGGATCCATACATCATTTCAACAGCGACTCCTGCGTGATATGATATTTGGGCGACTTCATGTTTTTGAGACGAAGATGATCCTGAAGATATACTACTTGGCATTTCATCCCAATTATAGGTTGCAAGAGAGTAATCTACAGAAAGAGTTTCCCCAACATCATTAGAACCACAGTAGTATGATGACTCACTATCACCTTGATTAGGATAGGCATGGTATCTCATTATTTGTGACATTGCTGTTGCAACACAACCAACTACAGATAAACTACCACCGTCTAAAGGACAGTAGTCATTATATATAGGACTTTGGTTCCAAGTTGTGGTCATTAAAGGACCAATAGCTTTAGCATCTTTTGTGTTTAAACTAAAGTCTTTATTTAAAATATTTGTCCATTCGGTTATAGTTGTTTCATTACTCAACTGATTGTCTCTAATTTCTTGTATACTTGTTCTATAAGCATCAATCCAGGATTTTATATTAGGTTTATTATCAGAATAATCAAAATCTTGATCTAACGAATATCCTAGTACCGGTTTTGATGCATCATCTCCTGCTACTAAAACAAATCCCTTCTCCATATTTAAAACGAAAATATCAACCTGCTCGCCTGACTTAATTTCGTTAATAGAAGAAACTTTAGGTGTTGTTTTATTTGCGGAATAAGCTTTGTACCAGCTTAAAGCAATATTTTGCGCAGTATTTACTTGTATTGGTTTTGACGTCAATGCTACCACAAGAATTATAATGGCTATTGATACGAATTTTTTCATAATTAACTCCCTTAAAGTTATTACTTGCATTATTTCTAGCACTAAAATAGTCATATATACCATTAATAACAATGATTAAATTCATAAAAATCTTAAACTAGGCATTATAATTGTAATTTTAATAACACATAATCATATAAAATTAAATAAATAAAGATTAGAAATTTAATAGAACTTTCATTATATTAAATAACTTATAAAGAGTATGTGGAATTTATATTAAATCGTGAGTATTAAGTATGAAGAAGATTAGTTTAGATTACATAAGACAAGAAATAATAGGAAATTATTCGGTAATAGAAACACCTTACGGAGAAAGAAATTTATTCTATGCTGATTATACAGCATCAGGCAGAAATCTTTATTTCATCGAAGAAAAATTAATAAATATTGAAAAATCATATGCAAACACTCATACAACTGATGATTATACTGGTAAATATCTTACTAACTTGTTTCATCAGTCTGAAGAAAATATTAAGCAATATGTAAATGCTGGAAAAGAATATAAGATCATTTCTACCGGATCAGGTTCTACTGGAGCGCTTAAAAAACTTCAAGAGATATTTGGAGTTTATATTCCACCTGCAACTCAGGAAAGGATATACAATTCAATTAAAAGTTTAGGATGTGAAGGTTGTAATGTACTTGAAAGAATAAATCAGGATAGACCGGTTGTTTTCATTGGTCCTTTCGAGCATCACACAAATGAATTGATGTGGCGGGAAGCATTTGCAGAATTGGTTGTTGTTGAGTTGGGTAATGATGGTCTTATAGATATGAGGGACCTAAGAAGTAAATTGTCAGACAAAAAATATAAAGAAAGAATAAAAATTTGTTCAATTTCAGCGGGTTCTAACATTACAGGTATTCTTTCAGATCCTGACGAAATAGCCAGGATAGCTCATAAGTATGGAGCTTACGCATTTTTTGACTTTGCAGCAATAGCTCCTTATGTAAAAATAAATATGCAAAAAGATAAAGATAATTATTACGATGCGATTTTCTTTTCGCCGCATAAATTCTTAGGAGGTCCGGGAAGTGCGGGAGTCCTAATATTTCATGAAAAGATGTACAGAAAAGATCTTCCACCTACAACAGCTGGTGGTGGAACTGTAGATTATGTAGGATATTTTGAACATGATTATTCAGAGGATATTGAAACAAGGGAAAAGGCGGGAACTCCTCCGATATTACAGACTATCAAAACTGCGTTAGCAATGGAAACAAAAGAAAAGATCGGTGTTGATATAATTGAGGAAAAGGAAGAAGAGAACAAACAACTATTCTTCAGCTCAATTTTGAACAGCAAAAAAGTAGAAATAATTGGTAATAAAGATCCTGAGAAGAGAATTCCAATAATTTCATTTATGATTAAACATCTTGATCGATATATTCATCCGAGATTAGTAACTAGATTACTCAGCGATCTTTTTGGAATTCAATCTAGGGCAGGATGTAGTTGTGCAGGACCTTATGGACACAGACTTCTCAATATTGATCTGAAAACTTCAGATAAATATAGAAGGACCATAACTAAAGGTGTAGGTGGAGTAAAACCAGGCTGGTCGAGAATAAATTTACATTATGTTTTTACAAAAAAAGATATCAACTTTTTGATAAATGCAATTAATTTCATTGCTGAACATGGAGAAAAATTCTTGCTTAGATACAAATTCGATATCAAGTCAGCAGACTGGGTAAATATTGATCATAAAGAGAAATACAGAAATTTAAATGTTCTAAAAAAGTATGAATTAAAGGATATTGATCCAAAGAATATCGAAAAAGCCAGAAAGAAATATTTTACCGAAGCGAATAAGTTAGCTGAAGTATTGAAAGTTCCAACAAAGAAAGATTTTATTAATGATAAAAAAGAAGTTGAAGAATTAAAATATTTTTACTACTGCTTGAAATAAATTATGGATTATGATAAAATTTTAAATACAGCTATCAAAGCAGCTAAAAAAGCCGGAGATATTATTCTTCATAATAAGGCTAAAACAATTGAAATAAAGTCTAAGTCTGATTATGTGACTGAAGTAGATGTTAAATGTCAAGATGAAATAAAGAGTATAATTTCTGCAGAATTCCCAGATCATAAATTCTTAGCAGAAGAAGACGGTGGAAGCTTTACGCCACAGGATAAACTCTGGATAATTGATCCTTTGGATGGTACGACGAATTTCATACATGACCTTAAGCATAGTGCTGTATCAATAGCATATTTCAGTAATGATGAGGTTAAAGTTGGAGTAATTTATTTACCCTATGATGATGAATTGTTCTATGCTGTCAAAGGTAAAGGTGCATTCCTAAATAAAGCTAAAATATCTATTTCAAAAGAAAACGATATTTCAAGATCTTTAATTGCTACAGGTATGCCATTTAGAATACCTGAGAAAAAAGAAGCATATTTTGATTGTCTGTCAGATGTTTTAGGTAAATGTTCAGGGCTAAGAAGAATGGGAAGTGCAGCGATCGATCTTGCTTACATAGCTTGTGGTCGTTTCGATGGGTTTTTTGAAGGTTGGTTGTCTCCATGGGATATTGCAGCAGGTATATTGATAATAGAAGAAGCAGGTGGAAAAATAACTGATTTCAAAGGTGAAAAAGAATATTTTGATCATGGTTGCATAATTGCTGCAAATAGGATAATTCACGAAGAATTATTAAATACAATAAAAATTAAATTAGGTGAAAAACAGTAACTCAATTAAGTGAAAAATAAAAATTAAATTAGGTGATAAATAAATGTTTAATAAAATTGCACAACACTACGATATGATAATGGAACCCTTTGACTATAATGATCTTGTGGATTATCTGGATGATCTTATTATCGGTGCAGGGGGAGATAGAACAAATGTCCTAGACCTGGGATGTGGAACTTCAGAAGAATTGATCTATTTCAGGCAACTCGGTTATGAAGTAACCGGTTTGGACATTTCGCATGAAATGATCGAATTATCAAGCTACAAACATCCCGGTGTGGAATTTATTGAATCAGACATGATAAATTTCAAAACTAAGAAAAAATTTGATAATGTGATCTCTTGTTTTGATACAATCAACTACATCACGGACAAGAAAAAACTTTCAAAATGTTTTGCTTCCACAAATAAAGCAATGAAGAAAGGTGGTGTATTCTTATTTGATTTTAATACAGTATTCGGATTGATAAACGAATGGGAAGGAGTGAGGATCGAAGAAACTGAACAATTCTTCATTTCTTACGATTCGGAATTTAACTATGATAAACTTATTCTAGAGTGCAAAATGAAGTTTTTCATAAGAGAAGAAGATGAGAAATATGCTTCTTTCGATGAGACTCATTACGAAAGAGGTTATACTTCGGAAGAGATCAAAGAATTATTGAAACTAAATGGTTTCAAGCTTGTAAAACTATTACCGTTCCTAAAGAGAAAAGCTACAAAAGATACTAAATTAGATAGATATCAGGCGGTAGCGGTTAAGATTAGGGATTATTCCGTAGGGAACGCCTAACAGCCGTTCCCAGGAAACTGATAAATAAAAGAAAGATCCTGAATAAATTCAGGATGACAAAGAAAAGGAATACAAATGGACACTCAAACAATTAAATATATAATGATCCCAATAATTGGGGCAATAATCGGATTGTTTACAAATTATCTTGCAATAAAAATGTTATTCAGGCCATTTAAACCGATAAAGTTTCTTGGAATGAGACTGCCATTCACTCCCGGAGTTATACCTAAGGAACATCATAAGTTAGCTGCAAAGATCGGTGAAACTGTAGGAGAACATCTTGTGACAGCAGATTCATTGCATGATCTTTTTAAAAAAGAAGAAGTGAAAAATAAGATTTATAAAGCACTGGATTCAATGTATGATCAATTTGGGATGCTTTCATCCTTTATCACAGATGATATTAAACAAATGATCTCTGAAAAAGTAATCGGTATGATAGATACTGAACTTCCGGCTATATTAGATGAAATGGATGTTAAGGATACTGTAAGTAGGAAAGTAAAAGAATTTTCACTGGAAAGACTTGAAGAGATAATCATCAGTGTTGCAAAAAAAGAATTAGCTCATGTGACATATTTCGGTGGAATATTAGGGTTTATCATAGGATGTGTTCAATTATTGATTTTCATAATATAATCTAAAAGGACTAAACTAATGGCAAAAAGAAAAACAACAAAGAAAAAGAAAAAAGCAACTCAAAGTTCTTTTATGGATACAATATTTTCACTATTGATAATTGGAGCTTTATTGTATGGAGGTTATTATTTTTTATTAAAGGATTCATCATTCTTTGAAAGATCGGTTGATGACATAAAAGAAAAAGTAAAAGACATTTCTGAACCTACCCAGAAAGATAAGATAGAAAAAGAAGTTATTCCAAGTGATGAAGATGCTATGAACATGCAATTTGAAGATGAAATTTCCGATGAAATTGAATCTATATCTGGAGATATCGATACTTTTGAAGATCAGATATTGTATTATTCAAAAAAATATAACGGACTTCGTTTTAAAAACGGTGGTGACCCTGACAAAGATAAAGCAACTGATAATTCACATTTAATATGTAAGATATATCAACACGCGGCTGAGAATTCAGGTATGAAGTTCAAAGGTTATATGCAGATGGATGAAATAAGAAAGAATATTCACAATATAAAAAGCTCATCTCTAAGGAATGGAGATCTTTTAAAGTTGAATAACGGAATGTTAGCAATGGTAATAAATTTATCTTCAGCTGATGCTTTTGATCTAATTTATGCTTCTGACAGTAAAAATTCTGTGGTGATTACAAAGTATGACCAGTTAAAATATTATTGGTTAAAGCCTGAAAACTTTAATGGTTTCTATAGATTGAATGAGGATGTGTTGAAGTAAAAACGTAGCACTGCTACGTCTCTACAGGACACACAATAAAAAATGAAAAAACCGATGAAGAAAAATATCGTATTCGCAGTTTACGATCACTTACATACTGAATACAGAGGTTTTAAAACAGCAACCAGCTTTTTAAAATTCGGACACAAAGTGAAAATTATTGGTATTAAGCAAAAGAGCGGTAAAGTATTATCCGGATGGGAAAATATAAAAGTCAAACGAGTGGTTATATATGAAGGTTTACCATTCTCGATAAATATGATGATCTTCTGGATGAAATTATTCTATAAATTGCTAGTGACCAAGGCAGATATTTTATACTCCCACGATATTTTTCCTTTATTGCCTGTTTATTTAGCAGCAAAGTTAAAAAGAATCCCGTTTGTTTACGATGCTCATGAATACTGGCATGGTAATTCCCATGTTGCGGATAGGCCGTTCATGAAATGGTTTTGGATCACCTATGAAAAGCTTTTTATTAAAAGAGCAGATAAAGTGATCACAGTATCTGATCCGATAGCTGAAAAGCTAAAAGAAATATATGATTTGAAAACTGTAAAAGTATTTTCAAATTTACCAATGGGAAAAGATTTACCTGATGATAAATATTATATCCATAAAAAATTAAACATTGATAAAGACAAGAAAATAATTCTCTATCAAGGGCATATGTTGCTTAATAACGGACTTGATGATGTAGTAAAGGCGTTTGTAAAAGTTGATAAAAAGGCAGTATTAATTCTGATTGGAGAAGGAAAAGAGAAAGAATCATTGAAGGTGTTATCAGAAGAACTTAGTTTGACCGATAGAATTTATTTTCTTGATGAAGTACCTCATGATCAACTTATTAATTATACAGTATGTGCAAGTGTAGGTCTCTGTCTGATCAAAAATAGTGGGGAAAGTTTTTATTACTCCACACCGAATAAGATGTTTGAGTATTTACAGGCTGAAGTCCCACAATTAGCTTCAGATTTTCCAGAGATAAGTAAAGTTGTAAAGGATAATATAGTCGGCAAAGTTATTGATCCTTCTGATATTGAATTGATCTCAGAAACTTTGAATATAATGCTTAACGATCAAGGTCTGTTAAGCGATATGAAAGAGAATTGTAAACAAGCCAGCTTAAAGTACACTTGGGATGGTATAGAGAAAGAATTGGTAAGATTCGTTCTTAATGATTAAATTTTTGTTAGTGACTTTAACAAGTTAAATTCATATCTTTTAGTAAGTAACAAATAATAAAAAATAAAAATAGTAGAAATAATGGATAAGAAATATTTAAACAAAGTGAATATTATTACCGTCTCCAGAGTTATATTAACAATAATTGGGGTATTGTTGATATTCAGTGGGAATATCAAACTTCTGGTCATCGCTTATATCATTATGAGTTTATCCGAAGTATCTGATATAATCGATGGATATGTAGCAAGAAGAGAAAATCTAGTAACTGATCTTGGTAAAATACTGGATCCACTCTCGGATTCAATATCGAGATTTTTCTACTTTTTTGCATTAGCTTATCATGGACTATTTCCAATATGGTTTATGGTATTCTTCTTTTTTAGAGATATAATAGTGGCATACGTTCGGATATTTGCATCATTCTCTGGCACTGTGCTTAGTGCACGGTTTAGTGGCAAGCTCAAAGGAGCTGTTCAATTCGGTGGTCAATACTTGCTAATGTATGCATTGATGATAAATGTTATACAAGAAGGCGGAATTCTTTCTGATACTTTCTTGTTTTGGACTGCGATAGTTGGATTAGTTTTAAATATTTCTTTATTGTTGATTTTTAAGATAAAAGGAAAGCTATTAGCACTTATTATTGGATTGATGATAATTTTAATTACTATGCTTTTCAATCTGAAGAATATTCATTTTTCTATCAATTACCTTACAACATTCTCGATATCATTTCTTGTTATTGGTGTAACCTTATATTCTCTTGTGGATTATCTCTTCAGTTTGGGAGGTAAAGTAAAAGCAATTTATAAAATTGTAGCCAGTATTGTTATGATCATTACGATGTTTCTCATTTCACCATATTTTTTAGATCTGATTATTAATAAATTTGAAAGTAATGCTGAAACAATTCAATGGAAAGCATTAGACGATTTTCATGAAACTGAAAATTATAGAAATAGGGGTATTGTTGCGATAAATAACTTTATATTACTCGTGTCTACTATTGAGAATAAGGAATCTAAACTTTTTATTTACAAAAGTGAAAATGATAAAATTGATTTCTTTAAATCATTGGATCTTCCTTCATATTTAACTCAAGTGAAAGACATTGAGTTTGATGGTGAATACCTATATGTCATTGATGATCTTTTAAATAAGGTTTACAAGCTGGATTTATTGAAAATTATGAATGAGGATGTTTTTGATATAGTTGAAGAATATAGTACAGGATTTGCTTCATCAGCAACTCTTGCAACTGTCAATTTTAATAACGAGAAGTTCATTGTTATCAACGATTACATATATTCGGGATATTTATATTTCTGCAAATCAGATTTCTTAACAGAAGGTAGAACTCTTAAGAGTCAGACAAGTTTTAAAATTAAGAGTGAATTTTATATAAAAAATCTATCCTGTGTTGGAAATGATCTTTATGTTCTAGCAAATAAGATATCAAAAGATCTTATATACAAGATTGATGTTAACAAGGCTGTTTATAATGGTAAATTGCAACCGGCTATTGAACGAATAATCCTAGCTCCAGATTCAGATCTTAAAGGTATCAGCATAATGGATAATAAATTGATATCTTATGGAAACAGAAGTAAGAAAGTATTTATAAGTAATGAAGAAAATAGTAGTAGGATAAATTGACGGAAGTATCAAATAAAATAGTATTCAGTGATTTCGATGGAACTATCACTAGGAAAGATTCTTACATTAGATCACTATTTTACTATTCAACCATATTTAGGATCTGTAATTCTTTACCCGGTTTAGTATTTAATTTAATTAAATATTTTCTCGGGAAGATCTCTAGAGATGACATGAAAGAATATAGTTATGGTAAATTTTATTCAGGAGTGGAAACTTCATATATTGCAAATAAAAATGAAAAATATATAAAGAAGATCAAGTTCAATAAAAAAGTGGTTAAGTTATTGGAAACTTTGAAGGAAGATGGATTTAAAATAGTATTAGTTACAGCCTCTCCGGATATTTATATAGGATATTTTGCAAAAGTACTGGGTTATGACGGATATATATGTACTAAAGTGGAAGAAAAAGATGGAAAATTAACCGGTAAATTGTCCGGTATGAACTGTAACAATGAAGAGAAAGTAAAAAGGATAAAGGAATCGGAGTATTATTCTGAAAATTCACAGATAATAACTCTGGGTAACTCCAAAGGAGATCATGCAATGCTGGGTTTATCCAATGAGTATTATTATGTTGTAAACGGAGTACCGATCAAGAACGCAAAGTTAAACTAAACATGAGAACAAAATGGTTAATATAAAAAGTTCTAAAATAAAAGAAATATTTAATGATTTAAAAAAAATAAAGATCGCTGTAATAGGTGATGTAATGCTTGATGTTTATTATTGGGGTGATACCAGCAGGATCTCACCGGAAGCGCCAGTACCCGTAATTGATATTACTCATGAAGAGATCAAACCCGGAGGTGCTGCAAATGTAGCCTTGAATATAAAATCTATTGGTGCAAAGACTTGTTTATTCGGAATAATTGGTAATGATCTATTTGGTTCTAGCTTTGTAGAAAATTTGCGTAATTATGATATCAATATTGAAAATATAAATATTGATTCTACCAGACCAACTACTGTAAAAACACGAATCTTAGCTTCAAGCCAGCATGTCATTCGTTTTGATAAAGAAGATAAAGATCTTATTGGAAGTAAACTTGAAAAGAAGATCATCAAAGATTTTGAAAAAAACATTAAGAATATCAACGGAGTAATACTTCAAGACTATAACAAAGGAATGTTAACACCTGCAATAAATAAGAAGATCATTAAGCTTTGTAATGAAAATAATATCATCGTAACCGTTGACCCGAAGTTGAATAATCTTTCCAGCTTTAAAGGAGCAACTTTATTTAAGCCGAATCTTTATGAAGCAGAAAAAATATTAGGTAGAGAGATCATTACTGAAAAAGATATTGAAAAAGCAGGATCAGATCTTATAAAAAAACTGGACTTTAAACATGTTGTAATAACTTTAAGTGAAAAAGGAATAGCTTTATTTACTAAAGGTAAAAAGATGAAGATCATTCCTGCAAAAGCTATGAAGATTTCAAATGTTTCCGGAGCTGGAGATACTGTTATAGCATCAATTACTGCATTTATGTGTGCAGGTGCTACATTTGAACAAGCTTGTACAATAGCAAATTATGCGGCCTCTTTAGTTGTTGAGGATGTAAGTATTGTACCTGTTAATCCGAAAGAATTAATGAAAAGATTAAAGAATTCAGGTGTTATTGTAAAAGGATAGTTATGAGATTTAAGTAGGGGACGCAGATCTGCGTCCCTTACGAAAACCGTAGGGTCAGGCTCCCATGCCTGACCGGAAATATGACAGATTGGAAGTAACAATATGATCGGAACGTTAGAACAAATATTAGTAGAAATTGAAAAGCTTAGAAAAGATAATAAAAAGATCGTTTTTACTAACGGTGTTTTTGACATCTTGCACAGAGGACATGTAGATTATCTTAAAGAAGCTGCAACTTTCGGAGATGTTTTGATCATTGGGGTGAATAGTGACGCTTCTGTAAAAAGATTAAAGGGTGATGACAGACCTTTAAATATGGAAACAGATAGAGCATTTATTTTAAGCGAGCTAAGATCGGTCGATCATATAGTAATATTTGAAAACGATACACCGATAGAATTAATAAGATCAATAAAACCTGACATATTAGTAAAAGGTGGAGATTATGATCCAAATATGACAGATAAATCAAATGCTAAATTTATAGTTGGATCTGACATAGTATCTCAAAATGGCGGGAAGGTAAGGATAGTCAATTTGACACCTGAAAGATCAACAACAAGCACAATTAACAAAATACGGAGAAATGTATGAGTTTACATTCTAGATTTGTTGATATTGTAAAGAAAAATAAAAATAGAACTGCTATTATTGATAATGCAACCGGGCAAACCTATACTTTCGGTAAACTATTGATAGCATCGTTATTGCTTTCTTCAATTGTGAAAAAGAATGAAGATGAATTTGTAGGCATTATGCTTCCAAAAACAGCAGGTGGTTTTATTACAACTTTAGCAGTTTTGTTTTCAGGCAAAATACCAGTTATGATCAATTATTCAACCGGAGCGGATAGGAATATTCAATATGCAAAAAAGAAATGTCGTTTTTCTCAGGTTATTACTTCTAGAAAATTTATTGAAAAAATAGGCATGAAACCTATGCAAGGAATGGTGTTTTTGGAAGACATCATCGGTTCTGTTTCTATATTAAAAAAAATTACAGCTTTATTTAAATCATTTGTCCCAAAATTATTTATTTCAAAAAAGAAAGCTGATGATATAGCGGTATTATTATTTACTACAGGTAGTGAGAAAGAACCTAAGGCGGTTATGTTATCACACGATAATATCTTATCAAATGTTGAAGCTATCCAAAAAGAATTCTTTATTGGACCGAGTGATATGTTCGCAGGAGTATTACCATTGTTCCACATATTCGGACTTACAACATCTTTCTTTTTACCCTTATTATCCGGTGCAGCTGTGAACACATTTGCAAATTCTTTGGAGTATCAAAGTGTTGCAAATGGAATAAAGAAAAATAAATGTACGATCATTACTGCCACTCCAACCTTTATAAGAGGATATTCTCAGAAATCGGTAGCAGGAGATTTTGAAAGCTTACGATTAGTAATTGCAGGTGGAGATAAATTAAACGTGAATATTAAAGATTCTTTCTATCATAAACATGGAATAGATATCCTTGAAGGTTATGGAACAACAGAAACAAGCCCAGTTATATCGGTAAATCGTAGTGATAATAATAAATTTGGAAGTATCGGGCAACCATTACCAGGGGTTAATGTTAAGATCGTTGGAATTGATTCAGAGGAAGAAGTCGCTACCGGAGAAAAAGGTAAAATACTTGTTAAAGGTAGATTGGTAATGAAAGGTTATTATAGTGACCTCGAAGAAACAGCCCTTCACATTCATAAAGGTTGGTATGATACCGGAGATATAGGTGTAATGGATGAAGATGGATTCTTATGGCATAAAGGAAGATTAAGAAGGTTCGTAAAGATCGGTGGTGAAATGGTCTCTTTAGTCGCAATTGAGAATGCAATTGAGAAACATATGGGTGAAGATGAGCTATGTTGTGCAGTTGAGATACCACACATAACTAAAGGAGCAGAAATCGTTGTTGCAATAACAGCTGAAATCGATGAAAAAGATCTCAAGAAAAAATTATCTAAGGAATTACCACCAATAGCAATACCTAAGAAAATAATATACTATTCTGAGCTTCCTGTAATGGGTAACGGTAAAGTTAATTTTAGAGTAGTAGAAGATAATTGTAGAAACGGATGTTAATAAATTATGTTTAAATTGAAAAAAATATTTTTACTGTTGCTGATCATGTTAGTGTCAAGTTGTGCATATTTTAATATGTATTACAATGGAAAGAAAAGTTTTAATGATGCTGAAGACAAAAGAAAGATAAATAATCAGATTGATAAAGGTCTTTATGAAAATACTATTAAGGAATTGTCAAAGATACTTGAATTTTACCCTAACAGTAAATGGGTAGATGATGCTTTATTAATGATAGGACAGAGTTATTACAGGCAGCAGAAATATGATAAAGCTAAAAGAAAATATTTAGAAATATTAACAAATTATCCAAAATCAGATCTAAAGAATAAAGCAAAAATATATTTGGCGGAAGTTGAAATAGCTTTAAAAAATTATGATACAGCAATTGAATTGATAGAAACAATAAAGACTGATGAGCTTGATGTCGATCCACTGGAATTAAAAAAACTGAATGCAGAACTTAGTTTGTCTTTGAAAGACAGCAGTAATGCTCTTGAACTGTATATTGAAGCAGCAAATGATAGTGGATCTCCAATAGAAAAGGTGACTTTTTTAAGTAAAGCTTCACTGATTGCTGAAAATATTCAAGATTATAAAATATCAGCAGATATTCTTGAACAGCTTATTGAAAATTCTGAAACTAGAGAAAAAAAGTTTGAATATACTCTAAAACTTACTAATGCGATTCAAAAGCAAGGTTATGCAGATAGTGCACTTACTATCATTGAAAATATTTTAAGCATCGAAGAATATGATGAATATTCACTCAAGGGTGATATAAAACTTGGAGAGCTGTACTTTGCTTTAGGTGAGTTTGATAAGGCTTATGAGAAGTTTGATGAGATACTCAGAATAAATCAGAAAGATAAGAAGAATGCATCGTTGCTTTCAGAAACTGCTTTTTATATCGGAGAATATTACTTAAACTATAAAAAAGATCTAAAAAGTGCAAAAACAATGTATGATTCAGCTAGTTATTATGATAGGTCCAATAAGTTGCATTCAAGATCAACAGAAAGAAAAAATATAATTAGTGAATTTTATAGAATGAAAAGAGCAATTCCGTTAATGAAGGTGAAAATCGATTCTGCTTTATCAAGATTGTCAAGGATCGAGATCAAATTAGATAATCTCAAAGACAGTGTTAGTACTGAAACTTTTGAGAAATTTAAAATTCAAAAAGTAAAATTAGAAAAAGAATTGAGGACTAATAATAAAGAATTAGTAAAAAACAAAATGATCTTAGCAGATAAATATCTTTATGAGATAGTCTATCCAGATTCAGCAGAATTGTTATTAACAGAAATTTCTAAGACAAATTATTTACCTCACAGTTCTTCAAGAGCTTTACTTATGTTACATAATATGGATTCAGTTAAGTATTCAGGATTGGAAGATAGCATTTTGAACAAATATCCAAATACTTTAGCTTCAAATGCCATTCGTAAGAAGAGAGGACTTGAATTAGTAACCGTGATCGAAGATTCAGCAGTTTATTACTTTAATATTGCTTCAGATTTATTTTTAGATTCATTATATATTGAAGCTGTTGATGAGTATATGATCATAGCAAATAAGTTTGAGGATAGTCCTATTGCTCCTAAAATAATGAATGCAGCTGCATTGATTGCCGAAAATTATATTATAGATCTTAATAAAGCTGAAGAAATTTATACTGAATTAAAGCAAAAATATCCAAGAACAACTTATGGTAATTATGCTTCAAAAAAATTAATTGTAGATTCATCAGTGCAGAAGGTTGAACCTAAACAAAAACAGGAAAGTGAAGCTGATAAATGGTATATGATGGACCGCAGGAACGAATAAATTTAAAAAAAGGGAAAAAAATGAAAAACTATAGATTATCGGTATTTTTAATGATAATTATTACATTGTTTATTACTGGGTGTGAAGAGGAAAGTACATCTCCGGATCCACTTTCAAATGGGCTTTTAATAACTTTAGGTGCAAAAAAATACGAAGCAACAAGTAATGTTTCATTTTCGAAAAATAGCTACAATGTTATTAAATTTACTGCAGAAGAATCAAACGAAGTATGGAATATTGAATTTGAATGGGACGTAAATGCCCAAAATGGAGATACTGTATTTATTTCAGATTCTTTTTATAATACTATTGAACTCACTTCAACAGTTGTGGGTAATTATCTTATAACTTCTTCGCATGCAAAAGCAAATGAGACATTTATTAAAGTTCTAAATATTATTGATGGAAAAAAGATCGAAGCTGAGATAGAGGGTTTTATTTACAAAAGTGGTTCATCCACAGCGGATTCTTTAAAAAATGGATATCTTATTACAACACATTTTGATTAAGAAATTATCTCTTTGCATAATAGCTGTATAAATGGCACTTAATATTACCGTTGTACAGCTTTCTTTTTTTATTAGCTCTTCCAAATATCTCTTGAAAATGATCATGAGCTGTGAAAATAAATTTTCCAAAGTCCTCATTTTGAGAAATTGATCCTTTAAAAATTGTGTAAAGATCATCAAGTGAATCTTTGTCACCTAATCTTTCTCCGTATGGGAGGTTTGTGATTATTGAACCTTTTTGATTTCTGAAATCAAATTTTGCAATATCTCTTTGAGAATAATTGATCATTGTATTAATATCTGCATTTTCAGAATTTAACTGCGCGTATTTTATAACTTTTGAATCAATGTCATAGCCGAATAACTCTAGTTGATTATCATTCATTCTTTCAAAAGCTTCATCTACAGCTTGTTTCCAAATATCTTTATTCAGGAAATCCCATTTCATAGCAAGAAAATGCCTGTTTATTCCAGGAGCAATATTTTTACCTATCATAGCAGCCTCAATAAGAACTGTGCCTGATCCGCAAAAAGGGTCTACAAGGGGTGTATTATGCCTCCAGTTTGATAGAAGTACTAATCCTGCAGCCAATGTCTCTTTTAAGGGAGCATCGCCTGTATTAAGTCGGTAGCCTCTTTTATAGAGAGCTGTGCCGGATGTATCTAAAGTGATAATAGCTTTATTGTTTTCTAAAATTATCTCAATTGGAAATTTTGTTCCGTCTTCAGTGAATTCATCAATTTTATAATGTAGCTTCATTTTTTCAATGATAGCTTTTTTTGTAATTGATTGACAAGCAGGAACCGATGATAGTTTTGATTTTTTTGATCTCCCATTGACATGCATGATCCCATTTACAGGTATCATATCCTGCCAATTGATCTTTTTAACACCTTCAAAAAGTTCATCGAAATCATTTGCTGGGAATTCTGCTAATTTCAAATATACTCTATCAGCAGTTCTTAAAAATATATTTGTTCGGGCAATTCCTACTTCATCCGATCTAAAGGTTACTCTACCATCCTGGACATTAAGGTCACTATAGCCTAAGCCAAGTAATTCATTTTTTAAAACAGATTCAAGTCCAAAAGTGCAGGTTGCAATTATATTATACTTCATTTATTGTAGGCCAGGGGTTATAGATTAGGATTAAAATTTATATGAATTGTCCGGTTTTAGACTCTGTTTTAACCATGATCTCATGAGAACATTTCATTGCTTCTAAATGTTCATGGATCTCTTCTCTGATATTTGGCGCGAACATTTCTTCATCAGGTTCTAATTCGACAACGATATAAACATTCTGGCCTTCGATCTTAATTCTGGAAACATTTTTATTGTCTATGATATTTACACCATGCTTAGGGTGCATAATATCTTTTAAAATATTTATTAAAGCTTTTTCTGTAAGGACCCTTTGTTCGTCTTCAATTCTTCCGATCTTTTTCTCGAATTCTCTTATAGCGGCTTTGATTCCATTGATAGCCAGAACTGAGCAATGCATTTTGATAGGAGGTAATCCTCCCAACTTTGAAGCAGCTTCTGAAGTACCCATTTTTTTTACTTCATCAATATGCTTTCCTTTTACTATATCTGTAGCTATTGAAGCTGTAGCTATATTTGATGCACAACCGTAAGATCTGAATTTAATATCTTCAATGATCAAAGTTTCCGGGTTGATCTGTAAAGTATAATTTACCATATCACCACAGGCGGGACTTCCTTCAGTAGCTTCGGCATTTGAATTTTCCAGTGTTCCCAGATTATGAGGATTTGTGAAGTGATCAATTGTTTCTTTTGTGTATTTTAGTGCCATGATATACTCCTTTATTTCAAGGGGCTAAAGCCACCTTGTTCAAATTTAACATTATCTTTCTTTGTAGAATGTTTTAGCATCCTTATTTACAAGCTCACTATACTCTTTAAGTATTATCTTTCTTTATAGAATGTTTTAGCGTCCTTATTTAGTAGCTCACTATGTTCTTCAGGAACAAATGAACTCATACTTCTTAATATCTCTACAACTTCTTTCATGTTTTTAATTACAGTATCAACTTCCTGCTCAGTTGAATGTTTCGAGATCGTAAATCTTATAGAACCATGTGCCTGTTCATGTACAAGACCAATAGCTGTTAGTACGTGAGATGGTTCCAGTGTCTTAGATGAGCAAGCTGAGCCAGATGATACACAAATATTTCTCAGAGATAAATGCATTAATATAGCTTCTCCTTCAATATACTGAAAAGTGATATCAACATTATGCGGCAATCTCTTGTCAAGATTATCACCATGCGCTCCATTGTAGAAAACATGTTCTATTTCCAAAAGTCCGTTTGCAAGTCTGTCTCTCATCTTTATCATATGTGCCGTATTTTTTTCCAGATCTCTGTAAGCTATTTCAGAAGATAAAGCGAAACCCATAATTGCTGGCAGGTTCTCTGTCCCTGATCTCAATCCGAATTCATGTGCTCCACCGTCAATTAACTTCTTAAGTTTTATACCTTTTCTTATATAAAGAGCTCCAATACCCTTTGGTCCATGATTTTTATGAGCATTAAAGGTCATAAGGTCAATATTCTCATCCTTAACATCGATCTTTAATTTGCCATATACCTGAGCAGCATCTGTGTGAAAGAAAATATCTTTATCTCTACAGATCTTTCCGATCTCTTTTATATCTTGAATTGTTCCGATCTCAAAATTTCCATAAATTACTGAGACAAGTACAGTAGTACCTTTTATTTTGGACTTCAAATCTTCAATATCCAAAAAGCCCTGACCATCAACTTTTACTTCTTCAACTTCAAATCCATCGGTTTTTAATCTGTGAGCAACTTCTTTAACAGATGAATGTTCAATAGATGAAATAAGTATATGTTTCCCTTTTTCTTTGTAATAACCCGCAATACCATTTATTGCCATATTATTTGACTCAGTAGCACCGGAAGTAAAGATCACTTCTTCAGCCTTTGCATTTATAAATCCTGCGATAGTTTCCCTAGCGGAAATAATATTATCATCAGCTTCTATACCCAGAGCATGAAGAGATACCGGATTACCATAGCTTGTTTTATAGAATTGCATCATGTGATCAAGAACTTCATCATCGATTCTTGTTGTATCACCGTTATCGAAATATATTATTTTTTCTTCACTCATTTTTGTTTCCTTGTTTGTTTAGTGAACTATTTAGTGAAATGTATCAAAAATAGATCGAAAGTTATATGATAAAGAACATCATATAGCCATATTTTCTAAAAATTTTATATATAAGTCAATTATCTTCCCGCCGTATAAAGCAGATAACATTATTCCAATAGCTAAATATGGTCCAAATGCTAATCTTTCCTTGTAGAAATATATCCTGAACAATGAAGCATTGAATAAAGCTTTTACAGAGTTTACTTCAACAGGGTTACTTTTCATCAATTCATATAAATTTTCAAAACTCTCTTTACTTTCCTTGAAGTAGAAATCTTTATAGTAAACAAATGCCATTTCACTTAAAATAGTTTGAGCTTTTTTACTATCACAGTCTTTGATTAATTCTTCAGCATATTCTGAGATCAATTTTTGTTCTGCGGTATATCCATTTAGCTGGAATAATCTATTGTATGAAAGAATAAATTTTAGTTTTTCAGTTTTATTTTTCAATGTATTGTATTTGTCTTTAATTTTTTCAACAGAGATGATCTTTAATTCTTCAAGAAGAAATTTCTTATTTTCAATTAATATCACTTTAAATCCCTGGTCAGCATTGAAAAGTAAAAGCTCGTAGTTATCTTTTATTGAATCATAACCGATAAGATCTTCTGAAATAATAGTTTTAATATCATCGATCAGCTTTGGGTTTTTTAGATCGATCAACTTAATTACTTCTTCGGCATTATATTTATCTTTTGTTGCCATGTATCTAAAAAATAATCGAAGAATAGATATGTTCTTTATCTTTTTACTTTCAACGATTTCACCGATCTCATCTCTAAGGGTTTTGTAGTTCTCATCCCTGAAGTTATAAAGTAGCTGTAATTTTAAACCTTTGATATCTAAGTCATCATCGGTATTTAATTTTAAACCTGCTTCATATTTCTCTGCAATTTCTTTAAATTCCATTGCCAGTTTTTTCTTCTTTAAAAAATTTATAAAAGAAGGCACAGAATATGAAATTACAGCTATAAATGAGCCGAACATGAAAGCTAGAAATGTCAACTTCGGACCCAATACTAATCCGGAGAACCCAAGTAAATAAAGATCTCCACCGCCCATTGCATCCTGCTTATAAATAAGTTTTCCAACTAGTTGTATCAGGAATAGGATGCCGAATCCTGTTAAAGCACCGAAAAGTGAATGCATCCAATTTATAGGCAAGATGTCTGCAACGAATAAATTCATGATTATACCAATTGAACCTATTGCCAATAAAGTAAAATTCAGTCCGTATGGAATGCTGTAAGTTTTAAAATCCACAAGTGTAATACAGAGTAAAGTGTACGCTAAAGGAATATATATTATCAGCTTTAAAGATGGACCGAAATAGAAGAATAGTCCCAATGTAATCAATCCTGTGATCAGTTCGATAATTGGATATTCAACTGAAATAGGTAATTTACATTTTCTACATTTTCCTCTAAGGAAAAGCCAGCTGAGTACAGGAATATTGTCATACCATTTTATTACATAACCGCATTTTGGGCAAGCGGATGGGGGAGAGACTATTGATAGTCCGTTAGGGACTCTGTAAACAACTACATTTAAGAATGAACCGAAGATCATTCCGAATATCAGATATATATACCATGATGAGAAGAATAGTTCGAAAGTTTTTTGTATTTCATACATATTGTGTAAGTCTATACCTAAATTAATATAATTTTAATTGCATAGTAAAGTATTGAATTTAAATGATATTTTCAACTTATATTATTATAAAAAAAGTCACACTGAGGGGATTCAAAGTGTAGACTGTCACCCTGAATTTATTTCAGGGTCATTCTTTAGTTGCTTTTGTTTTTCTGTTTTTCTTGCCACATCTTTTTTTCTTGTGATGTAAGATATGTCCATGTTACAATTCTACTGGATTTATTCCCAGTTTCAAAATTGATAGTTCTTATCTCGGTAGGATTATTTTGTTTTAAGATTTTATAAATTTTTTTAAGATTCGATTCTTTTGAAACCAGAGTAGAAAACCACAAACAATCTTTGGCAAATTCTTTACTTTCCAAGATCATGTTAGAGATGAATTTGAGTTCTCCTCCTTCATAAACTAGTTCGTTGTTATTTCCTGAAAAATTAAGTTTGGGGGAGTTCGTTTTGATGCCTGTCAAGTTCTTTACTTTTCTTGCAGTACCTTTGATCGCTTCCTCAATAGATGAGTGAAATGGAGGATTGCATATTGTAATGTCTATTTTATCTTCTTTTTTAATTATTCCTCGAAATATATTTTTAGTATGATTTTGTAGTGTGCATTTGACTTTCCCTTTTAAAGTGGGGTTTGAATTGACAATATTTTGAGAAGATTCAATTGATTTTGAACTAATATCAGATCCTATGAAATTCCATTTATATTCTGTAACTCCTATTATAGGATAGACACAACATGCTCCGATTCCAATATCTAAACAAGTAATACTTTCTCCCAACGGGATTTCACCATTGTTGTTTTCACTCAACAGATCTGCTACATGATGTATATACTCCGCTCTCCCAGGTATTGCGGGGCATAAATTTTCTTTAGGGAATTCCCAATATTTTATTCCATAATAATAATGAAGAATAGCTTTGTTTAGTATTTTTACTGCGGATGGGTCAGCAAAGTTAATTGAATCAATTCCAAGTTTATTTGGCTGGATATATTTAATTAGCTCCGGATTCGAGTCACACATTGCTTTTAAATCATATTTCTCACGATTCTTATTTCGTTTATGTAAATTTAGCTTCTCTTTACTTGTTTTCTTTGTTGACATGTTTGTATAGTACTCACTTTTTCTAATTAATCCAACCCTATTTATTGAATACATAGGTAGTGTACAATAATACTTGAAATTGGTAGATAAAGTCAAGAGAATGAAGAATTTTACTTTATTCTTCTCAATTTCTTGTTTTCATAATATTTCTTGACTGAGGTACGTTATTTCATTATTATATCATTAACGAATAATAGTATTTATTTTTGTTATGACTGAAATATCACAAGGGGGAGATCATGAAAAACAGGAAATTATTTGTAATATTAATAGCATTAGGTTTATTTTTAATGTTTTTTAATACCGTTGCTATGTGGGTTTTATCAGCTGTGATCTGGATAATTTTGTTAGTCCAAGTGAAAAAGACAGGATTGTTTAAGAATAAATCAGTTTCAGAAGTATCTAAATTACGTTTAAAAAGATTAAAATTTTTCCTGACCTTAGCCGGAATTATGTTTTTTGTTTCAATTACCATTCTCGTTGGGCATAATATTATATCAGGCAAAGGAGAAACTCATGATCTGACTTCTTTTATTTTCGTGCTTGGGTCTATGTATGTATCTATTATTTTAACAGCTGGTAGCTTTTTTACATATCTGAAAGAGAAGGATAAAATTTGATATTCAAGGTCGTTCGGACCAATAGATGATTAACGGTCATGGAAAAAAGCGATAACGTCAAGTCAAGTAGGGGATTCTTGTCATTTTGCTAATGTTGTGAGTATGTGTGGTTTCTATAGTATCCCATTAAAGTTGAGATTTACCACGTTTGATATATTATTTCAAGTTGAAAATTACTTGCTATAACTTGTTTTAGGTGGAATTTGATCGGGTGCGATATGCACTATTTTACCATTTTCGCAAACAACCAAAGGACTATTTTTTTCTTTTTTGAATTTTACTAATTTTTCATAAGTCTTTTCAAGACCGATTCTGATTAGTTCATTTTCTTTCTGAATATCTTCCTGAGTAATTGTATTTTCCATTAAGTTCCTCCCAAATCTTGTCATCATAAACTGTTTCATTTTTTTCAGAACCTTCAGCAATGATTTTATATGGATTCCCGGAATTATTGATGAACATCCAACTATCTACTGCTTTACTATAAATATTGAAGAAATTTTTTAATCCTCGTGTATATCTACGCTTTATAACATCTTTTGGTATGTTGTGTCCACCTTCTTTTACCCTTGATTGTACTCTTTCAATAGCTAAATCTTGCGAATTTAGCCATAAAAATACTAAGACAGAAGTATATCCTTTTTCATGAGCTTTATCAAGGTATTTGAGGAATGATTTTGATGCAAGTGTTGTTTCGAATGCAAAATTATGACCATCATCCAATAATTTGTTTATGCGGTTTAACATAAGTTTACCAGCTTGAATATTGACAGAATCAGGATTGAAAGGAGAAAGACCTTTGGCTATTTCGTCGGCATTTACATATTCTTTACATTCCAGAATTTCAGGTAAAACGGTATATGATGCGGTTGTTTTTCCTGCACCATTTGCCCCTGATATTATATAAATTTTTTTCATAAGTCCTTTTTCTATTAACCCTAACAATCTAATCTATAATTTAATCATTTTCAATAGAAATCTCTCAGATCAAACGTGGAATATATAGAAAACACATTATCTCACAACATTGGGCTACCCGCCGAATTGCGGGTAGCCGCCCAAAATGGTGGTATATGCGTATGTTTTATTATTCTTCATCGAATTTTATATTATCAAGCGGACTCTTTATTTTATAGAATCCTTTTTTTGTTATGTGAGTATATATCTGAAATATTAATATATTCAACTACTTATATTATAGCAAGATAATATATGAATTTGATTCTTGAAAATATTATTTGTATATTATACTTTGAAATTCAAAGTTAAAATAGGATTATGCTATGGAAGAGAGCAAAAGAAATATTGAATCACTTGATCAAATTAAAGCAATAATGGAAAGATCGACTACATTTGTATCGTTAAGTGGTTTGTCAGGAGTATTTTCAGGAGTTATAGCTTTAATAGGTGTATATATCTTATATATTAGTTTTGGTTCGTTGTTTTTATCAGAAGAGATATTTCAGTCCTTAAAAAACGAGCAGGATTTGTTAAATAAATTGTATGTTGTTTTTTCAAGTATCTTTCTTCTAGCTATATTATTTGCTTTTGTTCTGAGCTTTTTAAAATCAAAGAAAAAACAGCAAAAGTTATTTAATAGTTCTTCAAAGAGATTTGCGTTCAATTTATTTATACCAATTATTACAGCTATCTTTGTAGTCATAAGTTTAATAAATCATCAAGAATATTGGCTAATCATTCCAATGACCCTGATATTTTATGGAATCGCATTAATCAATGCAGGTAAGTATTCTAGAAAAGAAATATTAGATCTTGGTATTGGTTGTATATTTTCAGGTATTCTGAGTATGTATTTTCTAGAGTTTAGTTTTATTCTGTGGGGGATAGGGTTCGGTGTACTGAATATATTAACAGGTATCTTTATGTATTATAAATATGATAAAACAAAATGAAAGAAATAATAGCACAGCTAAATAAGATCTTTGAGAATAAAGTAAGACTTGGAATTATGTCTGCTCTTATGGTTAATGAAAAGATCGATTTTAAGGAATTGAAATCATTGTTGGATATTACTGATGGTAATCTTTCCAGTAATGCATCTGTGTTAGAAAAAGAGAAGTATATTAAGATCAAAAAGAAATTTATTGGGAAGAAAACCTCAACTATTTATTCTGCAACTGATGCAGGAAAAATTGCATTTAAAGAACATCTTTCAGCCTTAGAAAAGATAATAAAAAATACCCTAATTAAATAAATATTTTCATTCTTGGAACTTTGAATATATTTTTTGCGTATAAACTTTGAAACTCAAAGTGCTTTGAGTAAAATAAAAAGGTTGTTATGAAAATTAAATTGATTTCTCCCAATGTGAGTCTAAGAGCTACAGATTCAGAATATAAAAGAGTACTTACACCACCGTTACAAGCCATACGAAAAAAGACAATGAAAAAGAACAAAAACTTACCGTATTATTTGATAGCAATAGGAATTTTTATTCTGTTCAAACTTGGTTATAAATTTTCAAAAAATGACAGTTTAATATTCTTATTGAAACCGATTGATAAACTTGTTGGATTATTAACAGGTTCTAATTCTGTTTATATCACTGAAACAGGATACTTTCATAATCAACTAAACATTTTCATTGACAAATCCTGTGCAGGTTTTAATTTTTGGATTATAAGCTTTTTAATGCTAACTTTTTTAGGATTAAAGAATTCAGACAATAACCTTAAAAAATTACTAACAATCCCTTTGGCAATAACGGGTGCGTATTTCTTGACAATATTAGTAAATACTTCAAGAATATTTGCATCTATTGTTATTCAAAATCAGACAAGTGGCTTTTTTGAAAATCAACAGCATATTATCCACGAAGCAATTGGTATCGTAACTAACTTGTCATTTTTAATTTTAGTGTATTTTTTTATAGACAAAATATTAACAAAAAGGATATATAATGCGAAACTTACTTAATCCTAAATGGATTTATTTAATTAACACATTTCCGATTGTTGTGTTGTTTTTTCTATTTATCGGAGAGTTCAATATTATTAAAACTTTCTTAGATGAAGAAAGTATTAATCTTTGGAAATCATTTGGATTGACTTTGGGAATTTTAGGAATTACTAATTTAGTTTATGCGGTTTATTTGACCATCAGAAAGCAAAAAGTATCTGTTCTTTATGGACTGATAGCTTTACTATGCTATATCCCATTTGTTTACCTTTACGGTTATCATTCTGAAAAAATTATTCCGTATTCAATTCCACAATGGATGATTTCAGGAGATATGATTTTATATGTTGGAACATTCCTAATGCCGACACTTGCGTACTCATTATTTATTATAGTTTCTCATTTTACTTCTGATACAAAAGAGTACAAGGCTTGGAAAAACTTCTTGATTGCAATTTTAATTCCGGTTTTTTGGTATTTGTTTTTTCAAATCATTCTTCCACTATGGAAACCTGTTAATAGCAATTTTGGAATTCACACTTTATTAATATTGATAATTGTTGGAACGTTAGTTTTCATATTTTTCTTAATTAGGGGGATATTCATACTTACTATCAAAAAATCTAGTATTTGGCTTAAATACCAATTGGCGTGGAAAATTCCGATTTCAATTATTTTACCTATATTAGGATTATCTGTAAGTAATAATCTCGGAATCTTAAGAGCTTTTAACAATTATTGGTTTTATGTACTAGCTGTAATCAACGGAGTTTTAATTTGTTTTCCTAATATTGAGAACAAGTTATACAGGTTGTTTTTGTTTATAGGTAGAAGTATAACATTTGCTTATACTCTTTATTTCTTTCTTGTTTTCCTTCCATTTTTACCTCTATCAATGATAGCCATTGTTGCTATTGGAACAGGCTTTTTAATGCTTACACCATTAGTCCTTTTTGTAATTCACATTAACGTACTCTCAAATGATTATACTTACTTGAAAAAGTATTTTTCATACAAAATAATATGGGTTGTTTCTTTGATTGGCATACTGGTTATCCCTTTTTCTATCACTGGCACTTATCTAAGAGATAAAAGCGTTTTAAACGAAACACTCAATTATATTTACACACCAGACTTCTCAAAAAGTTATCATATTGATAAAAATTCGCTTCAAAAAACTCTAAATGTTGTAAAGCAACACAAGGATAGATCTAGTGGGGACATTTTTGGAACACAAATTCCTTATTTGTCAACCTACTTTAATTGGCTTGTATTAGATAATCAAACTTTGTCTAATACCAAAATCAATAAGATTGAGAAAATATTCTTTGGTAAAACCTCATTTGAATTAATACCAGAAAATATTAGAAATGATAATGTAAATATTACAAATATTACAACAAAATGTTCTTATGATGAAAATCAAAATGCTTGGAAAAGTTGGATTGACTTAGAAATAACTAATAAGAGTGAAAATAATTGGTTCTCTGAATATGCAACTATAATTGAATTACCTGTTGGCTGCTGGGTTAGTGACTATTATTTGTATGTTGGTGAAAGAAAAGAAATGGGAATATTAGCAGAAAAAAAATCTGCAATGTGGGTGTTTTCACAAATCCGAAATGAAAATAGAGACCCAGGAATATTATATTATTTGACAGGTAATAAAGTTGCATTTAGAGTTTTTCCATTTGCAAAAAATGAAGTCAGAAAAACAGGGATTGAGTTTTTACATAAAGAACCAGTAAAATTAACAATTGACGGAAACATTATTGAACTTGGTAATGCAGATGATAAAAGAAATATAAATCTTGAAACTGAGAATATGGTATATGTTTCATCAAAGCAGAAACAGACATTAAAACAAGTTAAAAGAGAACCATATTTTCATTTTTTAGTTGATGTATCAAAAGCTAAAAGCTTGACTGAAATTACAAATCGAATAGAACAAGCTGTTGCAACTAATCAGGTACTAAGTGAAAATGCGAAAATTAGCTTCGTTAATAGTTATATTACAACAACTAAATTAGATGATAATTGGAAACTGAATCTGCAATCCCAAAATTTCGAAGGCGGATTTTATTTGGAAAGAGCCATAAAGAAAACCCTTTTCAATACATTTCAGAATAACTCTAATTATTACCCAGTTATTGTTGTAGTTACTGATAGTATTCAAAATGCAGTACTTGACAAAGACTTTTCAGACTTTAAAATGGCTTTTCCTGAAAATGAGATGTTCTTTGACCTAAAAGAAAATGGTAAATTAGAAGCACGTTCTTTAATATCAAATCCTATCCAATCTTTGCCTGAGACTATTTCACATTCCTTTGAACATTCAGTATTGGAATACAAGAACAAAGACAATTCTTTATATTATTTATCCAATAATAATGAACCAAGCATAATTTTAAAAGCTAATACTTTTGAAATATCGGGAACAGAAATAAAAGAAAAGGATTGGGAAACAGCATTAACAATGCAAGGAATGTGGATATCACAAATTTTACATCCTGAAACGTCAAATAAAGAATGGTTGAACTTGGTAAAATATAGTTTCTCCTCAAAAGTAATGACACCTTTAACCTCATACTTAGTTGTAGAAGATGAATCACAAAAGGCGATTTTGAAAAAGAAGCAAGAACAAGTTTTGTCTGGAAACAAGTCGTTAGACCTTGGAGAAGATGCACAACGAATGAGCGAACCAAATATGATTTTCGTATTAATACTATTTGGACTGACTTTATTATATATAGAAAAACGGAAAAGGAAATTGAAAAACAAGAAGTACGGCTTTTAACAATGTATATAGTTTATAGTGGGTGTAGTGCTAAATATGAACATTTTAACAGAAATACAAATTGGCACGATGTTAAATATGGAAATGATGAACTTAAAGGAGCTGCTGATGAAAAAGATCAGGTTGGTTAATTACAATACAAGGAAGAATAAACAATCATATTCAAAACGAATTAATGAGATAATTTTAAATAAGGGGAAGTATTTTGTAAATATTTCCCCTGTTGAGATCAAAAATTATTCAGATATGATCAATAGTAAGAAACAGGTTTATTTACTTGTAAGTTCTGAGGATGAAATTGTAAGTATATTATTGGGGGACAATAACGAATTATCAACTCTGATGTTAAGAATAGATTCTGACCATGAAGAAGTGATTGATATGCTTGTAAAGTTTATGGTATCGAAAGCAAAGAAAAGGAGATTTATAAAGATATTTATCTATGCAAGTACAGCTTATACAAAAATTATGGAGAAATTTGGTTTTATAAAGAGGAGGGTTTTCTTTGATAATGACAAGCATAAATACTTTCAAATGTTTAAGATAATTTAAGAAATACCTTAAACATTTATATAAGATTGTGTTTGATGTTTAAGTCTCATGTTGTTAGTTTTAACAATAAAATTTTAATAACAAGGGATGTCCTATGGGTATTACAGAATCAGAATTATTTCCACTTATTGTTGTGCCTGTACTTATATGTTTAGCTAGAGTAGTTGATGTCTCAATTGGTACTGTTAAGATAATATTTATAGCTAAGGGTTACAGGTTCATTGCTCCTATCTTAGCTTTCTTTGAGATAATTATTTGGCTGGCTGCAATAAGTCAGGTAATGAAAAACCTGGATAATACTGCAAATGTTATCGCTTACGCAGTTGGATTTGCACTAGGAAACTATGTCGGTATGGTCATCGAAGGTAAAATAGCACTAGGAATGGTCGTTGTGAGAATAATAACCAGAACTGTAGGTAAAGATCTAATGGATAATATGGTTAAAGAGAATTATGGAGTAACCGTAATGAACGCTGAAGGTTCTACAGGGCCGGTTCATGTTATCTTCACTGTTATTAAAAGACTTGATATAAGTAAAGTAGTCTCTATTATTAAGGAACATAATCCCAATGCATTTTATTCGATCGAAGACATAAGGTATGTGAGTGAGGGTGTATTTCCTCAGAGCAGATCAAGATTTGGAAGTTTTACAAGACTAAAGAAAGGAAAATAAGGGAGTTGATTTGAAAGCAGGGAATAAACAAATATTATTAGGAGTAATGTTAGTGTTTTTATCAGCATTAGTATATTTGATCCATTATTTCATTTTCAAGGATGCGCATCATATATTAATATATTTGATAGGGGATATAGCTTTTGTATTCCTTGAAGTTCTTATGGTTACATTGATCATTGAAAAAATACTTCATGATAGAGAAAAAAAGAAGAAAATGAAAAAGTTGAATATGGTTATTGGTGCATTTTTTAGTGAAGTAGGTACTGAAGTACTTGGAATGTTTTCAAAGATAGATGATCATATAGAAAAGAATAAAACTTTTATTCACGATCATTCCACTCCAGATGAGTTTACAAAATTTGTCGGTAGTATTAAGCAAAATGATTTCATTATAGATATAAATAAGATGCATTGGGATGATCTGAAGAAACTTCTTTCCGGGAAAAGAGATTTT
The DNA here is from genome assembly GCA_027858795.1 of Candidatus Delongbacteria bacterium. Next base: position 34,646 of record JAQICF010000135.1, on the reverse strand, counting down.
ATGTTGAGATTACTGGAGAATCCTAGCCTACTTGAGCATGATAAATTTACTGATGTTCTCTGGGCAACTTTTCATTTGACAGAGGAATTAGAGTCTAGAGATTCCCTTGATGGTCTTCCAAAAGAGGATTATATGCATCTTGCTGGCGATGTCCACAGAGTTTATAGTAAGCTTGCTCCGCAATGGATCGAATATATGAAACATTTAAAAGTTAGTTATCCACATCTATTTTCACTAGCTCTAAGGATAAATCCATTTGATCCGGATTCGTCTGCAATTGTGAAGGAATAAAAAAAGGGCTGAATAAATTTCAGCCCTTTTCTATTTAAAAACGAATTGATCTGTTATTTGAAAAATCTATCTAGAAGACCTTTGAAAGCCTTACCGTGTCTTGCTTCGTCTCTTGCCATTTCATGAACTGAATCATGTATTGCGTCCAGACCAAGTTGCTTAGCTTTAGTAGCGATGTCGACTTTACCCTGACAAGCTCCGTTCTCAGCCATAACTCTCATTTCAAGGTTTTTCTTAGTACTTGTAGTAACAACTTCGCCAAGCATTTCAGCGAATCTAGCAGCGTGATCAGCTTCTTCAAAAGCGATCTTCTTATAAGCTTCAGCTATCTCAGGATAACCTTCTCTATCTGCTTGACGGCCCATAGCTAGGTACATACCTACTTCAGTACACTCTCCCATGAAATTTTGTCTTAGTCCTTCAACTATCTCAGTATCAACTCCATCAGCAACAGCAATTACATGTTCAGCTGCCCAACCCATATCATCTTGTTTCTCATTGAACTTCTCAGCAGGTGCTTGACATTGAGGACATTTTTCTGGTGGTTTTTCGCCTTCGTGAATATAACCACATACGCTACAGATCCAAGTTTTCATTTAATTCTCCTTTTGTTTACAATTTTTACAAATTCCATTAATATTAATAAATTGATCATGAACATCAAAACCATTGAGATCTTCTATTTTATCAGTATCTAACTTAGTATACATATCATAAATCGTATCACACTCAACACAGTGAAAATGAAGATGAGTTGAAATATCAGCATCGTAATGCCTAAGACCATCATCCATATTCAATACTTGTACGATACCATTTTCTTGAAAATATTCCATAGTATTATAAACAGTAGCTCTAGATAAAGTAGGAACTTTCTTCCCAAGATCATTTAAGATCATTTCAGCAGTAGGATGATTTTTCTTATTATATAGATAAGAGAATATTACAGCTCTTTGATAAGTTGCTTTGATTCCTTTGCTTTCTAGGTATTCTGTTGCTTCAGTTACATTCAATTAGAATAAGTCTCAATTTAGAATAAGTCTAACGTAAATTTAAAGTAAATTATTGTTGATGTCAAGTGGTAATTTATGGATTTCTATCAAAAGGTCATTTATGACACTTTGCTTTGTTTATATTATTTCTAAATTAAAGAAGTATAGAGATAATATGTTTAAAAGAAGTGAAGAAAGAAAAAACACAAGATTGAAAGGTCATGATTATACAAGGAATGGTTATTATTTCGTAACAATATGTGTAGAAGATATGGAACATAGATTCGGGTTTATTGAGAACAGAGTAACGAAATTGAATAAATTCGGGAAGATCGCACAAAGATGTTTAAATGATTTACCTAAATATTACCATAATTGTTTCCTAGATGAAACAGTTATTATGCCAAACCATATACATTGTATCATTGTGATTGATAATGAATCCGTAGGGGACGTTTCCCATACGTCCCCAGAAATACACAGTCAAGTACAAACAATCGTTTCCACAAACGCAAATGTAGAGGACGTTTCCCATACGTCCCCAATAATACGGATCAACAATCCCCAAAACACGTTTTCGAACAACATCTTAATACAAAAACACGAAATGGATAATATTTTAATTTATAACGCTATAAAAGAGGGGACGAATGGGAATCGTCCCCCTACAGGTTGTAAAACGATATGGATTGGGTGAAATTATACGATCTTTTAAATCAAACGTAACACGTAAAATTAAACAAATAAATCCAAATACGACATTTAAATGGCAGCGATCATTTCACGATCACATTATTCGGAATGAAAAAGAATTAAACAATATTCGACAGTATATAATTGATAATCCGAAAAATTGGGAATAATGAAATCCTATTTTTCCGTAGGAACAACAATTCCTTTAATTATAATATTCTGGAAAAAAATGAATACGGCAAAAGTAGGTATCGCAGCTATTACCAACGCAGCATATCCTACTCCCGAACTGCTTCTCTGTGTAATTTGATAGATATGCACCATCATCGTCCACATACTTTTATCCTGACAGACTATGAAAGCGAACATGAAATTTCTGTAAGCTGCATTGAAAGCTCCAAGTGCAATTACAGCCATGATAGGTTTTGAAAGGGACATTGCGATCTTTGTAAATATCTTAACTTCTCCTGCTCCGTCAACAGTTGCAGACTCGAAAAGCTCTTTTGGAAGGGAATCGAAGAATCCTTTTAAAAGGAATATGAAATATCCATCAGCAGCTCCCGGTAGAATAAGTGCCCAGAAAGTGTTGAGCAAACTCATGTTCTTCAGGATAAGGAAATTAGGTATACCCATTACCATTGGTGGAAATGCCATCGTAAGCATGAGAACAAGTATGATCTTATAGTTTGACTTCAGTTTAAAACGGCTCATAGCATACGCTGCAAGTGGATTTACGATAATAGCAGTCAGAATAGCTAAAAGGCAATAGATCAGAGTATTCACTATTGCCCGGCCGTTAAAAAGCATAGCATCCATGATCATCACATAGTTCCGTATCACAAATTCCCAGAAGATATCACGTTTATGTTCTTTGAAGATATGATAGTCAAGGTTTTGAAAGTCTATGCTGATGTTTTCAAAGTTTTTGAACTTCAAGTTGTAAGTTTCATTCAGAGTCTCAATATTACCATGTTTCTCAGAGAGATATTTTTGCCAACTTGAGTTTAGATCTCCGGTGACTTTAATAAATTTTGGATTTACATAGTTCCTTACGAATTCAGTCCAGTATTTAGCTTGTTTTTCATTGCCTGGAAGGTTTTTCGCAGGATATATATTTATCTCTTTGTCATAGTACGTTCCGAGAGAATTATTCAGCTGCTGCAGATCTAACTTTCCTGCTCTATGGAATTTCATCTTTAAAAATTCAAGATATTCATACTGGCATGACATTGAAAGTTCCAGAGAAGACAGGTCATCAATGTTTCTGATAAATAAATTCCAATCCTGCTTAAGTGCTAAATTATTTTCAGGATAGAAAGACCTTAGTTTTATCTCAGAGAAATCCCTGTAACCATTTGAATATTTTGTATTAATTGTGGAAATATCCGGGTACTTATTTTGTAGCCAGTCTCTAAAATCAAATTCGATACTTGAAATATGTAGGTTCTCAGGCTGTGCAAGATTCTCTATGAAAAAGATATAATCCAGCAGAGAAGCACCAATAGTATAAGCTTTATCAGCAGTGATTTCATTGAATGTCGTAAATTCAGTCTGCCATGTGTCATTAAGCATTTTAATAGTGACATACTTCTCTTCAAGGTAATTTCTATAGTTGACCAAACCGGCACTGCCTAAACGGATATGGTGAACATTCAGATTTTTCTTAACATAATGTATCCAGTGATCTTTCAGCTTACCATTCGGCAAAGTCATTGAAAGTACGATATTATCCCAGGAAGTATAATTTGTACCAAGTTCTTTATTCAGCAGATCAAGTTTATTCCTATAAGCAGGGATAAGTTCATTACTTATAAAATGACCGTCCAGTGAAAGGTATATCTTATGCCAATCTTCAAGTTCATTTCTAAACTGGTCATAGGCAACCATCATACCTACTTTCACAGAAGTGAATTTCCTTGAAAGGATATCTTTGGATTCTTCCCTTACATCTTCCCATGAAGTTGCGGAAATGCCATATTTTGAATTGAAATTCTGAAGATCACCATCAAATTCTTCAGTCATATTATCTCTGAACGCTCTTTCATTTCTTGTATAGACTCCTCTTGAGAACTGCTCGGAGATTGCATAGTCGAATTCATCGTAATTCTGCTTGTTATATCCAAGAAATTCTTTCCAGTCATTGCTTAAAGTAGAATTCTCATTTTCAGGGAACTGCAAATAATCGAAAGAGAAATATTTGTTTTTATATTGTGCTGTAAATTGGAGCACTTCTTCATTAAAGCGGGATTCAGTATACTTTTTGTAAAGCATCTGATCATCATGGAAATACTTTGGGATTATATCGAAATATTTTGAATCTACGTTACTTTTAAAAGATGCGGATAGCATAATAAGGAAAGGGTATATCATAGTGATACTACCGATGAGCAGTATCGTATGAATACTGGTGTTCAGGAATTTAACCTTGAACGATCTTCTACCTACTTTTCCTATAATTGGCATTTTGTTTCCCTAGTTTGTTCTCCACAGGTTGAAACCTGCGGTTATGGGAGTTATATCCCGTTGGGATAAATTGTCCATTGTAAATTGTAAATTGTCAATTGCTTCACCGATTCGCTTTGAACTCCATGTTTGATAATTTTCTGATCTGGAACACTGTTACGAACATTAGCAGTAGTCCCAGCATCCAGGCCATTGTTGTTGCTATACCGAAGTTCAAATATAAATAAGCTTTCTCAAATATCAATAGATCAGCTACTTTTGTAGCTTCATTCGGTCCACCGAATGTCATTACGAGAATGAATTCACTTTGCTGAGTCGCTGCGATAAATGCAGCTATGAATTGTATCAGTATCAATGACTTAAGAGCAGGATAAACTATATGTCTTAGTTTATGAAAGAAACCTGCGCCATCAATATCGGCAGCTTCATATACATCATCAGGGATTCCTTTCAGTGCAGCAAGGTACAACAGAGAACCCGGTCCTAATCCAGCCCAGATAGATGGAAGAATGGTCAGGATCATTGCAAGCGATTCTTCTTTCAACCATCTACTTTTTTCAAATCCCAGTGAAAGCAGTATCTGATTCAGTCCACCTGCATCAGAAGGATCGTATAGTAATTTCCAGAGATAGATAACGATAACTCCGCTTATAACTGCAGGCATATAGTAAATTATTCTATAAAACATTTTTCCGTGTGATACTTCTTGTAGGAATATAGCGAGGAATATCGGTGGAACGAATCCTAAGATGAGCGATAAGAACATGTAATAAAATGTTTTTCCGAGAGCTGACCACCATACTGGATCAAAGAGAACATCTGCAAAATTAGCAAGACCGACCCACTCAGAATTTCCTACAATACTGTAATCCTGAAATGCAATGAAAGTTCCCATGATCATTGGTACATATTTCCATAGAATTATTGATCCCAAAGCCGGTAGAAGTAACAAAGTTGCAATGAAAATGATCTTATTATTCTTTTTCCGTGTCTTAATTATCTTATCAGGTGTGAATATTTTCCAGACCCTATAGAGAACTATAAAGAAGAATATGAAAATGAATATTGCTACGAAAACTGCAACTCTGTTCCTGAAATTTCTTTCATCAGGAGTGATCCTTCCTATCATTTTCTGATTAGTTCTTTCAACAGCTGCATCGAATATTAGAGAGATATTCATCTCTTTCTCTTCAACGGTATCACCAAGCTGACCTTTCTCTTCCAGTGAAATACATTTTTCGATTGGATAGGTCATAAACTCATATATCTTCTGGCAATTCTTTCCATATGGTTCAGGTTTACCGTTCTCGATAGCTTCTTCAAATGTAGCTAGCCAGTTAGGTGGAGTATATTTTAAATATTCTTCATAACCGTATTTTTTCAAGTAAAGAGGATTCTGCATCCGACCATAGCCTGCATTGATCATAACTTCAAGTCTGATTTTCCTTGCATCATCACTGTCATAGAAACGTATATATTTCCAGGCAGCATCTCTAACTTTTTCAGGATCTCTATTTCCAAGACCTCCGTTATTAGAAATTCCTGCGCCTGAGAAAATTCCCATCATTCTACAGTTTATCTCTGAACCTCTAAGACCTGTAGGACCCTTTGGTGGAGGAGCAATTCCCCAAAGATTCGGATCAAGTTCACCACCGAGACGTTTATCATCCATGTATCCCATCAGGATACCGAGTTTGCCATCATCTCTAAGATTTCCCCAGTTACCCTCTCTGATAACAAATCCCTGCTGGTGCTTACCCTCACTATCGATCCATTTAGTAGTAATAAGTTCAAGGTAGAATTTCATTGCATCAATAGCAGGACGTCCATTAAATGAAGCATACCATTCACCTGTGTCAGGATCCTGAACTACAGCATCTCCTCCTGCACTCCAGAGATAAGTTATCCAGTCGTAAGCTGCTTGTGGACCTGAAGCTAAATAAAGTCCGTAAGTACCATCTTCCGGGATCGTCATTCTCTTGGCATATTGAAGGAGTTCGTTCCAGTCTTTAGGAGGCTGTTCAGGGTCAAGACCTACTTTATAGAAAAGATCTTTCCGGTAAAGCATTACACGAACAAGAGTTTCATAGGGCATGCACCAGACGTGTTTAACTTTATCGCCTGTTTTCTTTCTCTTAACAACTGGCCAAACAGGTTTTGCGATCCTGCCGTTAAGTTCCTCTTCATCCATCTGTTCAATAAATTCATCAAGAGGATATAAAAAATCATTTTCGATATATGTAGCTGATTGTCGGAAGTTTACATAGATAATGTCAGGAGAAACACCTCCTGCAATAGCCATCAATGGACCTGCATCGAGTTCCATATTCTCAAGTTCGATACCTGAGTAAGAACGAAGTTCTATATTTGGATATTTCTGTTTGAAAGCTTCGACAACTGCCATATCAGCTCTGTTGAATGCTTCATTACTCTTTGGGTCAGGGAGTTTGAAAACCTTTAGGATTATATTATCGGTAGCAAAAATATTCGCTGTTAGGATAAGGAGGAGTAATATGTAGGTTGTTTTTTTCATTTTTTTCACTGTGGAACGCATTCCTGCGTTCCTTACTGTTTCTCCACAGGTTGAAACCTGCGGTTATGGGGGTTATATCCTGCTAGGATATTCTTTCTTCTGTATTACCGTCAAAGATATGTGCTTTTGCGATATTTACTGGGAATGATACTTCATCTCCGATTTTATAATGATCGATCCCTGATTCAATTCTGGAAATGATCTCATGCTCACCACTGGAAATGTACAAGTAAGTTTCCGAACCTAGCGGTTCAATGACTTCGATCTTACCTTTGAGAACTGGATTATTTTCATTCTGTCTTGCTGTAAGTGATCCGATGTCCTCTGGTCTTATACCGAGAATGATATTTTTTCCGTTCTTGATGTCTTTATTGCCAAGTTCAATCTTTATACCGTCTTTGCTTTTGAAAACTGAATTTTCAAAGATCCCATCAAAGAAATTCATCTGAGGCATACCGATGAATCCGGCAACAAATTTATTTACAGGTTTGTTATATAATGTCAAAGGATCATCAACCTGCTGAATATGTCCATCCTTCATTACAACTATTCGGTCACCCATTGTCATAGCTTCTGTTTGGTCATGAGTAACATAAACCATTGTGGCATCAAGCCTGTTATGAAGTCTTTTTATCTCGGTTCTCATCTGAGTTCTGAGCTTTGCATCAAGGTTGGATAATGGCTCATCAAAAAGGAAAACTTTAGGTTTTCTTACAATAGCTCTACCAACAGCAACTCTCTGTCTTTGTCCACCGGATAAAGCTTTAGGTCTTCTTTTCAACAGCTCTTCAATTCCAAGTATCTCAGCAGCATTTTGTACTGAACTGATCATATCTTTCTTTGAATATTTTCTCAGCTTAAGACCGAATGCCATATTTTCAAATACTGTCATCTGAGGATATAATGCATAGTTCTGAAATACCATTGCGATATCTCTGTCCTTAGGAAGCACATCATTTACAATTCTGTCACCGATTGAAATATCTCCCTGAGATAATTCTTCTAGTCCTGCGATCATTCTCAAAGTGGTTGATTTTCCACAACCTGAAGGACCAACGAAAACCATGAATTCCTTGTCTTTTATCTCAAGGTTGAAATCTTTAACAGCGACATTTCCACCGTCATATATTTTCATCACATCTTTAAGAGTTACCTTAGCCATATTTTACCCGAAATTTGTTCGTGAAATTTCACACAATAGGAATAAAGGAAATTCTAGGAGAATTTCAAGGATAATAAAAAAGAATTTTAGGGTTCTCACAAAGGCACGAAGACACGAAGGTTGTCATACTCGGACTTGATCCGGGTATCCTGGGTGTTTCCACAGGTTGAAACCTGTGGTTATAGGGTTTATATCCCGTTGGGATAATTATTCTTCCGCATTATACCTCTGATTTCTAACTTCTGACTTCTAACTTAATGTTGCCAATTTTGATATTTTGATTATATTTCCGCTTAATCATTTACGGAGCGGAATTGAAGAGTCTTTTTAATACTGAAGGTCTACACAGAAGAGAAAAAGTTGCTTTCAAGTTGCATATGTTCGCTGAGATACTTGAAGCTTTTTCAATAGGGGCGATAGCTCTAAATGAATTTATATTTCTGAAAAGTCTTGATGGAGCATCTTATCTGCTTGGAGTTCTATTTCAGGTAAGTATTGTAATAATGCTTTTCAGTATAGTTTTCAATCAGCTGATCAGAAGAACTAATAATAAAAAGAAACTTTATAAAATATCAATATGGATCACAAAGATCCCTCTTTTTGTTTTGATATTTTTCACTCCTGAAACCAGAGGAGAAGTTTTCTTTCACTATTTCTTCATAGGTATATACCTTACGTATTCACTGACTAAACCGTTGCTGATGCCACTGATGAACATGATCCTTAAGCAAAATTACAGAAATGAAAATTTCGGTACTCTTTACAGCAGGGTTGCAACAGTGAACAAACTTGTCGTAGTCATAAGTACTTTTATTATCGGGTCGTTACTTGACGTGGATAACTTTTCTTTCAGATATCTTTATCCTATCACAGCTGTTCTGAGCATTATCGGTGGTTATATTTTTCTTAGGATTCCTTACAGAGATAATAGTATAGATATAAAATTACCTATGCATAAGAGTCTTACTGCATCATTATCAAACATGACTGAAATTATTAAGAAGAATAAACCTTACAGAGATTTTGAACTGGGATTCATGTTCTACGGTTTTTCTTTTATGATAGCCTGGCCTGTGATGACGATATTTTTTAACGATGTGCTTGAATTGAATTATTCATCTGTAGCTTTCTATAAAAATCAGGCAACTTTGATGTCACTGATAGTTCTTCCATTTATGGGTAAGTATCTGAGTAAAACAGATCCGAGAAAATTCGGTATTTATACATTTCTTTCTTTAATGTTATTTCTGATATTCATAGCTATAACAGAGTACTGGCGAGGAAGTTTCGAAATGTTTAATATTACATTCTATTATTCTATCTTAATAGCACATACATTTCTAGCATTATTTTTTGCGATGATGCTTTTGCTGTGGAATATCGGAAGTGTTTACTTCTGTGATAATGATGATGTGAGTACCTATCAGTCAATTCATATGACCTTAACAGGCGTAAGAGGTTTGATCGGTCCTTTGATAGGAGTCGGTATCTACACTTACATTGGTTATTTCAACACCTTCATGCTTTCAACACTGTTTATTATTTCTGCTGTAACTGTAATGTTTTATTCAATGAAAAAATATCCGAACCACAAGCTTAGCTAAAAAAAAGCCGCTTTAAGCGGCTTTTTTTAATCTACTTCCTGTGTAATAAACTTAATATATCCAGTTATTAAATCATCTGAATCAGTAAGCCAGTATTCGTGGAATTCTCCAATCTTCCAGTTTTCGAATTCAAATATGCTCATACTACCTGCATCAGTTCCATCATCGTCGTAAACTGAGCTACCATCATTGTCCCACATTCTAAATGAGAGATTTATATAATTTCCCGACTCCCCTCTAGTTACTGTAGTTGAGTAAGTATTAGCTTGAGGATTGTATTGATCGTAGATCATGTGAAGAGTTTCCTCAGGCATTGAAATATAGTCTAATCTATCTATAACAGAAATGTCAAAATTTTGACCAGTTTCATTATTTGCCCCTCTGAATTCCCAGTATATTTCTCCTGTACCACCACCGTCTCCGGCTTTATCTACAAATATAGCCCACGTTACAATTTTAATAGTTCTTATCTTGTCATAAGTAATTCCATCCCTAGTACTTACCGTATTCTCATGATCATCTTTATACTCCGCATATACATACTCGAATGTATCTTCTACTTCGGGAATATTCCAAGATTTAGTTAGTTGAAAGTTTTCCCAGCCTGACCAAGAAATTCCATTTAAGCTAAATCGCATCTTAGTAGCTCCAGCTACATCATTATTGAGTGTCACTGTTGAGTTATATGTATCAGAATCACCATTGTTGATACTGAAAGAATCAATATCAGGATCTACAGTGTCGAGTGATATCTCATCACTTCTTTCATAAAGATTACCTGCAGAGTCATAATAGCGTGCATATACAGTTCTAATACCATCTCCGTAAGTGAGAGTGTATGTGTAAGTTGAAGAATAACTCATCGCACTTGTCCAACCAGAAGTATCATCTCTGAACTGCATTAAAGTTACTCCAATCATACTATTGTTCAAAGTAACACTTCTGCTGTTTATATAGTCAGCACCTGAGTTTATACTAAAATCTCCGTATACTGATTGAATAGTTGTAATATTTTCTGTTGCACACCAATTAGAGCCACCAAATGAATTTTCTGCTAGAACTCTAAAATAATACTGTGTAGACGGAGCAAGCCCAGTAACTGTGAAATATCCCGTATTTAAAGGAATCGTTGCGGAATATTCTACAGCAAAGTCTGAAGTTGTACTCCATTGAAGTACAAAATTTTCTTCATCATCTGAATTATCGTTCCATTCTGCTCTAATCTCACTAGAAGAATAAACTGACAAAGTTAAACCATCAGGTGCTGTTGGTTCATTTGAAGGAGTGATGTCTGTAGTCGTACTGTCAATATTTGAATTTTCAGATTCATCGAACTGATTAAATGCATAAATTCTGAAATAGTATGTTGTAGATCCATCAAGTTCATCAATTGTAGTTGTTTCGGCATCAGCATTTAATTCTACAGCATAAAAATAATAAAAATCCTCTAGAGTACTGTATTCAAGCTGAAAACCTTCTTCATTGTCAGCAGTATCTGTCCAGTCTAACATTATTTCAGAGTCCGAAACTGTGGTCGCTGTAAGACCTAAAGGTATAGATGGAGCATATTCTGTTTCAATATTTGTAACGGTACTATCAACATTTGAAAAATCAGAATCACCATCATCATTATAAGAATATATCCTGAAAAAATATTCTGTGGAAGCTTCCAAATCATCAACGGTAACCGTAGTAACATCAGGATCGAGGTCCATTCCGGAATATGACTGAAAATTCGTCACATTACTGTACTCAAGCTGAAATCCTTCTTCATCAACTGAGTTATCATTCCATTGAAGTTGAACTGAAGATTCTGAAAGTGTAGTTACTTCCAATGAATCAGGTGCTGCAGGAAGTGTTAAGGAAGGAGCAACGGGATCAGAATCTGAACTTGAACAACCGATGTAAATTAATGGAAAGAATACTAAAACTAATAAAAAATAGAATCTAATCTTCATTTTTATCTCCAGTATTTATTTTGTGCCGTTTATTATATGTTTGTAATTTAAATAATTGCTAATAAAAAGTCAAGTGCTAACTATTCCATAGAATCCATCAACTCATTAACTGTTGTGAAAGCCAGTCCTGTTACAGTATCAGCACATCCGTAATAGATCGCTATTCTACCTGATTCAGAGTCAGTCAAAGCTGCACATGGAAATACCACATTAGGTACATCGCCGACACATTCATATTGCTCCCACGGAGCTAAAATATAGTTTTTAGATCGTTTTATAACTTTCCATGGTTCTTCCAGATCAAGAAGAGCAACTCCCATATGGTATACAAATCCATTACATGATGTAAGCACACCATGATAGATCATTAACCAGCCTTCAGAAGTTTCTATCGGTACAGGTCCAGGACCAATCTTTGTACTTTGCCATCCGTCTCTGATTGGTGACATAACATGCCTGTGTTTGCCCCAATAGACCATATCAGGACTTTCACTGTAGAAAATATCTCCAAAAGCTGTATGCCCAGTATCACTTGGTCTTGAGACCATTGCGTAATTTCCATTTATCTTCTTAGGGAAGAGAACTCCATTTCTATTATAGGGTAAAAAAGCATTTTCCAGCTGCTGATATTCTTTAAAATCTTTTGTCCAGGCAACTCCGATGGTCGGTCCGTGATATCCGTTACACCATGTTACATAATATTTATCTTCGATTTTAGTGACTCTTGGATCATAAGCATATTCAAAATTTCCGATCTCAGGATAATTTGATATGAATTTGATAGGTTCTTCTTCAATCTTCCAGTCAATTCCGTTCTCTGAAAATCCAGTGTGAATTCTCATCTGCCTTGCTCTGTTGTCACATCTGAAAACGCCTGCATAACCATCTTTGAAAGGGACAACTGCACTGTTGAAAATACTGTTTGAATTTTTTAAAAGATCTCTGGGAATAACCGGATTATTGCTATAACGCCACACTGGTCCGTTGAAGTTTTCAGGTTTTTCTTCCCAAGGTATATTTGGTAAAGGGTTTGATATTATTTTTGTCATGTTCTGCTCCTTGTTATGAGACGTGATAAATCACGTCTTTACGGAATTGCTCTCATGAACTCGATGAGTTCATTCTTTGTTGCTGGTCTTTCATTTCGGACGTAGAAACCTGAATTACATACTCCGGTGGCTAGACATTCATCCAGTTTTAGTCCTGCCAGATATCCTCCATAGAATCCTGCGTTGAAGATATCTCCAGCACCAGTGGAAAGCTTTGGATTTGGAGTATATGGTCCATCAACTATGAAAGAATTATCTTCTGTTGCAACTGAAGCTTGTTTGATACTATGAATTACTATCGCCTTTATTTGCATCTTATTATGAATATTTTCAGAAAGTTCTTTTATATCTTTATATTCAATACTTGAGTTTAATACCTCTGCAACTTGAACTGCTTCAGATTCATTAAGACCTAGTATTACATCTGAGTTTTCATTGATTTTCATTAATAAATCAAGACATTCCTTTAGATCCTCTCTGGTTCTTTTCTTTGGATCAGTCAGGTCAATATAAATTGTCTTTACTTCAGCTGTTTTTGAAAGTATTCTAAGCAATCCTTCGAAAATTCCGTTCATCATGGGGATCATTGTCCAGTTGACGAAAGCAAGATATCGAGAGTAATGAATTCTTTCTCTGATTATATCTATCCCGATTTTTTCAAGGAGCATTTCCCAGCTGATATCTAGGATGCTTTGTGGATAATTGAACATAACTTTACCATCGTTCATTTCAAAAGCATCAGTGATGCCAGGATCAGAGAATGATATTACAGATTTGCATTTCTCTGCAAAAGGTTTGAAGATCGGAAGTACTTCTTTTTCTCCGAGAGAACCAATATAGTTCATAGTATTTCCCAATTCTATCAGAGAATTAGCCATGATAGGTCCGTTCCCACCCATGCTTGATCTTTCTTTGACAATTTCTATATTCGTACTTTTTCCTGAGGCAGATCTTATTCTATCTGAGAAAGTGATTATATCCTCAATTGGAGTATAGTTCTCATGATCTTTTCTATCTTTCACAGGTCTTAAAATATTATCAATGAAGCCATCGAAACCGATAAGGACTTCTTTATTATTTTCTGCTGCAGAAAATCTTTCCGCGGTTCTGCTTATTAATTCATTGTTCATAGTTTATGTCCATGTTTTATCCCTTCAATGCAAGGCACTAAAGTACCTTGTTCCAAGATGCGTTTATTTGGACAAGGGGATTCATCCCCTTGTAGTAGAGCGTTTTATTTTATTTATTACATCAAAATGTTCTTTTGTGATCTTGTCGCTTGGAAATAGTGAAACGCCTGTTGCCCCGGAATTAATCGAATATGTAATTGCTTCGTTGAATTCTGTCATTTGTAACTCAGGAATGTAAATACCTGCAAACACAGGGAATTTGTCTTCGGAATCTTCAATACATTCTTTAACTGAATCAGCTATCCAAACAGAATCTTCATTATAGAATTGATTATAAAGCATTGGGAACGCACCATCAATATTCCATCTTGACCAGTCCTGTCTTACCATTATTGAAGCCATATCAGGAGTAGGGAAGACTGCAGCCGTAATCTTTTTATCTATTTTATGAACATTCTCAGAGATATGATTTACAAGATCGATCACACTTTTCAGTCTGAACTCGAACCAGTCATCGTCCTGATCGATGTTTTCCTTCGTGGAAATATCTATTCCGGTTTGCTCTTTGAACTTATTCTTACAAGTATCACAATAGCAGAAATCAAATTCAGGATAATACTTATCTTCAAGGTCATAATTTTTTAATAATCCAACGGGTAAATACTGGTCAGGATGTCTTATGTAGTCAAGATGAATACCTGAGATAGAATCAATTTCAAGGATCTTCATTATTTTCTCTGTGATATAATCTCTCACTTCAGGTTTTGATGGACATAACCATTTATAATAATCTACATAAGGCGGGTCGGTCAGAGAACTTTGGCCAAGTATGCTTACATTAAACCACTCTGGATGCTCTTTTTGAACAATTTCATCATTGTTAACATTCAGAGCCCAGAACCAAGCTTGAACTTCCAGTCCGAATTTTTTAGCTATTGGAGAAACTCTCTGAAGAAAATCAAAGTCTCCACCCAGGAATACAGTATCAAAGCCACCTTCTTTTAAAAACTTAAAGTGTTCTTTCCATTGTTCTTCGGTTTTATTCTTATCTTCATGAACCCATGTATAAAATTTCATTACTTCTCCATCCGAATTTTACCATCATCTGTGATATGCAAAATTGTTTTATCCTTAGCTATCAAAGTTATTTCGAACATTGATGAAGTAAGTTGAAGTTCAGGTTTAACTTCTAAGTTCTTTATTCCCATGAAAGAATATAATTTATCTAAATTCTGTGGATAAACTTTATTTTTGTCTTTGTAATATTTCATGCCATAGTAAAGCTGTCTCAGTATCCATTTTTCTTCTGAATTTGATTCAACAACTTCATTTCTTTTTACATCATTCATCCGGAATTCTACGACTCCCCACATCTCAGGAAAGTGCATCGCGATTAAACCTTGAGGAGACCAAACCCAGTTATGCTCGGGAGTTTTTTTCTTTACATATTTTCCGCTAATGATATCTGTATCCCACTGAACTCTGGAAAAATTGACCTTCCATTGTTCTTTATCATTAGGAGGACCACCATGATTTGCTGCTTCCTCAAGAACTTTCCATGGTATTGCCACTTCAATAGACCATCCTTTGTCAATGTCTGACGGATCGTTCAAAGTCCCGTCTAAGTTTAAAGCGTACTTAATATCTCTCACATCCCATGCATCAATTGCATGACCACCATCTCTGTATGGTTTCGTAAGTAAAAGATCCCAGAGTGTTCCGAAAAGATTGAATTCGAGTTCATAATAGTTATGAGTGTCACCATCAGGATCAATGAAAATCTCGAAATCATTATCATGATAGATCACTGCGTCTCTTTCAGTTAAAGTCGCCCACAGATGAGGTTCTGCCATCTCAGCATAAAAATACATATACTCATCATCCCAGAGCATCTTAACTTTAGTATCAAACTCAGGTTTCGGTTTAAGATCGCCTTCAATATCAACGAAAAGATCAGTCCATTGAGCATTTTTCCACGCTGTTTCTGATCCTTTTCCATCAATGTTAAGTGTTTCAGATGTGTTTAGACAAATATAAGTTTTTGGTTCATAATCTATTTTAGGAACTCGGAGATCAGAATTCTTAAATAAATTATGTATGGAAAATAATTGTACTGTGAAAATAAATATAAAACTAAGCTTGTAAAATTTCATTAGGTCCTCGTTTACAACAGATAAAGTGTCTTTATTTCAAACGGAGTAAATTTTAAGTCTATAGATTCACATTTACTCTTTAGATCCTTAATTTTCTCTTCTATCAAGTTAGTTTCAGTTACATCATACTTTTTATCAAAATTCAATGTAATATTATCATTCATACCCATAGTTTCGTAAAGTCTGACAATAAGACCTTTTCCATTTTCACTAGGTTTAACAGAATCGATCTTTACACTTTGAGAATTGATGTTGAACATTGATCTTTCTTTCAGCTTAGGAAGTTTACCTACAGGAATAACAATATTAGGATCGTTCAGTTCATGTGCTTTTTTCAGTACATCTGAGTGCTCAAGGTCTTTATCGTGCGGATAGTATGAGTAAGTATAACTATGAACTCCGATATCAGCATTTTCATCAGGCATCTTTGTACTTCTCAGCAGGGAAAGTTCTATACTGGTTCCATTGATGATATGTCCGTACTTACAGTCATTCAGTATTGCGATACCCATGTCAGGTTGTGACAGGTCAGCATATCTCTGAGCGGGAACTTCAAATCTTGCGGCATCCCATGAAGTATTGAAATGTGTAGGTCGTTTTAAATTACCGAACTGGATCTCATAGTTTGCAGTGTCAGAATGAATATTCGTGTCCGCATGTACTTTAAGGAATTTCTTCTCTTCGTTCCAGTCTATTTCATTATCTATCCAGATCTCTTTTGAGCATGATTCAATTGTTATACTTTGAATTATCGTAGAATTTCCTATCGTAAGTATTTGTTCAATGCCTACTTGATGACCACTGTCTCCAATGATGCTTATGCTACTTCTCTGAGCCTGCTCAGGTTTCGTTTCCTTGTAATAATGATTAATATCCCAGGCTTCCCAATTGATAGGCAGATCTTCCCAGAGAAGAAGTTTATTTGCAAATTTCACCATCTCAAATTCTTTTTCTTTATCATAGATGGATGAAATGATTCCTGATTCATCAACTGTCACTTTTATAAATTTATTTTCAAGTTCGATCCCCGTTTCAGTGATCGCTAATTTAGCTTTTCCTGTGTGACTTTGCTTAGTGGCTTTTTCGCATTTTTCAATAGAGAATGTTGTGTAACCCATTGAAGGTATCTTAACAAAAAATTCAATGTGTCCACGGTTGATCAACCAAGGTAAATTATTCCCATTGCTGTCAGTTATTTTGTAATGATCTTCTCCGATCAAGGGATATTTTATAAGTTCATTTTTCTCCCAGCTAAGTGAGTTGAAAGCCATATAGTTTCCTATAAGACTATCGTTATATCTAATATCAACCAGTTCAGAAAAGAATTTTTCAAAAATTTGCTCTATCAGGCCGAAATTTTTCTCAGACAATTCATGAGCATCTTTATAAACCCATTCTATCGAAGAACCCGGTAATATATCATGGAATTGGTTCAGTAAAGTATCCTTCCATATCTGATCTACAGCTTCTTTAGGATATTTCTTTATCATAGTTCCAAGGAATTCAAGGTCATGCAGTGCTATTTCCATATCTCTATTATACTTCTTTATTTTTCCCTGGGTAGTATAGGTTCCTCTATGAAGTTCAAGGTATAACTCACCAGCCCATTCAGGAAGGTCTTTCTTAGGAATCTTAGCTATTTTATCGAAAAAATCCTGAGCAAATGAGAACTTAAATTTTGGAACTCCTTCCAGATTCTGCTGTCTTTTACCAAGTTCAATATGGATCCTCGAAGGACCACCACCACCATCTCCGATACCGTATAGGTTCAAAAATTCATCTGAAACATCTGACTGTGCAAATCTTTCCTCACTTTCGATCATTTCTTTTGGGTAATTTGATAAATTATAGTTATTCGTAGGTAAAAAATGTGTCAAAATATCAGTTCCATCAATTCCTTTCCAGTAGAAAGTATGATGAGGGAATTTATTTGTTTCATTCCAGGATATCTTCTGTGTCATGAAAACATCGACACCACTTTTCCTGAGTATTTGTGGTAAAGCAGCTGAATAACCAAAAACATCAGGCAACCAGAGATTTCTTACATCGATCCCGAATTCATCTTTGAAGAATTTCTTTCCGTACATGCATTGTCTTACCAGAGATTCACCGGATGGAATGTTCATGTCAGGTTCAGCCCACATTGCTCCCTGAACTTCCCATCTCTTATCTTTAACAGCTTTTTTTATCTTAGAGTATAACTTAGGATAATCCTCTTTCACCCATTCATACATCTGAGGCTGAGATGAACCAAAAACATATTCTGGATATTCATTCATTAGTTTCAAAGCAGTTGAGAAAGTTCTTCCGGCTTTTCTGCGGGATTCTCTGACCGGCCATAGCCACGCCAGGTCGATATGGGCATGTCCTATAGAATAAGCTGTCATTGCACTTTGATTTGCTTTCTTAGAAAGTAATTTTTTAGTTATATTTAGGGCATCATCTATACCTTTACCATTGTCCCAGATATTCATTATATCATTTAGACCTTTAAGGAGTTTCTTCTTTCTCGGAGAATTCTCAGGGAGAACTTTCATCAGTTCAAAGAGAACGATCATATCATTTTCAAGATCATAAACTTTTCTGTCAACTGTAACTATTTCAGCCTGCTTAAGTTTGAATATGTTTTCATCCTGAGAACCAAAAAGGCCGTTAGCTCCAGCTTCAACAAGAAGGTCTATCTTTTGACCTTTCTTTGCTTTTTGTGAAATAGGGTAGAAGTATTTTCCTGAATTGATATACCAAGCATTTCTATTTGTCAATCCCTGCTCAGGTACTCCATTTTTAAAGACACAACCTTCACCGTCAAGATTGATCAGAACGGCAACTTCTTTACCGATAAATTCATCAGGGATCTTTCCAGAAAATTTGAACCATGCACAGCCCCAAAGATCACCCCATTTTGCTCCAACCTTGATAGGTTTGTATTTCGCTTTCAGAGCTTTTTCATAGGGGATAGGTACGTTCTTGTGATAAATATATTCTGCATTCAGTGGAGAAGGATTATTATACTTTAACTTAGCCAGTCTGTCCAAAAATTGTTTGATTCTTTCGGTATATTGTTTTTCGTACATGATATATCCTGTATTATAATTAAACTATTCATTCTTATAAATTTAATTTAAAAAGAAAATTAACAATTCGCTAAACAATTTTTGACCATAAAAAAAGGGCTGAAATTCAGCCCTTTTTTGTTTACTGATGTTCGATTCTAATATATTGCTTTCACGAAATGGAATTTCTTCTGCGCGGTCTGATTTGTAAGAGTGCATGAATTCGTAAAAACTTCTGTTTCATAAGTCCAGGTTGCTTGATCAGCATAAGGATCATCAGAAGAATACACTTTGTATGATACTGCAGAAGGAATATTCTCCCAGTTTATCTCAGAAGTCTCATTTTCATGCGATCCACTAGTAATAACAGGAGCAGGAAAAACTCCATTGTAAATATAGATCTTTCTGGATGCACCTTCACCTGTTTCGCAGTGATAAGTTCCAAAATATGGTTCATCTATCGAAGCATTTTCAAAATGCATCTGGAAGGTACTTTCATTTCCAGTTTCTGGTAGATCAAGAGGAGCTAAATTGTATTGCCATTCAAATGGAGCAGTCTCAAGCTCTGATGTTAGATATAATCTAAAATTCTCAATAGGTGCACCGTTAGGAATTATTATTGCCTGATCGGTATTACCTTTTACAAGTGTCTGATAGTAATCCATTGTACCTGTATTGGTAATATTACCGTATGCATGCACATAAAGATCTCCGGCTGTATTGGTCGTCATCACAGAGTTGTTCGTTAAATTACCGTGTACAACAAGAGTTCTAAAATTACCATCATCGTTTTGCAAAACTGAGTTGTTGACAAGCTCACCGTAGGACTGATTATTATATCCTATTAATGCTGTACCTTCAATTGTAATATCTTCAAGCACGGTATTCTCAAGACACGACCCTAGCGAAAGGTTGATAGTTCCGTTAGAATATTTAATCTCTATAGAATTACCAGAATTTATATAAGCATTAAAACCATTAAGGTCTAAGCTGTTGTTTCCCCCACGAATATTACAATTATTGAAATAAATATCAGAAATTGCTTGTATCCCAACCGAATTTTGAGAAATAAATGCATCTGGTTCAAAAAAAGTAGAATCCGAACATGAAACTGTCTGCAAACTAGTACCATTCATAATCAAATTTCTACATGTAATAACTCCATCATTATATATATTACCTTGAACATAGGGATAGAAAAAGTTCTGGTAATTATCAGTTATAGTTCCGTAGTTATTAAGATCTCCAGTAAAATTAGGCATAGCATTGTAATTATAGTGATTTTTAATTTCCGCATAATTAGTTGTAATGCCAGAGAATAGAACAGATGATGAAATATCCAACACTCCTTCTAAGATGATATCGGAAGCTGTAGTGTTTTCAAGAAAAGAATCTAATTCACCTCGAATTACTGATCCGTTTCCTCCTATTATTACAGCATTCTTTAAAGATGAAGAGTGAAGATTAAAGCTGAAACCCTCGAGATCAAGTGAATTGTCATTCAATGCAACATTGCAATTCCTTACATTTATATTTGATCCAGCTATAAGTCCTGCTGAGTTTTGACTGATAAAACCAGTAGGTTCGAATGGATTGAGTTCACCAGATTCTATTGATTGTGAAAAAGTTCCGGACAATACTAGATTCCTACCTCCCCAAGTACCCAAATTAGTTACATCTCCTTCAGCATAGACATAAAAATACTGTCCATTAACTAGATCATTCTGAATGGTTCCTTCGTTAATAATACTACCTTTGACAGTTAGAACTCTGAAATAATTATTATCAGGCTGCACGATAGCATCAGCGTGAATGTAAAGATCGTCATTTAAAACTGAATCTTTTGCGATTGTATTTACTCCATAGAAATGGGTCAGAGCAAAACTGTATGAAGCAGTAAAAATGATAAAAAAGAAAAGAAGCTTGTTGAACATTTGATCCTCCATATAATATTTTTTTATTTCCTTAACTACCTAAAATAAGAAATAAAACCCTGTTAATCAATGATAAAATTTAGGAATAAGTCAATTATGACCATTCCTTTGCCAATTCTTTCTTTAAAGATCCATACCACTCTAATAGCTTTACAGAATTCTCTTTTAGCTCATTTATTGAACCATTTTTTAGCAATCTTTCAAACTTTGCAAAAACTTCTTTAGGAAGGTCTCTGTAATAATATCTTGTTCCAAAATCAACTTTACATGGTCTGTATTTTAAATTAAGCATTACTCCAAGATTTCTCATTACAAGCTGGTTATATTGAGAGATAGATTCGGCATAGTATCCTCTGGACAGTTGTTTTTTCAACTCAGTAATTGAGAGCCAATCTGCTCCTGTAACCATTTTGTAAAACTTTTTACCTTTGGCTTTTACTTCTTCTTCCGTAGTAGGAGTTGGATCGATCATCTTCTCTTTTTCGAACCAAACAACAGCATTACCATGTCTGTCTTTAGCAGTAAATTTATCTTCAACTGACCTTTTTATTACTGCTATATCAAGGTAGTATAATTTAGGAACATTATCTATCTTGTAAAAACACTGTGAAAAACCATGCCAGGCAGGTTCAGGTATCCTAAATTTATTAATGATACCATAATTTTTCTCAATATGAGATTCAATTAATTTAAAAATATCTTCTACTGCATCATCTTCACAGACAATGGCAAGGTCAAGGTCGGAATATTCATCATAAAAACCTGTAGCGGCGGAACCGCCTTCCCAAGCTGCGATAACATTTTTCTCATTGTAAAGAAGTTCTTTAAATTCTGTATTTATCTTTTCAGTCACTTTCATATGTTACTCCTATATTGTTTACATAAAAATAAGGGAAAATATTTTAAGAAACAAAAAATGCCGGACAAGCCGACATTTTTAATAGATGAATAGTATTATTTAAAACATGAATCCGACACCAATACCGGCACCGATCTTTGTTGTTCGCTCAAGTTCAGGATATTCATATACATCGTTTATGTATGTCTTAAGGTTATCTTCAAAGAACTTATACCCAAGATCAATATTGAAAACGAGCTTTTTGTAATAGAATTCAAAACCTAAACCTACTCCAATATTGTATGAATGATTTATTACCTGAGTTTTATCCGTGAAAGTTTCAGTATCATCATCGAAGTAATAATATCCACCGGCTAGAATATAAGATCTCATTTTTTTACCGTTGTAAATGAATCTTTGTAGCTCAAGTCCAATGTCATAGTTTATGATAGTTCTTTTCTCGTTTTCTTTAGATAGTTCATAGTAATACACAATTCCCATTCCCTGTAATCTATAGTTTTCAGAAATACTTTTGCTATAATAAATTCCATATCCTGAGATATTAGATGCTTTAGTTCCAATAAAGTTACTATAATTTTTGTAAGAAAATTCTTTAGAAAATAGTGAAAGTGACAGAAGAAATATTGATAATACAATTGTCACTTTTAAAGATAATATATTTTTTGATTTGCTATAGTTCAATGTCATTTCCTATTAAAATAAGTAAGATAAACCCACTCCTAAACCTAATTGTGTTTTATTCTCAGTGAAAGGAATCTCATCATTGCCTTCTTCTCCTTCAGTATTATCGAATATGTATCCGAAATCAAAATTAACAGAGAGAGCCTTTTTTACATAAAATTCAAGGCTGACACCGAGACCACCAACAACCTTATCTTTTATGAGATTTTCATCGTATATGTAATAATCTTCCTGCTTGTTCTTATTCTCTTCACGGGAGAAGTAAATACCACCAAGAACACTTACTCGCATACCATCAGTTTTAAAAACATCTCTTTGAAGTTCAAAACCATAGTCATAAAGAATTTCTTTGCTGTCCTCATAATTTGTACTGTCCTTATAGCCTTTCGTGTATTCGGAGTAATGAATTAATCCGGTAAACTTGAATGTATAATTATCAGCGAATCTTCTTTGCAAACTTAAACCATATCCTGAAATCCCTGAATAGCGAATTCCGATAGCATTCTTTTTAGTTAGAAGTGGGTTTTCCTTTACTGCTTTGAGAGGATATTCCAAATATACTTGTTCCTGTGCAATCAAAGTTAAACTTCCAATTAAAAATAAAATTATAATAAGCTTCTTCATGGCATACCCCGTTTAGATTAAACATTTAGATTAAACATTTAGATTAAAAGTAATATTCACTTTCTGTTTTACGCACTAATTATAAAATAGTACTCTCATAATATGTTGCAAGTTCATTATAAAAGCAAGAAATTAATTTTTTCCGTTCGTTCCATTCATTGCCAAACCGGTCATTTCACGATCTTTCATTTGAGTAGTCCACAATTCATAGTATAGGCCTTTTTTCTCAATAAGTTCACTATGATGACCAGATTCAACTATCTTACCATCATCGAATACTAAAATTTTATCGACATTTACAATGGTAGTTAATCTATGGGCAATTATTACAGTAGTTCTATCTTTCATTATCTTATCGATAGCTGCTTGTATAATATTCTCACTGATAGAATCGATCGATGCTGTAGCTTCGTCCAAAATAAGTATCTTAGGATTTTTCAAAAGTGCACGGGCTATAGATAATCTCTGTCTCTGACCACCAGAAAGTTTCAATCCTCTTTCGCCAACAACAGTTTCATAGCCTTCAGGTAATTCACGTATAAAGTCATAAATATTTGCATCATGACATGCTTTATCAACTTCTTCAATCGTAGCATCAAGTTTTGAATACTTAAGATTATTCAGTATTGTATCATTAAATAATAGTGCATCCTGGAAAACGATTGAAATATTCTCTCTGTAGTTATCAAGATCAATGTCCTTTAAATCATGACCGTTGAATTTAATACTACCACCTTCTGGATCATAGAATCGAAGAACAAGGTTTACTATTGTTGATTTTCCTGCTCCACTATGCCCTACAAGTGCAACGGATTTACCATCATCTATCTCAAAACTTACTCCGTTCAGAGCTATCTGTTCTTTATCTTTTTCATACCTGAAAACAACATCTTCGAAGCTCAATTGTCCTTTTGGATCTTTTAATTTCTTTGGATTATCAGAAGTTTCTAATTCATTTGGGGATTCAATATATTCATAGATCCTATCAACAGAAACAAAAGCTCCAATAACATAAATTATAGTTCCACTAAGCCCAAAAATTGGTTCAAATAAATTTTGTACTAACATTATAAATGCTAATAAGATTCCTAAAGTAATCTCTCCTGTAGATATCAGTCTTAACCCGTAGACTATGATAACTATGTAAAATGCATGCCAGAATATTGTAGCAACAACTTCAAACATACGATTAGTAACACCAAGACTGATATTATCTTTGACATATTCACGACTTTTTGAAGTGTGTCTTGCAGCTTCATAGTTCTCGTTCCCGAAAGCCATTACAATTTTTACATTTGAAAGTACTTCCTGTAAATATCCAAGTAACTTACCCCATTTCTCTGAAACTCTTTTTCTATATTTTTTGAAGTAGCTCATAATGATACTTACAAATATGTACTGCAATCCCACTAAAACTAGTATTGAAAGTGTCATTTTCCAACTAAGGTAAAATAGCATACCAAGAGAGAATGTGATCTGAAGGAATGTGTTAAGTAGATCAAAAAAAGCATCAGATGCCAAGTATGATACTGAACCAACATCATTATTCATTCTTGAAGTAATCTCTCCGGATACTCTCTTCGAGTAAAAAATAGGAGTTTTGATAAGCAGTGAGTTGAATAATTTTTCTCTGATATCTTTTCTGATGTTATATTGAAGGTGCCATCTGATATAAATATGTCCAAGAAAAAGTCCACTTCTTGTTAAATACATAAATGTGATCAACCCAAAAAGTATATTTATTGAGTAAATATCTTTGAAAGGGATTACTTCATCAACACAATATTGAGTTATAACTGGAGGTAAGACAACGAGGAATTGACTTATTACATCAAAGCTTCCTAGACCAAGAATGATCCATTTGTACTTTTTCATGAATTGATAAAGTTTTGGCATTCTTGTAAGAAGTTGCTTATAACTTATATCGTATTTGTTTTTATCTTTATCTTTTTTCAACTTTTCTCCGTTACTGCAAGAGGCTAAAGCCACCTTGTTCCAACTGTTATGCTGAATTTATTTCAGCATCTATCTTTAATCGTTTTAGACCCTGAAATAAATTCAGGGTGACGACTATAATAAATTATTCTTCTTCGTGGTGATTATGAACTTTAAGTTGCTCATCCCATAGTCGTTTATATTCATCACCTTTTTCGATTAATTCGTTATGTGTACCAACTTCAATTATTCTTCCATCCCTGAAAACAAATATTCTATCAGCATCGATCACCGTTGAAAGTCTATGTGCAATAAGAATAGAAGTTGGACCTTGCATTACTCTTGTCATTGTTTCCTGAATCATACTTTCAGCTTTACTGTCAAGTGCAGATGTAGCTTCGTCAAATATTACGATCTTAGGGTTTCTTAGAATAAGTCTACAAATAGATATTCTCTGCTTCTCACCACCAGAGAAGTTCTTACCTTTCTCCTCAACTTTTGTATCCAGACCATCAGGTAATTTAACTACAAGATCTTCAAGTAATGACATTTTTACTGCTACCATTATCTCTTCGTCGGTAACTTTTTTTACTGCACCATAAGCAAGATTATCTCTTAAAGTTGCCACGAACATATCTGTTTCTTGAAAAACTACTCCGATGTTTTTTCTCAGTAGTCTAAGACTATAATTTTTTAAAGGTTGATTGTCTATCATGATCTCACCCTTGGTCGGATCATAAAATCGGAAGATCAGGTTAGTTATGGTTGATTTACCACTACCTGATTCACCAACGAATGCTACTGTTTCACCAGCTTTTATATGTAGATCAATATCAAATAAAACCTGTTTGTTATCTTCATAAAAGAAATCAACACTATCAAACTTTATATCACCTGTTATTTTAGCCTTCTTGATCGGATTATCAATCTCTTTCACTTCAGGTTCTTCATCAAGATAAGCTTTCACCCTCTGGATACCCACAACGCTATCTTGAAAACGGTTTAAGGACATAACCATTCTGAATACTGGAAACATATACTGTTTAGAATACATCCACATTGCTATCAAAGCCCCGATAGAAAGTTTATCTACAATTATTAAATAACATCCTACCCAAAGAACAACTATCGGTGTCATATTTCTTATAAGCATTGTAATAGATCTTAACTGACTTCTTACCGAAGCAACTTTCATTGCTTGATCAATTATCTTATCTGATTTGAATCCGTGAATTATTTCCTCGTATTTTTTTTTGACAAATACCTGAATAACCTTAACAAGCGTAACTCTTTCCTGAAGGTATCCGATCAGCTTAGATTCTTTTTCTCTAGTAAGAAGAATATCTTTATGCATTTGTCTAATAGCAAAGAATACAACTATTGCTTGGATTACGATCATAATGAACATAGGTGTTGCAAGTACTGGGTTAATATAGAAGATAGCAACAGTCAGGAATAAGAACTTTGATATATTTGTTACAAATGAAACTAATTCATTTGTAAGAATTCCCTGTATAGCAGCAACATCCATATTAAGTCTTTCAAGTATCTCACCACTGTTTCTGTCTGAATAGAATTTTAGTGATAAACCCTGTAAGTGTCTAAGAAGGTAATTTCTAATGTCAAAGGCTACCATAGATCCCATATAACTCATAATATAGCCGACTATAAAATCTATAAACGCTAATATAATAACAATCAAAAATATTAAAGCTACCATAAAATTGATCGATTTAAAATCATAATTAGGTAGAAAATCATCAATAATTACGGTGAAGGTTAAATAGGGTAGAGCTGTGCTCAATAAATTATAGAATAGCAGGAACATCAACAATGAAAATACTGATGTTTTGTAAGGTTTTATAAATTTGAGTATGTACCATATATCTTTCATTATATTCTCTCTATATAATTGTCGATTTTTCGTAAATCAACATTTAATTCATATCCACGTACTTAATTATTCTTTCCCAAAAAAGTTCTATTATTGGGATATCTCTTTCGGTCATTATGATCGCTTCTCCAACAACTCCAGCATGGATAAATCTTTTTCGCCCTCTGTCAAAGAATTCTTTGTTCATAACTTCTATTTCAACTGGATAAGAAATCACACCATTTTTCTCAGCAGTTTTAAGACCAATTCTTCTAACTTTACCATGAATAAAGTCTTTTCCTCTAAACGTATCAACATTGAACACAACTTCTTGGTCCTCTTTTACTCTTATAATATCCGCACCGACAGCATATCCAATAAAATCTATTTTATCATATGATACCACATCTGCAATTCGATCTCCGATAGAAAGGTAGACATTTAAATGATTTTCAAGTTTGTCTGCTAGGAGTTTACCTGACATTTTTGCTTTTACAACAAGCATTTCTTTTCTGCTGTTCAGATGATCTAAAGTATCTTGTTCAAGTTCAAGTTCTTTCTGTTTAAGTTTATAATTTAATAGGGAAGAGGCATCTAATTTCTCAAGTTTCCTTGTTAATTCATTGATTTGGATCTTTATTGATTTGCTTTCAAGCTCTGTTTGTTTATACAACAACTCAGCTTCTTCATAGTCATCTTTAGATATGATCTTTTTACCATACAGGTCTTTCTTGTCATTGTATATGTTCAAATAGTAATTTTCTTCAACTTTTTTCAAGTTAAGTTCTTCTTTAAGCTTTGTAACATCATATGAATTTAAGCTTGTATCGAATTCTTTCAGTTGAAGAATTTCCTCCAATTCCATTGTGTAGATGTTTATTCTATTTTCAGAACTTATTATCTCCATTTCAATATCTTTATTTCTCAAAACAAGGATAGTATCATTTTTTTCAATATTTTCATTCTCAACAGCACAAATATTTTCAACGAAACCTTCTTCTTCGATTATAACAGGAGATATATTTCTATATGTGAAAGATCCCGGTACGATAACCTTTCTATCAATTTTCATAAGTGATAATAAAATCGTTACAATTATTAGAAATATTACCATAATAGTGGCTATTGAAAGTGAGTTTTTAACTGTGATTCTCATAATTTATCCTTTTTAATATTTCTCACAGAGTCACAAAGACACAGAGAGTTTTTTAGTGGAACGCATCCCTGCGTTCCTTACAGTCCAAGTGAGCTAAGCTTTTCGTACAATTCTTTTTTTGTACTATTTGTTTCTATAATATAATCAGCTTTATTTATGTAAGCATCATATTTCTTCTGTATTTTAAGTCTGTTCTTCAATGTTTCAATTGTACTCTTTTCTCTTTTTGCGATCCTTTCAAGAAGTATTTCCTCATTCACTGTAACATAGATAGTTTTATCGAGATGCATTTCAAGTTCTATTTCGAATAATATTGCTCCTTCGATAACAATATTTTCAATTTTACTTATTTCTTCAAGAGCATCTTTTTTTATATATTCAAAGTAAATTTCATTTAATTTATTTAAATCTTTCTCAGAGCTGAATACAAACTGTCCTAACATTTTTCTATTTATCTTTCCATCCGAGATATATTGAGTACCGAATTCGTTCTCAATTCGAGTTATGATCTCAGGATACTTTACATCTAAACCTTTTGCCAGTTGATCTAAGTCAATAACTGAATAACCTTTTTTTTGGAAATACAATGAAGCTGTGCTTTTACCGCTTCCTGATTTTCCGCAAATACCTATCTTCATCTTTACTCTTTACCTTAAAAATATAGTTTTATGATAACTTATCCTTCATACTTTGTATTCGTATTCAATTAACGAAAAGAAAATACACGAATAAGGTTAGATTTACAAGGTTTAGTTGTTTGAGTTGTTGTTTTGGTGGAATGAGTTGCTGTCTTTTTAGTGCGAGCAACGCGAATATAAACAAAACGTGTGCTAATTGCAAATAAAAAATATTCGTATTGAATATTTTTTCAGTTTACAGTTGTCAGTGGTCAGTAGGGGAAGGTTCCCATACCTTCCCTCAATATATTAATTCACGTTATCGTTGTAATATTTTATTTTGTTTGATGAACTATAAACATTATCTTTGGGTAATATTAAAATTAACGAAGGAATGTAAAATGAAAGCTATAATTTTAGATGGTCTATCACTTGATTTATCAAATTTTGCTAAAATTGTTTTTGAAAATAATAAAGTCGTTATCAGCAAAAATTCGGTCAAAAATATTGAAAAGTGCAGAAAAATAATTGAAGATATAGTCGATCACAGCTATGTGAAATATGGTATTAATACCGGTTTTGGTAAGTTCAGTAACGTTGTGATCGATAAAAAAAATACTATTACTTTACAGAAAAATATTATTTTATCCCATGCGGTAGGTGTTGGAGAACCTTTGAGTAAGGAGATTGCAAAGGGCGTCATGCTTCTTAAGCTGAATAGTTTTCTTCTGGGTAACTCAGGAGTAAGATTAGTGGTGGCAGAAACACTTGTTCAAATGATTAATAAAAATGTTATTCCATTTATACCGGAAAAAGGTTCTGTTGGAGCATCAGGAGATCTTGCACCTTTGGCTCATATGGCTTTGGTTATGACAGGGCAGGGGAAAGCTTATTACCAAGGTAAGCTTATTAGTGGTAGGAAAGCGATGCAGTCAGCTGGCATTCCAGCATTGGAACTTCAGGAAAAGGAAGGTCTTGCGATTCTTAACGGTACTCAGGTCATGACAGCAATTGCAGCAGTTGGACTTATCCGTATAGAAAATATCCTAAAATGTGCCGATATATCAGGTGCGATGTCACTTGAAGCCTTAAGAGGTACTATTTCAGCCTTTGATCTCAGAGTTCAGAGTGTTAGACCTCATCCCGGTCAGAAAAAAACAGCTGAGAATTTTATATCATTGCTCAAAGGAAGTAAGATCATTGATTCACATAAAAAATGTAATAAAGTTCAAGATGCTTACAGTTTAAGATGCATTCCTCAGGTGCATGGTGCTATCAAAGATACTTATGCTCATGTTAAGACTGTTGTCCTTACTGAAATGAATTCAATAACAGATAATCCATTAGTATTTGAGAAGGATAATGATGTTATCTCAGGCGGAAACTTCCATGGGGAGCCTATTGCATTCGTAATGGACTTTATGTCTATTGCATTAAGTGAATTAGCCAGCATAAGCGAAAGAAGAATTGAATATATGCTTGATCCTGCTACTAATGACGGTCTTCCAGCATTCTTAGTTTCAAAGGGAGGATTAAACTCAGGTCACATGATGACTCAGGTTACTGCTGCTTCATTGGTAAGTGAGAATAAAGTTCTTTCACATCCGGCTTCTGTTGACTCTATTCCTACATCTTCAAATAAAGAAGATCATGTAAGTATGGGTACTCATGCTGCAAGAAAAATGCTTACGATACTTGAAAATACTACCAATGTGATATCAATTGAATTACTCTGTGCTGCTCAGGCTCTTGATTATAGAGATCCATCTTTGTCAGCGAAAGCTATAAAAAATGTTCATGATACGATCAGAGAAAAGATAAAATTCATGAAGAAGGACAGGCTGATATATAATGATATTTTAAAAATTGTAAAGCTTGTAAAAGAGTATAAAATTGTTGAAGCTGCAGAAAAGGTTTCAAAAGAGCTTTTCTATTGATCTGATATTCCATAAATACCTATCTTCATTTTTTATATTTTTTCAGGTTAAATTAACAAAAAAGAAAATAGGGGATATAGTTTAAATTTACAAGGATTAGTTGTTTTGGATTAATGGATAAGTTTACGATAATGCTAAAGTCGTTCGGACCAATAGATAATTACGACAGTGCCATTTTGCCAAAGTTGTAAAAGTTTACAACGGTAATGGCAAAAAGCGATAACGTATAGTCAAGTAGGGGATTACAGTCATTTTGCCAATGTTGTATAACGTATATATCGAAAATATTATTTTAACTTTTAACCATAGTATATTTTCAATTTTTCAAGCTACTTCAACCAGACTTCAGTACCTCTTAATTTTCCTGTAACAGCTTCACGATAAATCCCAGTCCAATATCCACTAATAACGATAGAATTTTCTAATAAAATGATCCCAAGATCTTTAGCTTTGTCAATTAGATCAGCTGAGAATTTATTTGGTTCTATTAATAATGCTAATGTGCCTTGATAAGGAGATATTGACCCCACAGTAGGTGTTTCTACACTTTCATTTGGAGTCATTTTGAAATCCAATATATTTATTAATGAAGTTAAGGTTTGATTGTGGAGTCCACGACCGATACATGAAAAGCCTAAGATAGGTTGACCATCTTTAATAACTATTCCAGGATTAGTTGGATCAGGTAGTCGTTTTCCAGGACCAACTTTATGAATCATTTTCTGCTGAAAAGTTGCTGGGTCAGGTATAGAGATACCATCAACAAATAAGCCATTAGATCCCCAATTTAAAGTATTGATACTATGGATCATAGCAACCATATTTCCCCCACGATCTACTGCAACGATTGCTGCTGAATGCTCATTACGAAAGATATTTGTTCGAGTATTTTTAGTCTCATCGTTTGTCAACATTTGTTCCCAAATTAATTTTGAAGTCGCTTTCTTTAATCTTGATTCAGTTGTAAGATCAATCTTATCTTTAAAATGTTTTGGTTCAACAGACGAATAGAAGGACGCTTTTAATACTTGGAATAGAGTTGCTAATGCTTCGGTAGATTTAGCATAATGCTCTTTTTCAGATAGCTTAGATATCTCTGCTAAATTTAGGGCTTCGATTAAGGTCACACCTCCAAAAGCAGGTATTCCATGTGTGTAGATATCAAATCCATGATAATTCCCATGAACTGGGTCTGACCATATAACTTCATAGTTTTTCATATCTTGAAGGGTAATTTTACTTCCTATATTTCGTGCAGCAGACACAAATTTTTGCGCCCATTTACCTCTGTACATATAATCTGAACCTTCTATGCTAATTTTTTTTAGTGTCTTGGCTAACTCTGGTTGTGTAAAAATATCCCCAATATTATAATATGATCCATCTGGCTTTGTGAATAATGCCTTTGATTCAGGATATTTGTCAAAAATATAATTCCCTGACCAGAAAGCATTATCGTCGAACTTAGTCCACACAGTTCCTTTTTCTGCAATCATAATTGCATTATCAAACAAATTCTTAAAAGGGATTTTTCCAAATTTGTTATGTGCCTCCTCAACACCTTTCATGAAACCTGGGATCAAGATTGTCCGCCCATCAACTATTTTCCTAGTGGTATCTGTTCCATAGTTTGCCCTTGGAATTGTAAGTGGATCTTCTTCATTTTGAATTGTGTTAAAAGCAGCATTCATATTATGGATTTTACCAGTTTCTGCTTCAAAATAAATAACGTTTAGCATTCCTGCGTAACTTATATACTTACCACCAGTAACTGCTATTTCAGATAACGCAACAGAAAGTGCCGCATCCATTGCTGAGCCTCCTTCATCCAGAATTTTCATTCCAGCGTCAACGGCGTCCTGACTTAAAGAAGCTGTAACTAAATATCTATCTTCATCAGTATCACAAGCAAATAGCATTATTAGTATAAATGAAATGATAACACTTAGTATTTTTTTCTTCATTTTATAATCTCATTTTTATATGTTATACAACGGTCATGGCAAAAACCAGTGGGGATAAGCTAAGAAAACTCTCCAAGTAGCCATTGATATTTTGCCAATGTTGTGGGTATGTTTGTGTTTGTATTCAATAATCTCCTTTTTACCGGTGTTTTTAAACAAAACTAAATAAATAATACGAATAAAATATTTCCTTGACAAGATTAAATTAATTATGTAAATTGTGGTAAGTAAATGTTTACTTACCTAAAAAGGATTGAGATATGACTGAATTAACAGAAAGGCAGAAAGAAATAATCGAAAAAGGGATCAAGATAATAGCCGAAGAGGGGATTCAAAACCTTACGATTAAAAATCTTTCAAAAGTTGTAGGAGTAACAGAGGGAGCCCTTTACAAGCATTATGATAACAAGCATGCTATACTTTTAGGAATAGTCGATTTTTTCGAAGAATTCTCAAAGCAATATACATTAGGCAAAGGACTAACTGGTATCAAATCTTTCGTAATGGAAAGATATAAAAAATTCTCTGACAATCCGGAGCTTGTCAAAGTTATGTTTGCTGAGGCACTTTTTATTAATAATGATGAATTATCTGAAAGGATGAAAGATATAATGCATTCACACAAGAAGTATGTTGATATAATGATCGAAGAGGGGAAGAAAGCTGGAGATATAAATCTTGTTATTGAATCGAATTCTATTTTTAGGATCATATTCGGTTCGATGAGACTTCTTGTAACACAATGGTGTTATAGCGGTTATTCATTCAACCTTGAAGAAGAAGGCAAGATACTTTGGGAAAATATAGAATTAACTCTAAAACCGAGATAAATTATAACAGAATACTTAAATAAGTTTTAATTATGATAAAACGGAGTACAGAATGCTAAAATTCATCAATAAAATAAATTCTTATCCTAAGGTAATATTAATCATCAGTCTGATTATAACCTTACTGTTCTTCAAGGTTATGAAAGATAATGCAAGAATGGAAACGGACTTGGATGAATATATGCCTCAAGATCATCCAGCATTTGTTTATAGTGATATGGCAGAGGGTTGGTTTGATATCAAGGACGGTATCATAATTGCCATTGAAAATAAAGCCGGAATTTATAATACTGAAACTCTTCAAAAGATCAAAGACCTAACAAAAGAATTAGGCAAGCTTGCTGAAATTGAAAAAAGTGATGTGACTTCTTTATATACAGCTGATAATATTCTAGGTACTGAAGACGGCATGGATGTTAAAGCATTCTATAAGAAAGTTCCTAAGACTAAAGAAAAACTTTCTGTACTACAAAATAATGTTCGTACCAACGACATGGTTTACGAAAGACTTGTTTCTAAAGACGAGAAAGTAACCGTAATTGTAGCAAGAATAAATAAATACCATGTAGTTGATGGAGATACTGTAAAAGTATTTACACAAGAATTTTACCAAAACATATTAGATATTGGGAAAAAATACGAGGGTCCGGAGAAAGTTTATATAGCCGGCAGTCCCATAGTAGAAGGAACAATGGCACTTCTTGGACCTGCTGATATGAAACGAATGGTTCCAATAGTTCTGCTGGTAATAATTGTAGTACTTTTCTTAGTTCTGAGAAATATTAGAAGTACGATATTCACAATGTTAGTCGTAGCATTTAGTACAGTTTGGGCATTTGGTCTGATGGCTCTAGTTGGAATACCTATTTACGCTGTTTCTACTATGATACCTGTGATGCTGATAGCGATTGGGGTCGCCGATGGAATTCACTTATATAGTCATTTGCAATTGTTCATAAATAATAATCCTGCTGCTACGAAAAAAGAAGCTGTAAATGATATGATCAAAGAAATGTGGAAACCGGTTGTAATGACATCAATCACTACTGCAGTTGGATTTGTATCATTGTTAACTTCAGAAGTTTACCCGATAAAATATTTCGGTTTGTTCACGGCTTTCGGTGTTTTATCTGCAATGATGTTTTCACTGATATT
>JAQICF010000085.1 GCA_027858795.1 Candidatus Delongbacteria bacterium | reverse complement strand
AGTTTGTTATAAAGGAATCTCCTAAAAAAACTATTGTTAAAGCTGTTGAAGTTCCTGTAGAAGATACTATAGAAAAATCAGGTATCATTAAGTTGGATGAAGGTATGGAAGAATTATTGGCAGGTACTAGGAAAGGCACGTTACAGAAAACAAACATTGAACCATTAACTATATCTGATCCAACACCTGTGAAAGATGAAGTAAGAATTGGACTTCAACGAGAAAGTTTTGTTAACGAAGACATAATCCTAGCTCCAGAACCTGAGGTTAAAGAAGAAATAGTAGAAGAGCAAAAAACAACAAATTCAATAGAAGCAGATATAACTTTTGATAATAATGATGTGATCATGGATAATGATTTTGATGAAAAAGTTACTGAGACTAAGAAAGAAGAAGTAGTTGTAAAAGAAGTAAAAAAGGAAGAAATATTAATAAAACCTAAATTGGCAGCTACTCAAAAATCAGAACCTGAAGAAAAAAGTGAAAATGAGATCAATTTAAATATTAGTATAACGGAATCTAAAGATGAAGAATTATCATCTGAGGTGAAACAAGAGGTAGATCTTATACAGGACTTCTGGAATAAGAAAGATGTAGCTGAAAAAGAGGAAAAGAAGGAAGAAGAGCGCCGGATCGTTAATCAATTTTACGATGAGCAGGATGATACGGCTTTAGATAAAAAGATTAATTTTGAAAATATATATAATGAAACGAGCTATTATGATTGTAAAGTTTGTGGAAAAGAAGAGATGAAGATCACTTGTGATCAATGTGGACAGAATAATCAATTCTCTCTTAATTATGATGCGTTAAGTTGTAAATGTGGTAATATTATAAAAGTGAAGACTTGTGACTGTGGTGCTAAGCATGGACATAGTGATTTCTATCTTATCTCAGAAGGAATTAAATGGCAGTATTCTAAATCCAAGAGTTACTATAACTATAGAAAAGGTAGATTATTAACTTTTTCTACTTGCCCAACATGTAATGTGTTTACTGTAGAGAAATGTAAAGTATGTGGTAGTAAAGTTAATTTTGGAGCTCCAAATAAGAACAATGAGGTATATTGTAAGAATTGTGGGACTGTTAACCAATTTATATGTGATAATAGAAATTGCGATAA
Organism: Candidatus Delongbacteria bacterium; assembly: GCA_027858795.1. The sequence continues at coordinate 2,651 of JAQICF010000085.1, read as the reverse complement.
TTCGGTCAAAACACTTAAGAATCCTACTTCGATCGAAGAAAAGTTAGACCTTCTAAATGAAGTAATGAACTTCAAATCAAGAATAAATGAGAAAAAAGTTAAGTATACGGAACCTGGAAGTGATAAAAAAGTTTCGAGTTCATCACAAGGTGTTTCTATCGGTAATGTTTCTTCAACGCCGGATTTTACAAATTCATTTATTGAAGAATTTGATAACAAAACTAAAGACTTGATCACAAACTCATTTATTCAAGAAGTTGAAACAGAAGTAAATCAGAGAAAGAAAGTTGATGACGAATTAAGAAGTTTTAATAGAGATAATTTTGCACCGAGAGCTCCTGGAATTTCTCTGGGTGGAGAGAAAGCTGATGATACTGATGAAGAAGAAAGTAATGTAATTTCTTTTGATGATTCAGGCAGTGGTAAGGGACTTTATATTATAATAATTATTCTTGTAATCGTTCTTGGCGTTGGTGGATGGTGGGGTTATAATAACTTTATCAAGAAACCAGCCGAACCTGTGGTAGAACAGAAGCAACAGGTAGTTGTTGAAAAACCTGTGGTGGAAGAGGTTTCTGCTGTTGTGGATTCAACTATGGTAGCAACTGATTCAACGATGGTAGTTTCTGATTCTGTAAAAGTTGTTGAAGAAACAGAAGTGCCAGCTGAATAAAAAATAATAGCATAAATTTAATAATAAATTAATTAAGTAATAGTAAGAAAGGGACAATTCTCTTTTTCTACTATAACTAAAACAAAATTGGAGAAGAAAATGAAAAAGATCAAATTAGTCGTGTTAATGACTATGCTACTAGGAGCAACACTGCTTAATGCAGACACTTACGGAAAGCAAAACTATTTCGGATTTAATCCATTTGGTTTACTTTTTAATATTTATTCAGGTGAGTATGGAAGATTTTTAGATGCTGAAGGAACTACAGAGATTAATATCCCATTTTATGCAACTATTTGGGACAACATAAATGCTTACGGTATTGGAGCAAAGTACAGAATCTATAAAGATGGAAATGGAGAAGGTGTTTTTTATGGTGGTGGATTAAAACTAAGTATGCTTACTTGGGAATGGGATTTTAGTTACTGGAATGGATCAACTTGGGTTAATGATCCTGAAAAAGTATCTTGGACAACTATTACACCTTTAGGAGAATTAGGTTATAGATGGTCATGGGCAAATGGTTGGACAATTGCTCCTTCTTTGGAGCTTGGATTTGATGTTTCTACTTATGAAGAAGAAAATTCTGACTGGGGATCTCCTAGTAATGGTGAAAGTGGACTACACTGGGGACTTAACTTAGGTGTTGCTTACATGTTCTAAACATTTTTCAAATTAAAAAGCCGGTTTATCCGGCTTTTTTTTATTTAACTAGTAAGGATTAATAATGAAAAGAATAATAACAATAATTTGCATGGTATTCATTTTAGCTTCATGCACACAAGTCAAAGATAAAAAAGCTGTAACTAAAACAACAAAAAAAGATTCAGTGAAAGTGGAAAAAAATGCAGCTCAAACCTACGTTGATGCACAGAAAAAAAATATTGAGAATGCTAAAGCCAATGTGGAAAAGAGTAAAAAAGCTACGGAAGATCAAAACAAGGAACTTGAAAATATAATGGGCAACTAAACCTATTTTATTCCACTGTAGACCAATCCATTCTTAGCATTCACAGTTACAAGAGTACCACTTTTTAATATCTCTGAAGCACTCTCTGCGTTAGAAATAACAGGTATGTCAATTGCTTTTCCAACTATCACAGATTCTGAATTGTCATATTCTTCCTCAGTTATTAAAGCAGCCGCATTTTTTATAAGATGAAGTATTTTCTCAGTAGTTGAAGAAATGACCAGAATATTTCCCGCGGTAAAATTTCTAATACCGGACCCATCTTTCGCAATCACACACACATTCCCAGAAGTTGACAACTTATTCAATCCTTTACCTTCCAATAGAACATCTCCAACTACCTGAACTTTCATAGTATTGGTAGTACCTCTTACATTTATAGGTGTTCCTCCGGTAATAACGACAAGATCTCCCGATTTTATTAACTTTGCATCTATCGAACTTTGAATAGCATGCTCGAAAAGTTCATCGGTAGTGTTCTTTAATTCAGTTAAAAGAGGTGTTACTCCCCATGAAATTGAAAGTTGATGAAATACTTTAGCATTTATTGTAGTAGCGATAATAGAGCAGTCTGGTCTATACTTTGAAACAGTTCTTGCAGTATTGCCAGATTTTGTAACAGTTATTATTGCCGTTGCACTAACTGAATGTGCCGTAGAACAAGTTGCATATCCAATAGCATTCGTAACATTATCTGATTGTTTAATAAAATTGTCTCTGAATTTCTTTTTATAATCTATATCACTCTCTGCCCTCTCAGCGATCATAGCCATAACTCTGACTGTTTCAACTGGATAAAGTCCTATCGAAGTTTCACCTGACAGCATGATAGCACTTGTTCTATCATATACAGCATTAGCCACATCAGTGATCTCAGCTCTGGTCGGTCTCGGATTCCTTATCATAGAATCAAGCATCTGGGTTGCTGTAATAACCGGTTTTGATAGTTTGTAACATTTCTTAATAATATCTTTCTGAATTCCAGGGATCTCTTCGAAAGGTATTTCT
>JAQICF010000064.1 GCA_027858795.1 Candidatus Delongbacteria bacterium | reverse complement strand
ATTTTAAACCATTTAAGAACATCATCTTTTAAATTTTCAACGAAATCGATCAATTCATCAGCTTCAGAATCAGTTGCACCACCAACAGAATCATATTCGACCATATTTCTCTTTGCTCTACATGTATTCAGATAATCCGCATCATCCTCTCTCTCTTTTCCGAGAATAAGACTGAGTGACTGGATCGTACGATAATGAGCTGCATTTCTTTCTGACATAAAACCTTCAGAATATAATAAAATCGTACAAAGTTTCAAAGCAGCATTATAAGCTATTCCAAACCTCCAGTCGGGAGAAAGATCTGTTTGCTTAGAATCTTTAATATCACGATCTACTATTTGAAGCAGTTGTTCACTTTCCTGCTTGCTCGAGCTGTGAGATTTAAGCCAGCCGGTACTCTCCCAGTTTTTCAATGTCTTCGATGCTTCCTTTTATAATAATATTCGACGAGATTAACACCCTGGATATAAAGTGATCATTCTCGTTCTTGCGTTGAATAAAATCTTTCATAGATATTGTATACGGATTTATTTCTCTATCAATTATTGTATTTGCTTCTTTTAAAAGTTTACTTAGCTCTCTTAACCCGATCTTGCCGATCACAAAAAGATCAACATCACTTTCGGGTCTTTCTTCTCCAGATGCTATTGATCCAAAAATGAAAGCATAATCAATTGATTCCACATTTAAAGAATTCTTAAGAACATCTGCCAACCCATTTGTTTTCATAACAAGATCATGCAAAACTGAGTACAGTGGATGGTTTTTATTTGCAGAATAATAGGTTCTATTACCATCGATTCGCTTAAGGATGAGCTCCAGTTTAGTTAACTTTTGAGCCTCCTGTCTGACCGAACCTATTGCATAACCTGAAAGTCTTTGAATTTCACGAAGATGATATTCTTTATTATCCAGTCCGAACAAAATCCTAAAATATTCAGAACGAACTCTTGAAGAAAATATTTCTGCTAATATACTCACAACATCCTTATTGTATGCTTATACCATACATACGTTCGGTTTATACATACAATAAATTTAAAACATTTTTCTACTGAAAGCAAGAAATATCTATAAATTATCCAAATGTTATCTGTATTTTATCTGAATATTGAATGGTTAAACCATACAATTGTTTGGTTTGAACGAACAATAAATCCAATTTTCTAAGATTTTTTATCACAAGTAACCATGCAAATTGCAAATCCAACTTTCAATTTACTTGGTTGTAAAATAATATTTAAGTGATTTCGTTATTCACGAATAGTGAATGAAATGGTTTAAAAATCAACTTCAACGAAATTTTCAAGATTCCTAGGTGGCATGTTCTCATCTATAATTATTAAATCGTTATCAGATACTTGTGAGTGATAAATAAAAATATACCTGCAAGGGTGACCCCAATTTGCAATATAAAAATCATCAATAAAGAAAAGCCAACAATCTCTATCTGCAACATATTGATTATTGCCGCATAATATAACTGAGTCTTTTTCTAGTATATTTGAAAGTTTATAAACACGTTTACTTGTTGGAACAGTGTCGTTAAATACTTTAGATAAGAGAATTTGTTCTGCTTCATCAATATTAATTATTGTTGGAGGTTCTGTTGAACTGTCTTCAGAGCAGTTGAATAACAAAAAAACTAAAATACCAAGTAGTAATATACTTATAAATCTTTTCATAATTAATTCCGATTATATTTTTAATCTATCTTCAATTCTATTACAGTAAACACTTTATTATCTGCAATTGTTCCGTAGTGTGTAAATCCTTGTTCTAGAAGTTTCTTAAGTTGCTTACCGAATTTCTTCTCTTTATTAACTATTGATACATTCTTTTTTTCGATTTTATCAACCCGTTTTTCTTCTGGAGTTAACGGTATTAATCCATTCCTAAAATTATCCGCATAAGAATATGTAAATTTCACATCATCCTTCTCAGGATCGAATATAACAGCTAGTTTTAATTTCTTATCTTCTTTCTTCTCTTCTTCCAACATAATATCAACGATCCTCTCAAAACCAATAGAAAAACCGCAAGCCGGAACATCCTGACCTATACGCTTCCCGATCATCTTATCATATCTTCCACCACCACCGACTGAACCAGGATAATCTTTATACTTGATCTCATAGATCATACCGGTATAATATCCCATTCCACGAACTAAAGTTGGATCGAATTCAATCTTATATTTTGAAGAATTAAAACTCTTTATTCCATCCACAACTTTTTTTAGATCATCAGTCATAATGCTTTCATCAAATTCGCCTGCTTCGAAATTTGTAACATCTTGTATTGCTGATGAAATCGCATTCTCGCCAAATTCCTTTGCAGTAAGCTCTTTTTGAACTCCTTCAACCCCTATCTTATCAAGCTTATCTAGTACAATAAAAACACTTTCATGGTCTCCTTCTGCAAAACCCCACTTCACTGCAAGATCCTTCAGAACTTTTCTATCATTAATCTTAATAGTAAAGTCTTCAAATCCAACGTTCAACAAAGCCTGTGAAGAAGCAATCAGAAGATCTATCTCAGCAGTAATATCCTTCTCTCCGATAATATCAATATCACATTGCATAAATTGTCTGTAACGACCTTTCTGTGGTCTTTCCGCTCTGAAAACCCAGTCAGCTTGAATAACTTTCATAGGCAAAGCTATCTTACCCTGATTATTTGCATATATCCTTGAAAGTGGAACCGTAAGATCAAATCTCATACCTGAATCTGCAAGATCATTCTCTTCCTTTGCATTCTCAATATTAAGCTTCTTACCTCTCTTCATAACTTTGAAAGTAAGCTTTTCATTATCACCACCGTCTCCGGACTGCAATAAATTCAAATGCTCAAGTATAGGTGTCTCAATCTTTCTGTAACCGAAAGAAGTATATGTATCAATGATCGTTCTTTTAACTCGTTCTCTAAGTTCCGCCTCGTTAGGCAGAAAATCTTTCATCCCTCTGACAGGATTAGTATTCACTTTCATGCTGTATCCTAAACTAATATTAATAATTAAGCTAAAATATAATATTATAAATAGCTTTTTGAAAATCTTTTATTATTTAAATGATGATCATGGTCTCTTTGTCATTGCGAATTCCGTTTACGGAATGTGGCAATCTTATCTTTTAAAAGAGGGGACGAATGGGAATCGTCCCCCTACACACCCTTCTTTTCCTTCCTATCTTCCTGTAAAATTTAATGTTTTTACTTTTTCGTGTTTTTTCGTGGTAAAATCTTTTATATTAAAGAAATATGAAAAGACCATACTTATTAATATTCCTCGTATCATCGATAATGATCTTCTATTACGGACAGATCGATATCTCCGTAGAACCATTTAATGAAATACCTGACATAATCCACTACAGAATGATGGCTGAAGCATCTCCAGGACTAAGCACAGAAGTATCCAGAAATTTTGGATATAGAATATTATCTCCCTGGATCGTGGGTATGTTACCTATGAATGTTGATCTCGGGTTTTATTTGATGACAATGATAATAGCTATAATGATCCCATTATTTCTATTTAAATTCTTTAAACTTTTTGGACTGAAAGAAAATACTGCTTTTTTTGTAACAATACTTTTTATGCTGAATAAATACACTTACGGATTCGCGATTTGGGATTTCTATGATATAAATGACTTAATGACTCATTTACTAATACTATTATTCTTCATAGCTTTAAAGAAAGAAAATTTCTTCTACATCTCAGCTATTCTCATCATTGGAGTTTTAAACAGAGAAACGATCCTATTTGCAGTACCAGCAGGATTAATGTATTATTGGTTCAAGGAAAAATCTCCAAAGAAAACGTATAAACTTATTGCAGCAACTATACCGGCAGTATTAATTTTGACCGCTTTAAGAACCTTTGTTGTCACGGAATCTTCTTCTGGTGGAGGCCTTGCTCAATCTTTTGGTAAGCTACACTTTGATGATACAAATAAGATTTTCAAACCAGCAACATACTACAGAATAATTATTAATACTTTCCTACCATTGGCTTTTGTACCGGTAGTTTTTCTCAGAGAAAAAATTAAATTCTTCAAAGAACATTCATACTTTTTCGTATTTGTTGTAATTTACTTTCTAAGCTGTTTCATTGCCGGAGATAATGAGAGGTTATTTGCTCCTGTTTTCCCAGTGTTTTATTTACTGATCGGATATGTTTTACAAAAGAAGAAGCTTTTAACTTCAAGGAATAAATTCATACTTCTAGGCTTAACTGCCTTAGCGCTACCTCATCACATGTACTCAAGATTTCCGGTACCAAACAAGACGATAACAATAATTTTTTCATTTGCTTCTTTGCTATTTATCACAGTATATTCAATATATATAGCTATTCGTTCAAATAAATCCGGAGATAGATCATGATAAGAATGTCAATCATTATACCTACATACAATCGACCTGAATCTATTAAAAGAACAGTTAACTCGATCCTTGATCACGATACAAAGAATTATTATGAAATAATTGTTATAAATGATAGCCCTGATCATCCTATAGAAAGTTTTTTTGATAAAAAAGTTATATTGATCAACAATGAAGAGAATATCGGCAGGTCAAAAGCCCGAAATAAAGGCGCTGAAATGGCTCAGGGAGATATTTTGTTTTTCGTTGATGATGATATTGAAATGAAAGATAATTTATTCGACACTTATGTTGAATTAATGGATGGAGACTTTGATGCTGTATTTTCAAATGTAAATAATGTTAGAACAGACGGAACAATATGTGCCATAAATAAGTTTTTAAATACACGTGGTGCAAACAAAAAAGGTTTCGAGGATAACTTTAAGAGTAATTATTTTACTTCAGCATTCTGTGGGATAAAGAAGAATTTTTTTAATAAGATCGGTAAATTCGATGAAAATTTCACCGGTTATGGTTGGGAAGATCCCGAGCTTGGTCTGAGAATTGAGAAAAATGGTGGAAAGATCAAATTTTTCAGAACGGATGCCTTGGTACACTATCATAACAAAGATATTGATCAATGGGTTTCTCAATTAGAAAATTCAGGTAAAAATTTCAAATATGTAATTGATAAATATCCTGAGTATAACGATCGATTCAACTATGATTTTTTAACTTCCTGGAAAGCTGGATTGATCTTCAATCCACTGTCTTTTGCAATCGGAAAAATGAAAGTAAAAATGTTCGGTGGGATGATGAATTTTATAATATTCAGATACTTATTTGCCGGAGCTATCTATCGAGGTTTGAAAAAGTAAAAATGATTCGTACGGAACGCAGGAATGCGTTCCTTTTTTCGCTTCAGGATCGCATTCCTGCGATCCCTACGTCTTTACATCAACCTTTCCATCTTTAAACTGAACTTGAAGTTCAGTTTCTTTTTTTACTTTTTTAGAGGAAGATACTATTTTTTCAGATTTTTTATCTCTTACTATCGCAAAACCTCGGTTCAATACAGAATCCGGATCCAGTGATCTCAAAATTTCATCATACTTAGACAATTTTTGTTTCTCTGTATCAAATCTAACTTTGAAAAGCATAGAAAATTTATCTTCAATATTATCAAGTACCATTGCATAATTGTTCAAAATATCAACAGGTCTTTTAAATGCGTGGGAGTTTTCGTAAGCATTTAAGAGTTCATTTTGTCTCTGAAAATAATTTGTAATAGAACTTTCCAGTCTACTTTTATACTGTCGGACCCTCATATTTTCTTCAGTAATATTTATCGTAGCAATTTCTGCAGCATGTGAAGGCGTTGCAGCTCTTACATCCGCTACGAAATCGGAGATTGAAAAATCTATTTCATGTCCTACCGCGCTTATTATAGGTATTTTAGAGTTAAAGACAGCTCTGGCAACCACTTCTTCATTGAAAGTCCAAAGGTCTTCAAGTGATCCACCACCTCTTCCAATTATAAGAACATCTACAGGATCTGATTGTGAATTAAATAATTCTATGCCTGCAACGATCTCTGACTCTGTTCCCTTTCCCTGAACTCTTGCATTGTAGATGTATATATTTACAAACGGAGCTCTTGATCTTATCACTTTTCGAATATCCTGAAAAGCAGCTCCAGTTTCAGCAGTTATAACGCCTATATTTTTTACTAAAAATGGTAAAGCTTTCTTATGTAACTTCTTGAACAAACCTTCTTCAAGAAGTTTCTGCTTTAGTAATTCAAATTGTTCCTGCAACTCTCCGATACCGGAAATAGTCATTTTTCGAACATCAATCTGATACCGACCACTGCCTTCATAAACAGTTACATTACCCAATATAACTACCTTCTGACCATTCTCCGGCCTAAAACTCAGTCTATCCCCGGTAGATCTCCACATTACGCAACTTATTACGGCTTTATCATCCTTCAAACTAAAATAATGGTGACCGGAACTATGATGCTTATGATTAGATATCTCCCCTTCTATCCAAATACCTGAAAAATTAGGTTCTAGAATACCTTTGATCTTCTTTGTTATCTCAAGAACTGAAAATATTTGTTTCTCAGTTTTTTCTTTCTTTTGTGTAACAACTGGAATAGGTTTTTCAACTTCTTTTTTATTATCTTCTTCTTCAATATATGAAAATAGATCTGTCATTTAAATTATTCCTTGTCATTGCGAGGATTTTTATAAAATCCGTGGCAATCTTATTTCTCGTTTTAGGTCGGAGATAAACCCCGACCCTACGGTGCTATCTTTTGATTTTATCGAGTGCTGTGAGACGTAGTAGTGCTACTGTCTCTACGAACTCATCACTTACCACTTACCACTAACCACTTACCACTAACCACTTACCACTTACCACTTACCACTATTTTTACCTTCCAGTAATACTCAATGAAGCTCTTAGTTCAAATTTATGATTTGTGTTAACTACAGCTCTAGCACCATAACTTTGACTTTGATTGTAATTATACGAATAAGACATTGTTCCACTTAGTTTCTTGGATAATTTATATGTTATATCCGGTGCCACTGTGAAGTTGTCAGACTTTATTCCGTCCATATAGCCTTCATATTCTTTTGTCTCAATATCGTACTTATAAGTTTCTGAAGAATTATATGACAAAGCTAAATTATATCTAATATCATTTTCTAATTTTCTTCCATTAAAAGGCCAGAAATTAAATGGTATTTTAAAACCACCTCTTTGATTATAACCACTGGATACTCTTAACTCTCTCGTATATTTTTTATCTCCTGATTTAACTTCTGCAGGACCGTCATTATGACCATACGATTCCTTCATATCGTAAACATAATTAAAGGAGGCATTAAAATTAAACCCATTATTTAGAACTATTTTAAAACCAGCTAAAGGTCTAAAAGAGACATTATAAGATTTGGATTTTACTTTTAGAATATTAGGATCCAGCTCTGGTACTCCTGTTAAATACGTATCAGGAGTATCACCATCAATATACCAAGCCGATGACACATTTCCTGATTTGGCATGTGAAAGTGTAATTGATTTAATACTTTCAGTCATCAATAAGTTTTTCAATCCCCTAATGTTTATCGAATAATTTGGTATTAAAAAAGAATTTACTTTACTCTTTTTATGTTCATCTTCAGTCACCCAAGGCCAAACAAAATTTGTTTCAGTATCAGAACCTGAAAATCCTGTATTACTATTTTCACCGTATGACCTATTAAATTGGTATTGTATTCCGTCAAGAGTTAAATTTTTAGAAATACTTAATCTTGTATTTCCTGATAACGCCCAACTTCCACCCCAACTAGTTGATAAATAATCAAGATCCTCTGGATTAGAAGTCACACCAAAAATAAACCCAATATCTGCTTGATCATATGACTTAATATCGTTGAAAGAATTTTCTCTGTTTTGGGAATAAGATAAGGATAGATCAGAAAGATTATTCTTTAGAAAATCAAGAATCGATTTTTTATTTACAGAGTTAGAAGTTTTACTGTTTCTCACACCTCTCATATCATTTGTTTTCTGATCCTCTTTTAGTTTTCCTTCTTTCGGAAGTTCATTATTATTCTGAATTTTCTCTTTTTTTACTTCTTTTTTTGGAAAGAAATATTTTATTGATTTCTGAATTCCAGAGATAATATCTTTAGTTTTCAATTTCGTGCCTACCTTGGCATCATATCTATTCTTTATATCAGTTGCTGCTGATTTATCAATTGCTAAATTACCATTCCAATTATAAGTGGTATTAAATGTGAAATCATTTGTCCAGAATTTAAAAAAGTTAAGTTTCAATTTATTATTAAATCCAGACTGCAAACTTGATAATTCTCCAAAATCTAACATGGAGAGATCACCAAAATTTTTACTTTTATCTTCCTCAATATAGGTAATAGTCTCACCTATATTGTCTCCTGAAGTTGATACACTATCAGCTCTGGTTTTGAACATATCTGATTTTAAAGTAAGATCATAACTTGAATTTAAGATTGGGATTGGAGTGATGCTTGTATTGAATGTCCTTGTAACATCAAACAATTGCGATATTGGATTATTACCCTTTCTAGACATCGATTCTGTTTTATTTTTATTTGTTGTTAATCTGGTTGTATAACTTGTAGGAAAAAATACAAATTTAATATCTTTCATCCCTTTCATAAAACTATTTGCACCAACCCATCCAAAAGGTTTAAGCGAAAACCATGATTCAGGCAAACTCAAAGAATAACCTACTGTATATCTATACGTTTCAGCCTTCGTACTCAAATAAATTGCATTGCTACCATTTGAAAATGAAGCATTTCCTGAAAAAGATAATTTATCTAATGTATGTTTAATGAATGGATTATTTGATTTTGAGGTTTTATTCACAGAAAAATCATACTGATTTCTTACAGTTTTCGTTCGTACCGAATCCGGCACATTACTCTCATCCACTAAGATATCAGTACTACCTTGATACTTTGTATAGCTATCATTGTTTGAATAAGTATACTTTACTGGTATTTTCAAACCTAATTTCTGAGGAACCAACTTATCTAGATTAAAAGTAGTGTTTAAATTAAAATTCTGAGAAGTTACACCACCACCACTTTTCTCTTCTAATCTATGAAAATTACCATCCTGCCTTGTAATTTCTGCATCTATGGTAGCTATATCTGCAATTTCTATTCTTGTTTTTGCTCTCATTGCCATACCGGGATCTTTTTTGACCTTTACCAATCTAAGCTCGTCTAACCATATTTCTGTGTCAAGATTTGCTTCGGCAGAATCAATAATTCCTACATTAAAATATTTAACATTTTGAAGTGTGGGATTACCCAGTATTCCAATGTATCTTTTTACAGATTCATCATTAAATCCTCTCATATATAGAGAATCTATTGGTGCATTCTCATCAGATCTGTAAGTTTTTAGATCTGTAAGTTCGTCTAACGATATTACCATTTGATTATTTACTTCTGAATTTCCCCATCCAGATACTAGTTTAGACCGATATTCATAATAGTGTAAGGAATCAGAACCAAATCTGTATACAAAATACATAGGTCGATCTTCATCAGGCCATTGTGTGTCATCTTGTTGAGTACCAGTACCACCATGTATGAACATTTTCATCTGCTCGTAGAGTAAATAATTCTCTCCTGAAATTAAATTCTTTGAGATTACAGCTTCTCGTCCTTCACTAGCTTCAGCCTGAGTTGTAAATGCTAAGAAAATATCAAGTAACAAAGATTGCTCCGGTTCTTCAATATCATCAGCATCAAGCTTTTTTACTCCCGGAGGTGAATAATACCTTTCATCATCCTGATTATTTATAGTTTTAGCTTCAATTCTGCCATCACTCTCTCCTCTGGCAGCCCATTCATTTCCAACAAGATTTAATGAAACAAATTGTACTTTTGTACTGCTAGCACTATCAGTGGAATTATTAACCCAGAGTTTTATATATTTCATTTTTGCCATATCTGGAGCAGTATTTAAGACTTTTTTTAGCTTTGCATCCAGTGGAATCCTGTAAAGTGCAAAACCTGATTCATATTTTGTGCTAACAACATATGGTTGATCATTTGTAGGAGTCGCCTTGAGTTCAATAGTATATCTATACGCTTTAACTGTTTTATCCAAGTTACCGCCACCATCAAGATCCTCTGTATCTAATCTACCATTCTTCTCTGTTTTAATAAAATCCCAATAATTATCCAGTTGTGAATCAGGGATTGGTTTTCCGGATTCTGTCGGATGATCATCCCATGATAAATATTCATAGTCTTCTCTTGGTCTTGGAGATAGAGGATCAAATACCCACAGTGGATTAAAATCAAGATTCCCATTTTTATAACCTGAGATTCCATCAAGACCAATATCTTCAGAATCATCTACAACATCAAGCACATTATTACTATTTAAATCTTCAGAGTTCAAAGAATTATCCGGTATAACATCTTCACTCAATTCTCCTATATCGATATTTAGAGTTATAGGTTTATTTGTGGTAGCTAAGAATTCAATATATTTAACTTCAGTCATATCCTGATATGAAGAATAAAGATATTTCATAACTCCACCCCATGAATCCTTGGCCTCAATATCGTCAATGATTCCACCAGCTTCTGTTGTAGGTTTAAATATTAGATCAAGAGTTGAAACTTTGTCATCTTTTTCATCTCCTGATAAATCTGTATAAATTTTATCCTTTGAAAGTTTATTATCATCGTTAGGATTGTACCAATAAAAAGCAGGTTCATCTTCTCCGGTATAAGCTTTTAAAAAATATGAAGTTTCTATTCCAAGCGCACTTGCTTCAGCAGTTTGATAGTAAGTTTTTGAAGTTTCAATTTCATCAGGGTATGAAGCAGGATACCATGCTCCATAGGTAATTCCCAGTGAAGTATTCTTTTTACTATTCTCAAAATCATCAATATAAGCGGCATCTAATGGATTCGGATTGGGGATTATTTGTGCTATTTCGCCTTCTAATGAGAATGATGATTTTGCTTCTGTTTCGATAAGTGGTAAGTTATCAATTAACCTCGTAAGTAAAGGTGCTTCAAATTTAGTTTGTCCGTTAATGTCAAGCGTCAAATTCCTTTTTGGCTCATATCCAACATGTACCCTATCTTCATTAGTTGACTCCGATAAGTAAAGCATTGTACCACCGATGTATGTATCCTTACTAAAAGCATATTCAAATCTATTACCTAAAAGAACTTTCTCATCCAATTGGAATATTGTAGCTGATTCATATGATATTTCTATATCGGCGGTTTGATAAAGATCATTTATTAATGATAATTGACCAGAATGATAATCAATAATATAATCAACGTCCTTTTTAAGTTCAGTAGCACCTGATCTTACAACTTCAGACCCTTCAATAACATTGAAACCTAATGAATAGGTACTAGACTTACTCGTAATTTCAAATTTAAGATTAAAATTTGAACTAAAAGTTGAATACTGATCTTGATATATCTCAGGATCAATGAATAACGAATCAGCTAAACCGGGAGTTTTATATATTATACTGTTCTTATCAGGCTTGAAGGGGTACTGGTTAGGAAATCTAAATTCTCCATTTGCAGGATACAAATAACCAATATCTACTAGATCATTTGCTTGTTCATCTTCAACCTCATACCATTCTAAATATGGGATAGAATTTCCACTAGGATCAAGTTCTTCTGTTTTTGTTGTACCTGCAACTTCTTTAGTAATAGTTAATTTAAAATCCTCTCTGCTGACATCTGTTCCACCTAAACTATAAACATTTTTCCATTCAAGATCAGACCAATGATCCATATAACTTTGACCTTCTTCTGCTAAAATTTGAAGTTCATAATGTGTAGCATCAACTTTTCTACCAATATGGATCGTATCATTTGAATTGCTATAATGTTGTTTAATATATCTTGCTGCTAAGATCTGGCCACTCGCCAAACTAAACGATTTAAGCCTGATATATCCTAAATCATTATAAATTTCATATTGGTCAGGATCTACAAGTTTCACATCTCTGTTTGGTTCATATAAATTTAAATCTGACCCAATGTAATCAACAATACCTTTTTTTAAATAATCAATATAAATATCTGCTTGTGCTTGGGTTCCTGTTGTTTGTCCTGTTACATACAATTCAAACGAGTAATTTTGGATCTTATATTGAGGAGCTATTATAGTTTGATGTTCCAATATTCTTCCATAATTCTCTGAAGTGGCATAATTTTCTTTAAAGGTACTATCAACATAAAAATATTTGTATCTCAAATAATCCTTAGCATTTTTGACTATTTCTCTGCTTGTAACACCACCCTTTACGGTAAGCTGATTTTTTTGACCCTTCTCAAAAGAAGCTATTGTAGTATTTTTCAATTTACCGATCTGCATAACGGTTTTTACACCGAACAATCCTTTATTCACTCCACTGTAACTGACAAATCTTGTTCCGGGTAAACTCAACCCAATATTACCTGCTTCAAATTTTTGAATGATCTCATCGCTTTCACCTGTATACGTAAGCTTTAATGAATTTTCAAAATCCATCGATTCTGTATTCTGAGCAATATTGACATCAACCTTAGTACCAATCTTACCCCTGATTGAAATATTTTGCGTTTGATCTAAAGTAAAATCAAAACTTGAATTTTCGACGTTAGGTAGATCAGTAAAACTTTTCTGTCCGGTAATACTTAATGAAAGTGATCCCTTAACTCTGAGTCCAATCTTATCTCCACCGAAAACCCTGTGAAAAGTTCTTGATTTAATTTTAAAAGGAATATCAATTGCTATCTCATCACCCGATAAGAAACCACCATAATTCCCTACTCCAAGGCCTTTTGTCACAGATCTATGCCATTGGCTTTTTGATTCGTAGTCTAATCTCTGAGAAACGTAATCTTCAAATTTCATTACGATCGATCTTTTATAGTCTTCCTCAAACAATCTTTCGTAAATTGTTACATACTGCATCGACTCATCGATCTCAGCACCTTGTTTATACTTCGTTGCTGCCATTTTAAATACAATTGAATCTCTTTTATATTTTGTTAAGAAATTCTCTCCTATAACAGGAAATACTATCACTTGGTCACTTAAAATTCCAAGATCATACTTAATGCTAAAAGAATTGATCACAGTATTCTCTTCAGCGAACAAAACCGAGATCATCAAAAACAATATTATATTTAAACTTATTTTTATTTTCATTAAGGTTATTTCTGCCTGATTAATTTCCTGGCTTTTGACTTTATGAGATCAGAGTATTCTCCCTTTAATAATTCCATGAGAATTTCATCTTTCTCTTCTTTCGAGATCTCTTTATTATTGCAATAATCTAATATTAACGATCCTATTTCTGATCCTGATGGACCTTCAGTTAATATTGATTTTATGATCTTACTCTGCCCATTATAATTTTTTGCAGCTTTAAGATAGTAATAATTTAATTTTAAGACAAACAATTTTTTAGCTTTATCAACGATATTATCAGCCTTGATCGGAATTATTTCAAATTTATTAGTCAGGTCGATCTGATGAGACAAATGATCTAAATAACTTTTTAGAAGTTCATGGTCATCACCGATCAGGCCTAACTCATTCTTTATTTTGATAATGTTATTATCAGAGTCAGAAATGATTTTATCTTTTATTAACTTATCGTACTTTATTAAAAATTTTTTATTATTTTGCTGTAAAACACTTAACAAAATATCCAAATATAATAATTGATCTTCAACTTCTCTTCTCAGCAAATGATATTGAGGATCCTTCAGAGCGGTGTTAATGAGTTCTTGAGATCTAGAAAAATCTTTTAAGCTTATCAATAACTTTAAATAATCAATAAATTCGTTAGGAGTATCTTTCAATATATCAATCTGTTTTTCATAAATTTTCTTTGATCTTTTCCAGTTCCCTGATAAATGATTTAAATATGCTAGTTTTACTTCAGCTTCTGGCAGATCTAGTGAAGAAAGTTTCTCTATACTATTTTCAAGCTGTCCTAATTTTACCAGGGCATCAATATAAAAAAAATATTGTTTCAATTCTTTTTTTTGAATTTGTTTGTTTTCAGTAAAATATAAACTATAGAAATTTGCAGAGTTCGTATAATCTTTTTCCTTAAGAAGTTTTGTTGCAAATGAAATGATCACTGACGATTCGTTTTGTTCAATACCTAATTGTTTTAAAGCTATGAATGCATTTTCATAATCTTTGTTCATGAAATAAAGCTCTGAAAGTAGATTATTAAGACTTTTATCTTTATTAGATCTATCAGCTACGACTTTTATCATCGTATCTCTATTACCATCTAATTCGAATAATTTGATCATTTCATGCTTCGCAGAAAACATGTCAAATCTTTTCTCTCTATTCAACTTCTTATCTTCCTTTAAAATAATATTAACCAATTCATTGGTAGCCTCAGAGATCATATTAGCAGACTTGAAAGTTTTAAAAAGTTCTTCAGAAAAAAGATCATTATCATTTAACTCCTTTCGGACCTTCATATATTGATCAATCGCATTTTTATAAGATGAGGATTCATAATACATCCTACCTTTCATAGCGTACTTTAACTTACTTGAAATATTAGAAGCATTTATTATCTTAACAATCTCATTACCTTGCATATCACGGTTTGTCATTAAAAACAACTGCCCGAGAAAAGACTCAAGCATAATTTCGATATCTGTTTCACTTTTTTTCTTAGATTCGGAAATTAAGGCTTTTAACTTTATTTCACATTCTTTTATTTTCTTGGTTTTTACTGAATTCCTAACATAACCATTTAAAACATCTGGATCTGTAGAATTAGTCCTTATCAGGCTTCTGTAAAGATTATAGGATTTTCCATACTCCGATAAAGACTCATACCTATTTGCCTTTAGTATAGTGGATTGGAGTTGATTATAGTTCTTTGGTTTGTGTAATCTATTCTTCAGTACAGGTTTCTTATATTGGCCAAATATAGAGTTTGAAAAAAAAATAAAAAATAAAACAATGAAAATTGATAATTTACTGCCTAATATGTTCGTTTTTTTATATGTCATTGAATTAACAAGCCTATTTTATCAACAATCTTACCAATTAATAACCTATTATAACTATATATATATATAATAGTTCATTTTTTTTTAGGAAGAATTTGATAAACTAAAATAAAAAAAAGACAGATATCTGCCTTTTTTTTATAAATATGTAAGTATAGTTTAAAAGCTTTCCGCACAATCTGTAATTTTTACTCCCTTACAAACCATATAATTTGGAACTGAAAAAGCTACAGGAGATCTTCGTCCGTAAGTATTAGAAAGGTTAACAGACTCAGCAAGCTTAGATATTTTATCTACATTCCCAAAAACATTTTGAAAAGTATCTGTAATTCGTGAAGAGAAAATCGGACCTACGACTTTACCTTTTCTCACAAGTAAAGCATTAAATCGTGAACTACCTGTAAATATTCCTTTACTGACATTTGGAAGATTTATGTAATGCAATGCAGGTATGTATAATACTTCGTCCATATCCTTTACAGCTTCTAATGGACATTCTTCTCCTTCACCTGTATTGACAACAATACTAAACGAATTGGTATTATGCCCTGTCTTTTCTTTCTTGAATTTTGCCGCAGTAGTAGAATCATACATCAAGCTTGAAAAAATACCATTTTCAACTATATTCCTTTTGGTTCTTTTTTGACCTGACAAATCGAATCCTTTCTTAAAAGTTTTATCATTTGAAGGATCATCAACTATTGTAATATTTTCACCCAGAACTTTATCACCAAGAGAATTTTTTGATGTCCACGCTTGTTTTTCTTCATAAGTTCTTCCCTTGAAACCTGTAAAAATAGCCATTTGGATCACTTCAGCAATGGCTGCTGGTCCTAATACAACTGTATAATCTTTTGGCTCTATTTTACTTGGAGTCATATTTTCATAATAATTAAGATAACTTTTCAATTCTTTTATTACAGTATCAACACTAAAGTCATCTTTCTTCCAGCCTGTTTGAGTAGAAGTTATTTCCCAACTTTTCTTCGGATGTTTTAATACGATTGTGAATATCTGATCAGTGCCTATGTTGTACGCGTAATTTTTATTCTTAGTTGTTACTATAAACTGTTCTGTAATTCCGCTAGACCATGAACCCGAAAAGTTATAATCATTACCAACTCCATTAAAGATCTTCCCATAAGATTCAGCCTTGAATGCTGGAGTTAATTTTTTAAAATTCTCATCATATTGTGAGTTCTCTTCTAAAGTTTCTTCTACTTCATCTTCGATTGGTTGATAATCTTTTTCCTTTGCAACTAATGCTTTTTCATGGGCAATATTTAGACTTTTTTCAACCTGCTCAACGGAGCTAATTTCTCCCATTTCGGTATGAGAACCTTGCTTTAAGCCATTAGTTACTTTAATATCAAGTCTGGTTAACTCTTCACTTGTACTTAAAGAAACTGAATTATTTCCAATTCTCATTAAGTGACTATTTTCATAATGTAATGAGAAAGTTGCTACTATGTTTCTTTCTACAGCAATATCTCTGACTTTTAATATGATATCTTTAATTGTAGTATTGATCATCTTATTTTCTCTCCCCGGTTATTACATTGTCAAATTTAACAACTGGAACGCCATGTCCTAACTGCATAACTTGGTTTGGCTCACCCTTTCCGCAGTTATTAACTTGTCCAACATGCCAGGTTGATTTATCCCCAACCGCACTCAAAGAATTATAGAATTCTACCGTATGTCCCTGATAAGTTGGATTTTTCAAGATCCTAGTTTTCTGTCCATTCTTAACTTCCCATGCTATTTCACAACCAAAGTGAAAATGTTCCCTGTTAGATCCAATTGACCAGGAATTTGGGAAATCTACAATTACTCCGTCCTCAGTATTTGAAATTATATCTTCTAAAGTTCCATCATTCCCAGGCATAATATTTACGTTTGTCATTCTATCGATTGGAGCTCTGTAAAATGCAGTTGCTCTTGCAGCTCCTCCACTCTCTCTAAAAACATCATGACCGGCTTTTTGATTGGCTTCATTGATCATTGCTCTTGAAGTTAATGCATTGACAAGTAAACCATTCTCGATCAACATGTAATCTCTTTCTGGAGAGCCCTCATCATCATACCCAAATGATCCTGGAGAATTTTCAATCCCTCCGAAAGCACTTACATTCAATTTTTTGCTGCCGTACTGAAGTTTACCAAAAGAATCAAGATCAACAAAAGAGCCACCAGCATAAGAAAGTTCATACCCCAATATTCTATCTAATTCAAGAGGATGTCCAATTGTTTCATGAACCTGCAACCACGCCTGACTTGGAAGTAGGATAACTGACTTTTTGGCATATTCTAATGAAGGAGCTTTGATCAGTTCAGAAAGCTCTGATTTTATTCTATCTATATTTCCGCTGAAGAGTTCAGGATCGATCAACATCTCCCAACCTCTTCCTCCCTTTCCAGTTGTAAATAGATCGTGAGTTCTGCTTTGCATCTGACCTTCATTATCCAAAGCCATAATATTTATCGAAGCAAACACATTTGTTAATTTTCTTTCTACTTCTGTCCCCTCACTATTAAAAAAATATGAATATTTTTTTTGAAAATTTGCTCTGATCACTCTTTGTAATATCCATTCTTCTTTTATTTGTTCATCCAATTTAATTAAAAAATCCAGTTTTTCCTTCAAAGGAACTTCAAAAGGATCTTTTTCAATTGGAGAAGTATATGAACTTTTATGAGATGGTAATTTCCCCATCGACAATGGAGCTTTTACTAAGGAAGATGCTGTTTTTGCATTACTATAGGCCTGTTCAAAACAATTTCTAATCGAGTTCAGATCACTCGTTGCAGCAAATCCCCATGTACCATTATAAAGAACTCTTACGCCAACTCCACTTTCGTAAGTAGTATCATTCGATTCAAGATTCCCGTTGTAAAGCATTATTGATTCTGAGTTATCGCTGCTTAGATATCTAACATCAACATAATCCGAATTCATATCAATCATTAATTTAATGTTTTGAATGATATCCTGTTTTAAAATTTGATCGATTTTCATAATTATCCTATATTAAAATTTTATTTTCATCTAATACTCTACGTACAGTCACACCTAAAACAGATGTTGTGATAGGTTTCATTAAAAATTCTTTTATTCCTATTTTAATAGCCTCTTCCCTATCAATTAACGGACTATACCCGGTACAAAGAATAATTGGAATATCTGAACGTACTTCGAGGATTTTTTTTGCAAGGTCAGATCCTATCATTCCCGGCATTGTTTGATCCGTAAATACCATATCGTATTTTTTTGAATTCATTTTAAAATCTTCCAAAGCCTCTTTACTACTATTAAATTGAGTTGTTTTGTAACCTAATTCTTTAAGAATTACACTTATTATCTCAGTAAGGATCTGTTCATCATCAACTACTAAAATATGCTCCTTTCCATCTGGAATACATTCTATTTCATTTTCTTGACTCTCAAATTCCAAATCTTCCAATATCGGTAGATATATCTTGAATAAAGAACCCTCGCCAGGCTGACTTCTAGCATAGATCTTTCCACCATGACCTTTTACTATTCCTAAAACAACTGAAAGTCCAAGTCCGGTTCCTTCATCTTGCCCCTTTGTAGTAAAATATGGTTCAAAGATCCTTTCTAAAACCAATTTATCCATTCCATGACCTGTATCACTTATTTCTAAACATAAACATTTTTCAAAATCAATAGTTTCAATTTCATCAGTTATAAAATCTTTTGTTTCACCGCAATTTAATTTAACTTTTAAAATCCCACCTGATTCCTTCATGGCATGATAAGCATTTGTACACAAATTCATCACTACTTGGTGTATCTGTGTTGGATCACACATAATAGAACCACAATTGGGAGAGATATCAGATCTTATTTCTATTGTAGAAGGTATCAAAGGTGAAAGTAATTTTAGAACTTCTTTTATAATAGGCTGAATTCTAAAAGGTTTAACTTCAAAATCATTTTTTCTACAGAACGTTAATATCTGATTAACTAATTCCTTAGCTCTATTTGAGGCCCTTATTACCTCAGTCAAGTATTTACCCGCACCTTTTTTACTATCTAATTCCATCTTTGCAAGTTCAGTATAACCAATGATCGGAGTTAAAATATTATTAAAATCATGTGCAATTCCACCTGAAAGAGTTCCTAATGCTTCCATTTTTTGTGTACTTCTTAAATTTTCTTCAATAAGTTTTGTTTTAGAAACATCCCTGAATATACCTTGTACTATTTTTTTCCCGTCAATGATCATTGTACTTGCACTCACATGCACTGGGATATGCTTTCCTTCCTTATTTACAATATAAAACTCATCAATCGCTTGCTTTGATTTGATATGTTTTTTAAACGCAGATTCATACTTTTCCCTATCTTTTGAAGGGTGAAGATCTGTTTGGTGCATCCCGATTATGTCATTTACTTCAACCCTCAATAGCTCTTCTGCTTTAATATTTGCATCAATTATGATACCAGTTTCAGCATCGGCTAAAAATATTGCATCATTGCTATACTGAAAAAGGTTTTTATATTTATCCTCTGATTCCGTTAATTTATTCTCTACCAGAACTCTCTTTTGCTTACTTTTGATCAGGTCAGTACCATAAAGAATATCACTTGATAAATTTTGAAGTAACTCTAATTCCTTTTTACCAAAAGAAAAAGGTTCCGCAGAATAAACTCTCAATGCTCCTATTACCATATCATCCTTGATCATTGGAATTACAGCTACTGATTGAAATTTTACTTTCTTCTGGTCTTTACTCCAATAAATATAATTCCCTGAACCAATTATATCTAAAGAAACAATAGGTCTTTTTTCATACACACATCTTTCAGTTAATCCAGAAATTTTAACATTTTGAAGTAAAAACTTCTCTACATATTCTCCTGAAGAATTTCCATACATTCCTAGATTATCTATTGTGACTGATTCTCCATAATTAATTCTTTGAATTAGTGATTTTACATGACCACCTGTTTTAACTATTATTTTACATATATTTTCTAAATATTCTTCCACGGTATTGGATTTTGCTAGCACCTTATTACTTTCACTCATTACCTGTAAATACCTATTTGAAAGTAATAATCTTTCCTTTTTATCTTTTAAGTGATCTTCAACTACTGCTTGAGCTTTTTTCAATCTTAATGTTTTAATCCCAAATGATATATCATCAGAAAGTTGTTCTAAAAACTTGATCTCTTCTTTATCACAGGACTCGTGATTTTCTGACAATATTATTAATACAGATTCAACATTTTCATCTACTCTTAAAGGTATTGAAATTGAAGAATTAAAACCTAATTCCTTAGCCTCTTCACTCCAAAAATCATATTTTGGGTCAGTTTGAATATTATTACAAAAAGCAATTTCTTTAGAATTAATTGCTCTTGCAGTTGGCCCTGTATTACGATCCTCTCGTATTCTCCAGGTCATTCTACCCTTTGCAACAAGATCATCTTCAAAATATCCTTTTTCAAAACCTTTATATGCAACCGGTTCAATTGATTTTGTTTCATCATGTTTTATTAGTCCAATCCATGCTACCTTATACTCGCCATGAACGACCATTGTATCACAAACGTCTTGATAATAGCTTATTTCATCCACAGCATTAACTAAGGCTTTGTTACACTCGCTTGTTGTTAAAAGCGATCTATTTGAGAACTTGAGCTTATTTTCATATGATTTCCTACGAGAAATATCTCTAATCTGTGAAGTGAAAAAATGCTCCTTTTCTATTTGCCATCCAGAAAAAGTAAGCTCAATCGGAAAAACTTTTCCATCTAGTTTCTGCCCTAGAAATTCAAGTTTATCATCCCTATTTGTTACTATACTGCCTTTTATTACTTTCTCTAAGTCACCATCATAATTACCTCTTCTATCAGGTGGCATCAGCTCAAGTATATTCATTCCATTGAGTTTATCTTTTTCATAGCCAAACATTCTCTCAGCTTCATTATTAGCTAACAATATGCTCTTATCTTTATTCGAAATTATCATAGCATCATGAGAATGCTCAAATAAAGTACGAAATTGGTTATTTGACTCAAATATATATTCTTTTTTGGAACTCATTAATTATCCAAATACATTTAGCAACGAAGTAAAATACAATTATTTATATGTTTTTCCAAAAAAAAAAGAGGGAATTTTCTCCCTCTTTTTTTATTTATAATGTACTTTTATTATTTTGTACTATTAGTAGCCACAATATAATAGAATAATTTTGCTTGATCAGCAGCTACGGTATACTGGTTTGTTCCAACTGAAGCAGCAAATATAAATGTACCATAAGGATCATCTGATGAATAAACATCGTATCCTGTGGCATCTGCAGATATATCCCAATCAACCACAAGATCAGTCCCTGAAATACTTGTAACAATATTTGCGGGAACTGCAGGTATGATAGTACTTTGGAATACAATAAATTCAACAGCCACAATTTCAGCTGGCTCGTCTGGATCATTTGAATCCACAGTGATTTCTGCGTTATATGTTCCATCGGCAAGTCCTGAAGCATCACAGGTAATGTTAATTGTGTTGCTACCGGAAGATACAACTGATCCACTAGTTGAGCTGTCAATTGACAACCATGTATATGACGGACCTGCTGAGTATCCGTGAATATTGATGTTATCGATACTCCATGATGATCCTGAATTCTTTTTCAGATAACCAACAAACCTTACCTGCATTGTTGAACTGAACGCAGGAATGTTTACAGACTGATGATCAGGTGCTCCCCAATCTCCCAATGATCCAGTATTCGTATAGATCTGAATCCAGTTTGATCCGTCTATAGTATATTCAACACTTCCGCTTGAAGGATTAGAGAAAATACAGTTCTGATCAAATTCTACAACCATTGATTCACAGGTCGAACCGTCAAAAACAGGTGAAGTCAATATTCCCGAATCAGTAGATGAAGTTCCGATAATTTCACCAAAAGGCGTACCGTCAAGATTGCTTCCGCCGTTACTCCAGTTCCAGACAATAGCTCCGGTAACATTCCATCCAAGGTTTGAGTCAAAAGTATTATCCATTAAATCAATATTACCCCCGGAAGTTATATAGTCGTGAGATATTGTATAATCAAGATCTATACCTCCCACATTTCCAATATCGAATGAATCCTGAACTTGAGCTCCCGGAGCTGCATTTTCATTTAATGATAATGTCGATAAAGTAATATCAGGTACCGGTGTTGTAAAGTCCCAAACTCCTGAATAAGATCCTGTTCCGTAGGCATTTGTTGCAGACACTTTCCAGTAATAAGTCCCTATTGCCAGATCAGAAGGGGTTGTATATGTGCTTACAGCAGGATTCTGATCTATCTCCGGTGATCCGAAATTAACATCATTATCAACCAGGATACTATACGAATCAGCTCCTGTAACATTATTCCAGTCAAATACTGGTCTATAATCTGCAGTTATACTTCCGTCCGAAGGAGAAACAAGAACTGGAATTCCCGGTGCTGCTCCAATATCAACAGTCCAAAATCCTGAATAAGCGCTTGAACCGTAAGTATTTGTTGCAAGTACTTTCCAGTAGAAGATACCTGTACCAAGATCCGTACCAGGAGTATATGTACTTACTGCAACAGACTGATCCACCTCTGGAGATAAGAAATCAGAATTATTGTCAACAAGAATAGTATATGATGTAGCATCAGTTACATCGTTCCAGTCGAAAGTCGGTGTCTGATCGATAGTAAGACTTGCGTTCGCTGGAAGAGCAAGAACCGGTATTCCGGGTGCAGCTCCGATCGAGAAGTTCCATGATGCCGAATATGTTCCAGGTCCAGATGCGTTAATACCTCTAACCTTCCAATAATATGTACCGTTAGATAAAGCCGAGACAGCTGTGTAACCGCTTACAGCTAATCCTGTTTGATTTATCTCAGGTGAACTAAAATCCGAATTGTTATCTACAAGAATTTCATAGTCCAGTGCAGACGCAACATCACTCCAATCGAATGAAGGAGTAGTATCTGTCGTACCGCTTCCATTTGAAGGAGAGATCAAAGTAGGTGCTCCCGGAGGAGGTGGTGGTGCGATAACATTAACATCCCAATATCCGGTAGTAGCACTTTCTCCTGTTGCGTTGGTAGAACTTACCCACCAAAAATATGTATCTTCAAGCATATCCGAAGGTGGTGTGAATTCACTGGCTGTAGTTGTAGTTTCTATGTAAATAGTGGACATCTGTTTGTTTGTACAAATTTTAATGTTATATCCAGTAGCATTTGCGGCATCTGACCAATCAAAAGTTGGTGTCAGATCTTCAACTGTAGAACCATTAGCTGGTGAAATTAGAGTTGGAAGAGCAGGCATTGGGACTAAAGGTGTTATTGTAAAATCCCATACTCCTGAATAAGAACTTGATCCATCAGAATTTGTTGCAAGTACCTTCCAATAGTAAACACCTGTAGCAAGATCTGTGCCTGGTGTATATGTACTTGATGTAGGTGATTGATTTATCACAGGCGAACTAAAGTTTGAAGCATCATCTACAAGGATAGTATATGAAGTTGCTCCAGACGCATCTGACCAGTCAAATGTTGGTGTTGCATCAGAAGTTGAACTTGCATCAGCAGGACTAATAAGTGTTGGTGTTGGTGGAGGTGTTCCACCTGGCAGCATGCTTAGTAAAGCTAATAGCGAACTATTTGCATTAAGACGTCCTGAACCTAATAAACCTTCAAAGCCTGGACTTAAACCTTCAATATTATCAGTATTATCAACCAATAAGTTCCAAACATCCGTATTTTTCAATACAACTCCCTCTCTGTAGGCTTTAGATACCAAAAGAGCTGCTACTCCAGAAACATGAGGGCAAGCCATTGATGTTCCTTGTAACCAGTCATATTTATTGGTTGTATAAGTACTGTAAATTTGTCCCGTAGTTCCATCATAAGCATCTCCTCCAGGAGCAGCAATGTGCACCCAACTTCCATAATTAGAATAATACGCCCTATCATCGTCGTAACTAGTAGCTGCCACTGATAAAGCCTCACTATAATATCCAGGCCACCAGTTTCCATCATCATTATCATTTCCTGCTGCAAATATTGTTATCCCTCCGTCAAGTGCAGAACCACCACCATTTGCATTGAAATAATCTATTCCATCTATTTCACTTTGTACATAAACGTCCGGACCTCCGTAGCCCCAACTATTTTGCGTAATTGAAGCACCGTTATCGGCTGCATATGTAAACATTCCAAGAACTGTTGTAATTGCTTGAGGATTAAAAAGACTTATAGTCATTATTCTAACTCCATCCCCGGAACCGGAACCACCTGCAACACCCGCTACTCCCGTACCATTATTTGTCACTGCTGCAACAGTTCCTCCAACATGAGTACCATGATAATCAACAATCGTGTTAGTCCCATCCGGTCCAATTGCAGGCCACATATTAGCCGCAAGATCAGGATGATTAAATTGAACACCTTGGTCTATAACAGCAACAATTACATCGGAATTTCCTTTTTCAATTTCCCAAGCTTCAGGAAGATCAATATCACAATCTGCTGTTCCACCTGTCTGACCTGTATTGTTATAATGCCATTGATCAGAATAACCAGAATCATTTGGTGTCCATTTTGGAGTATCTTTCTGATCAAGTGAATATAGCCTTTTCTTATAAACAGGTTCAGCGACTTGCACCTCCAAAAGGTTTTGGTATTCTTTAACCGCTTGGATAACATCTACGCCATCTTCAAGAGTGATCTCCATCCAAAGATTAAAACCCCATGCAACATGTCTGTCTCTAAATTTCTCAGAAGCTGGAGATACATCGTATAGACCATAAAGTCCGGGTCTATACTGCTCTGCCTTAAATTTAGTGTTCATTTCATCAATTGCCTGAACACCTGTTCTTACGTATCCACCTTTAACTCTATCTATTATCTTATCATCTTTTATCAAATTAGCCATTTTGGGTACTAATTTGATCATTATTTTTCCTGCTTCGTAAAGATCAGGTGTAACTTTTGATAGATCAATAGCCGGTCTTTCACCATGCATAACCTTATAACCATTTACCATTTTAGTTTCTTGGGAAAACAATCCCGTCAAACTAAAAATTAGTACTAAAACTACTACTAGAATTCTCCTCATTCTTCTCCTCCAAAGCTTTATTTATTAACTTTAACTTTCATTATAAATAATAAAATTGGCATTGGCAATTACAAAAAAAAAAAACCGACTTAATAGTCGGTCTTTGGAGAATGGCTTTTGCTTTTTTTACTTTGTTGCGTTTGTAGCTACAATATAGTAAAATAATTTTGCTTGATTAGCAGCTACTGTATATTGGTTTGTTCCAACTGAACCAACAAAAGTAAATGTACCATATGGATCATCTGATGAATAAACATAATATCCTGTTGCATTTGCAGAAACATCCCAGTCTACTACAAGATCTGTTCCGGAAATACTTGTCACAATGTTTACCGGGACTCCTGGAATAGGTGTAGATCCACCAACGGTGAATGTTACAGCGATAACTTCAGAAGCTTCATCTGGATCATCTGAAACAACTGTGATATTAGCTTCATAATCTCCATCTGCAAGAGTACCAGCATCATAAGTTAAATCGATAGTATTACTTTCAGATGCTGCAACTGTCCCTGAAGTTGCACTATTAAATGTTAGCCAAGTGTGAGGAGCTCCATTATTACCAACAACAACATTGTCAATACTCCAAGAACTACCACTTGCATTCTTCAATGTACAAGAGAATTTTATTTGCATTGTTGATGAAATATTAGTCAATGGAAGTGTCTTATGATCAGTAATCGAAGATGCTGAAGTGTATAGAGGATACCATGTTGATCCATTATCAGTATACTCAACAGTAATAGAACTATTCGTCAATGTTGCTATTTGGTCAAATTCAAGATTTAGCTCTGTATTACCTGTACCGTTAAAAGGTGTAGATGTCAATATGCCTGTTTTTGATTGATTTTGTTGAGTTGTGTAAGCACTTACTCTTGCACAATTTGCAGTCATACCTGAAACTACAGCAAAAGGTTGCGTTCCACTACTTGTATAAACTAAACCACTCTCAAAATTATTTGAATGTATTGATACTGGTGGAGTTGCATAACCAATATAATCATTGCTCATGCTATAACTTAAGGTATAGTTTCCAGTATTCTGAATATCAAATAAATCTGCAACTGTTGATCCAGAAGAAGCAGTTGCGGAAGTAGTCGCAGGTAAATTTATATCAGGAAATGATATTGTAGTCTCCCATGTAGAAGTATACGAACTTGATCCAATTAAATTCGTTGCCAGAACTTTCCAGTAATAAGTTTCTTCTGAAAGGTTAACAGAAGGTGTATATTCACTTTCTGTAGTTACTTCATTTATCTCTGGCGAACTAAAATTTGCGTCATTATCTGCTAATATTGTATATGTAGCAGTCGCATCATTGTCTGCCCAGTCAAATGTAGGTGTTGCGTCAGCTATTGTACTTCCATTTGAAGGACTTGTAAGAGTTGGTGCACTTGGAGGATCCGTGTAAAGCATATCTTGAAGTGCCGTCAATGAACTAAATGCATTAAGTCGTCCTGAACCTAATAAACCTTCAAAACCGGGAGTTAAACCTTCAATATTATCAGTATTATCAACCAACAAATTCCAAATATCAGTATTATTTAAGACCATACCATTTCTATAAGCATTTGATACTAATAATGCAGCTACTCCAGAAACGTGAGGACATGCCATTGATGTACCTTGCATCCAGACATAACTACCGTTAGCAAAAGATGTAGTACTATAGATTTGTCCGTTACTTCCATCTCCATCATATGCATCTCCGCCAGGGGCAGCTATATCTACCCAATCTCCGTAATTGGAATAATATGCTCTGTCATCATCGAAACTTGTAGCTGCCACAGATAGTGCTTCACTATAATATCCAGGCCACCAAGCTCCATCGTCATCATCATTTCCTGCAGCAAAAATAGTTATTCCTCCATTAAGTGCAGAACCACCACCATTTACTTTAAAATAATCTATACCATCCATATCAACCTGGTTATAAGTATCTGCTGCACCATAACCCCAACTGTTTTGAGTAATTGATGCACCGTTTTCTGCTGCATAAGTAAACATTTCCAAAGTCGTAGTAAGAGTTTGAGGTGTAAAAAGATCAATAGACATTATCCTAACGCCATCTCCAGAACCTGACCCACCTGCAATTCCTGAAACACCAACACCGTTATTAGTTACTGCGGCTACAGTTCCGGCTACATGTGACCCATGAAAATCTGCATTAGTTGAAGTTCCGTCTGGTCCAATTGCTGGCCACATATTTGCAGCTAGATCAGGATGAGTAAACTCTACACCTTGATCAATAATAGCAACTATCACATCTGAATTACCTTTTTCAATTTCCCAAGCTTCAGGAAGATCAATGTCACAATCTACTGTTCCACCTGTTTGTCCTGTGTTATTATAATGCCACTGATCTGAATAACTTGGGTCATTGGGAATCCATTTTGGAGTAGCTTTGGGATCAACGGAATAAAGCCTTTTCTTATAAACAGGTTCTGCAACTTGAACCTCAGCAAGATTTTGATATTCTTTTACTGCTTCAATAACATTAACACCCTCTTCAAGAGTGATCTCCTGCCAAAGATTGAAACCCCAAGCAATATGTCTGTCTCTAAATTTTACTGAAGCTGGAGAAACATCATAAAGACCATAAAGTGCAGGTCTATACTGCTGAGCTTTAAATTTAGTATTCATTTCATCAATTGCCTGAACACCTGTTCTTACATAACTTCCTTTAACATTATTTATTATCTTGTCATCTTTTATCAGATTAGCCATTTCAGGAGCTAATTTGATCATTATTTTACCGGGTTCATACATGCTATCTGTTACTTTTGAAAGATCTATAGCAGGTCTTTCACCATGATGAACTTTGTAACCATTGACGATTTTTGTTTCCTGAGACATCAATCCCATGAAACCAAAAATCAACATTATTACCGCTACTAATACTTTTCTCATACTTCTCTCCTCATTATTAACGTTTATATCAATTTTAACTACTTTATAATTTTTATGTGCATTTATTTCACGAATTAAAAATAGTGATTAATATCATAGAAGTCAACTAAAATAATCTATCATTTGATCAATTTAACCAAAAAAAGCCGGTCAAGACCGGCTTTTATAAATTTAAAATCAATCAGTTATTTTGTAGCATTTGTCGCAACAATATAGTAGAATAATTTTGCTTGATCTGCAGCTACTGTATATTGATTAGTCCCAACAGTTGTAACATGTGTGAACGCTCCAGCATAAGGATCATCTGATGAATAAACATCATAACCTGTTGCATCCGCAGAAACATCCCAGTCAATTACTAGATCAGTTCCAGATATGCTTGTTGTGATATTTGAAGGAACACCTGGGATCGTTGGACCACCAATTACTACAGTGAAAATTACAGGTATTATTTCAGATGGTTCATCTAGATCATCTGACTCAACACTAATATCAGCTGTATAGATCCCTTCAACTAAACCGGTTGCATTAAATCTAAGTAATATTTCATCGCTACTTGATCCTGATATTATATCATTCGAAGTAAATCCTCCGTCAAGGCTCAACCATGAATAAGGAGTATCTACAATTATTGAAATATTATCAACGGCATACGACCCACTCGCTTTGGTCAAGCCTACATTAAATTGAAGCTGCATTGTTGATGTATAGAATTGTGAAGGAATAGTAATAATCTGATGATCAGGGTTTCCCCATGCTCCTATCGCAGCTGTACCACTGTACAATGAAGTCCAGGATGATCCGTCTCCGGACACTTCTAAAGAATAAGCTCCTGTAGTTGTGTTTGATCTGTATTGATCGAACTCTACCTGGTAAGAATCATATTCAGTAGCATCAATAATATTAGATGTAAGTGTAGCATATTTTGTTGAAGAAGGACCCGAAGTGGAAGAGTTCAATTCCGCAAAGGGTGTTCCGTCAAGATTATTTGTTCCGGTATCTCTTACCCAAGTTAAACTTCCGGCTGATGTCCAGTCCAAAGCTGTATCAAAAGTCTCATTAAGAACTACTTCTGATCCCGCATAACCGTTATATTCAAATGCCGCATTGTAAGTCAGATCTGACAATCCAATATTTACAATATTAAGGATTTCCTGAGTTATTGTTTCAGGTGCAGTTGAAGCTAATATATTGGCAGGTAAAGATATCTCAGGCAATGCTCCTGTACCAGTAACTGAAATGTATTCAGTTTCATGAGATGTATCCGTTGAAGTTATTGTAATGTTTCCATTGTAAGTTGTTTCAGCAGTTGGATCAAACACAAGATCAAAAGTTTTACTGGCATCTGGTCCTATAGTATAATGAAGTGTGTTTTTAACGTCTTTAGTTGCATAGTTAACCGTATAACCTGGTATTGTCGTGATATCTCCGACTAGATATTCTGTACTATGTGAATTCGTTATTGTAAATTGTTGAGTTGAACTTCCACCAACAGTTACATTCCCATAATCATAGTTCGACAAACTAATTGCAGAGCTACCACCGATATCACCTATTGGTACATCCACGACAAAAGTTTCTTCATATCTGAAATAATTCTGCTTAGTTACGGTTAAAATAATTTCAGTTGTTAATATCTGTGGAGGAATTGCTATTCCAATCATTCCACCAGTACCTGTTCCAGTCCCGAGTATTTCTCCGTTAGCAACTAAAGCAATATTTGCTCCTAGATCAGCTGAGACATAACATATAGTTTCCCCATCATACAGATCTTGTTTACTAACTGTTAAGTTTTGTGGTACTTCCGTATATACGACCATATAAGCATCACCGTGGAGATGGAACAAATAGTTTGTATCAAATTTATTCACAGTATTATAAGGCCAGCTTGAATAGTCAAGGAAATATTTCCCACTTACACTTGCAAAAGCAGGCATAAACTCATCATTATTTGTTGGAGCAGCTCCGTAATCATCCATATAATCAGGCCACATATAATCGAATACCCCCCAAGTGTAAGCATCATTCACAAAAGAATATGATATTTGAGATGCTACAAGTACTCCTAAAGCACCCGAATTTTGACCGTTATATGTATATCTGTGAAATCTTTCCGCAAACACTTCGTAGGTGTAATCAAATGCACCACTCTCGCAATTCATCGAGAAAATAAATGTTGGGTTTGTGTTTGTTAGCAAGTCAATATCAGGAGTTGTAAAATCTGGCTCACCCCATCCTGAGGCAAACCCATGGTCTCTATGCATGAGCATGAATGCACCAGCATTTATTGAATTAGCTACGTCAGTAGCAGTTCCACCTGTCCATGCACCCAGCTCCTGAGGTGTAGCAGGAATGTAACCCCTACCATTTGGACCAAAATAATCAATTACTTGAGAAGTGTTGATAGCAGAAGACCAAGGATCATTGTCAGGATTACCTTCATAAAGAGCATTAATCCTTACCGGTGATTTGCCGAGTTCATTCTTCATATATCCG
The DNA here is from genome assembly GCA_027858795.1 of Candidatus Delongbacteria bacterium. The sequence continues at coordinate 28,512 of JAQICF010000064.1, read as the reverse complement.
CCAACAGTTTCAGAACAGATCTGAAACCATCTTTCTGTCTGCCAACCCAAAGCGGTGATCGGAGTATTATAAAAATTTGGATCTATTGTTGGATTTGTCTCATTGTTTATGATCTTGCTTACCATTGTTTGCAAATGTGCCTCATTTTGAGCTGTCATCCTTGCAAAAGTGATCTCAGGAAGAGCTTTACCGTCAGAAGTATCTACATCTGCATAAAAATTATCAGAAACGCCGTCATATTGAGAATCTGTCGTACTTGAAAATGTCGGAGCATATATGGTGCCACTTGTACCTTCAGTTCCCCAATCTGCCAGCAATAGCACTGCTGAAGGAGGAATATCCCAATTATTATAAGCATTATTTATATAAGCTTCGATCGCAGCTTCAGTATTTCCGCCTATTTGGGTGATTGTAACCACTCCAGTTCTTATTCCCTGCTTTATACGAAAATCCTTTAACTGATTTGCGTAAGTGATGAAAGTTGCATCATCCGGACAAATAATAATATATTCGAAATCGTCAGATTTAGAATTGGAAGTCTTTTTGTAGGTCACATCTTTCAATACTGTGTTGTTTATTATAGTGTTCTTTAAGATCCTGTCCCACTCTTTGTTTCTCAGTCTGTCCTCTCCAAAATGACCGTTACCACCTACAAAATCAACATCCACTTTAATGTCTTTGTAAACTATAAGCTCTTTTGTTACAGGATTATACTGAAAAGGTGTAATTCCCAGCATCACAACATCAACACCTCTGATCTTAGAAGGTTTGGAAAGGATTACTGGAGAAGAAGGATAAAAAGCATCCTTTGAATATATATCCGAATTTTCTATGTACTCCACCGGAGTATCAACAGATTCTATGGGAATGTTCGGTGCAGGAGCTAGATCAACATTCTGATATATTTCCTTTTTTAAATCAGTGATAGTATATTTTGCCGAAGCTCCTTGAGGTATTGCGATATACCTTGACGATCCTGGGAGATTTGGAGCTCCTTCATCATTTTGAAGAAATACACCGGTTAGTTGAACTGTAGTTTTCATTTCATTATTGATGATGTTTTCAGTCATAGAAAACTCATTAATAGAATGAATGATTGATACACTTGATGATTTCGATTCAGTTAAACTAAATCCTTGCGTTCCCCAACTGTTCTGAAATTGTACCTTTTCTGAAAAAACTAAGGTTGTTACCAAAAAAAACACCAACACACAAAACTTTTTTAACTTAAACATACACTTCTCCAAAATTTAGACATGGTTTAACTGCTATGAACTTTACTATTCGTGGTTTACTTGGTGCAAAAAATAATGCAAACTATTATAATAGTCAATCTTTATTATGACATTCATCATGTGTTTTTGTTGTAAAAGAATAAATTATTTCCTAAATTATACCTAACCAAAAATTGTAGGAGAATACCATGAAATTGAAGAATAAGATCGTATTCATCAGCGGAGCTAATAGTGGAATAGGTCAAGCATGTGCTGAACAGTTTGCTGAAAAAGGTGCCAAATTAATTCTTTGCAGTAGAAATATTGATAAACTTATCAAAGTTGCTGATAAAATAAATGAAAAATATGATACAGAGATCCTCACTTATCAGCTTGATGTGCGAGACAGAGAAAAAGTTTCTATCGTAATTGATGAACTTCCTAAGAAATGGCAGAAGATCGCAGTTCTTGTCAATAACGCCGGTGGTGCTTTAGGATTTGATAAATTCCAGGATGGTAATTTAGATGATTGGGATGAAATGATCGATTCTAATGTAAAAGGACTTCTTTATCTATCTAGAGCTATCGTTCCATTGATGTTGAAAAGTAATGTTGGGCATGTAATCAACATAGGTTCGATCGCAGGTGTTGCAGCTTATCCAAAAGGTGCTGTCTATTGCGGTGTGAAAGCCGCTGCTAAAGCTATCAGTGATGGTATGAGAATGGATACTGTTGACTCGCCTGTAAGAGTTACTAATATTCAACCCGGGTTAGTCGAAACAAATTTCAGTGTTGTCAGATTTCATGGAGATGAAGATAAGGCTAAGAATGTTTACAAAGGTTTAAAAGCTTTAACCGCAGATGATATTGCTGATATTGTTTTATACTCTGCCCAGGTACCTGATCATGTACAAATATGCGAAGTGACCGTTACACCTACCGCTCAGGCTTCCGGAACAGTAGTTCATAAAAATTAATAAACGGAGAAATCATGAATTCAATTTTAGAGAAAAATCTTTTTTTTGTGAAAGAGCATCTCGGAGTATTCAAAGCAGCAAATAACTATGACATTCTCGACCCTGAAACTCAAGAGATAACTATGACTTGCCGTGAAGAGAAACTTGGATTCATCACAAAAATGCTTCGTTTCACTGACTATAAGAGAATGACTCCTTTTGAAGTCGAGATAAAAACGGCAACTGGAGAAAAAGTTCTAACTGTAAAGCGAGGGATTTCAATTTTTCTTTCCAAAGTTCAAGTCTTCGACGAGAATGAAAACTTAGTTGGGATTTTTAAACAGAAGTTATTTTCTATTGGTGGAAAATTCGATGTTCTTGATGCAAATGAGAATTTCTTATGTACTCTGAAAGGTAAATGGACCAGCTGGGATTTTAAATTCATGAAAGATGAAATGGAGTTTGCTCACGTAAGTAAAAAATGGGCTGGACTTGGGAAAGAATTATTTACTTCTGCAGATAATTATATGCTCGATATTAACGAAAATGTTCAGAAAGACAACCCTATAAGATTACTTATACTTGCTGCTGTAATGTGTATTGATATGGTTTTGAAGGAGTAACCTCTACCCTTTCGTCAAATGCCACCCATTCTCATTTGGACATTCATAAACATCCAACCGTACGCCTTGCTCTTTAAGTAAGATCTCTGCTCTTCTCCTCGCAGTCCTTTCCGAGTGATAAAGATCTTTAAACTTCCCATTTCTATCTCTACAGATACTACATTTCGTACTCGGTGTTTGCCTGTTTTGGGGAGACAAATGCCATAAACCACAGTTATCACATTTGTAGGGAGCTAAATTAAAATTCCGTAAACCATTAGCATAATCAGCACCTTCCTGAGCATCACTTTCAGTATAATATTCGGTAAGAGGCTTACCATTTTTTTTATTAAAACATGTAGTACTTTTAACGCTCATTATTTACCCTTTAACATTCTTAACTAAAAAATTATTCAACTGATTTGCAAATTCATGTGCATCTTTTTGCTTAAAAGGTGGGGGACCCTGAGTCTGAACCCCGATATCTCGAAATTCCTGCATAGCATTTCGAATAGATAGATAATGCTTGATATTATCCTCAGTGAAAAATTTACCTCTGTGATCTAAAGCATGTGCCTTCTTCGTAATAACCCTGTCAGCAAGTGGAATATCCGCTGTGATAACCAGATCTCCCTCCTCAACCATTTCAACAATACGATCATCTGCAATATCCGCCCCTGCACCTACAAGAATATATTCAATATATTTTGACCTGCCAACATTGATAGGTTTATTTGAAATTGCAAAAGTTTGAATTTTCAGACGGTCTATAGCCCTGTTCAAAATCGGTTTTAATATATTAGGAAGTGCATCCCCGTCAATAAAAAGTTTCATAATATAATCTCTTTTACTCGACCTACTAATCCACTTTCTAAACGAACTTTGATACCATGAGGATGTGAAGAAGATTTAGTAAGAATATCCTTCACGATCCCTTCAGTTAATTTCCCACTTCTCTGATCTTGTTTCAAAACAATATTAACCTTAATACCGATTTTTATATTTTCTCTAATTTGTCCGTTCATTATGTGTTCCATATTTATATTTAGGATGTAGAAAATGAAGTAGTTCAAGGAAGGTTGATATTATTAAGAAGGAGCTTAGATTAACTAAGTGACTTTGCGAATAATATCAGCTTGACGCTGAAATACAAAATTTAATACGTTATAAATCTACCATTTCTACAGTCTCAACAGCCCTATCTACAAGACTTTGAAAATCCAATTTTGCTTCTTCAAATTCTAATTGCCTGATCTTTGCTTTTGTTCTAGGATTAGGTGGAAGAAATAACGTACAGCAGTCATCGTAAGGAAGGATCGAAGTTTCATAAGTCCCTATTTTCCGGGCAATTTCTATAACCTCGTTTTTATCGTAAGTAATCAATGGTCTTAAGATAGGTCGATGAGCCAGGCTGTTCATACAGTGAAGATTCTCTAAAGTCTGACTTGAAACCTGACCAAGATTCTCACCAGTAATGAAGGCTTTCATTTTATATCTTTTTGCAATTTCATTCGATATCCTGATCATCATTCTTCTACCTAAGATCACAAAATACTGCATGTCGGTAGTTTTTCTGAGCATCAGTTGAATTTCAGTAAAATTCACAGTAAATATTCTAATTCCCTGCTGATACTGCTTAAGTTTTTCAGCCAGAGTAAATACTTTATCCTTCGTCTTTTGAGGAGTGTGAGGTGGTGAATGGAAGTAAATAGCATTGAGATAACAACCTCTTTTCTGAGCCAAATAACCTGCAACGGGTGAATCAATTCCACCTGATAACATTAGACCCACTTTACCTGAAGAACCTACCGGCAATCCTTTAAGGCATTCAAATTTATCCGATGAAATGATCGTATAATCTTCAAGAATTTCGACCCTGATCGTCATATCAGGATCTACAAGTTTAACTTTTAAACTCGGAAGCTTTCTCCATACATATGCTCCAATATCTGATGCTAATTTTGTAGAAGTTCCCGGCATATTCTTAAAAGGTCTTTTTACTTCGATCTTAAAAGTTTTAGGATCATGCTTCTTAATATATTTATCAGCTTGTTCAAATGCAACTTCATTGATCTTATCCAGATCATTTTCAACGATCACACCAACTGAAACATTGGATAAACCAAATACAAAATTTGCTGATTTATATCCTATTACTTTGATCTCTTCTTCATTAGTTGAATCTGTTTTTATAACAAACCTTCCGAATACTTTTTCCACAAGTATTTCATGGTCTTTCAAAACATGTTTTGCATTTTTGATCACTTTATTTTCGAAGTCTCTCCTGTTCCTACCTTTGAGAGTAAGCTCTCCGTATTTTAATAAAAATATAGTCTTCATTTATTTCCTTTTTTTAGTCATCCTGAACTTAATTCAGGATCTTGTTTTCCACAGGTTGAAACCTGCGGTTATGAGTGTTATATCCCGTTAGGATAATAAACCCTCATCTTGTCTCAGTGTTCTCTGTGGTTAAATCTTTTTACTTTTAATCCTAATAAGTATAATCGACCATCCTATCAATATCAGATTTAACATTATTATTATACCGGCTATCACCCTGTAATTCTTCGTGAAAAAAGTTAATTCTGAATTTACCGGAACATCAACTACTCTGGAAAATTCTCCTTCGTTATCATAAAGGATATTTTGCTTTCCGGAAGGATAAATTATAGAGCTTTCAGCTTTATTTGCCAATCTTATAACTGACCTTCTATTCTCAATAGATCTGAATATATTAAATCTACTGTGTTGATAAACTTCATCAGTATTCTCATACCAAGCATCATTTGAAACATTAGTTAAGAATTCTGCTCCCATTGATACATATCTTGCATTGTAGTACGGAAATATTCCTTCGTAACAAACCGTAGTAACGAATTTATTTCCTTTCTTCATAACGAATAATTCTTTATTATCTCCCCTGTCGAAGTTTGCCTGACCGAGAGAAATGTCTTTGAGAAATGTAAGTATATTTGAATATGGGAAACTTTCTCCGAAAGGAACCAGCATTGTTTTGTCATAACGAACAAATTCCTTATTTTCTGAGAAGAAAAATACACTATTGAACTTTTCAATTTTCTCAGTATCTGGATCATAGTTAAAACCCAGTGCACCAACGGAAAGATCAACATTCTTCTCTATACAATATTGCTTGAATTTATTTAAAGAACTTGGATAATTTTCAAGATATTTTGGGAAATTTGTCTCTCCCCAGAGGATCAAATCAGGTTTCAACGCAAGTGATGAATCACTTAGTGCATACTGAGATCTTACGATCTTTCTGAAATTTGATTTTTGCCATTTATAATCAATATCCATACCTGCATGTATCATTGCAACTTTTACAGCAGGAAGTTCTTTCTCTGACTGTGAAAAATATTCAAAGCGCGAACTTCCCCATAAATATATGAGAAAAAATAAAAATATTGTTGTGAATGAAGTAACACTTAATTTACGGATAACTTCTCTTTTCTCTTTTTGATCTTTTGATGGATTAAACAAATTTTGAGATATCTTGTAGATCAATACCGAAAAAAGCACAAGTATCATTGAAACAAAAATGACTCCGAATAATTCAGCTATTTGAATAAATTCTATCTTGGTTGTAAAAGCATTAGCAAGAAGTGTCCATGGAAATGCGAACTCTTTATAGAGCATCAAATGCTCCATTCCACCCCAAACTAGAGGCAAAAGCCAAATTGCCCTTTTAGGAAAAGCTTTCTTTACAAGAGAAAATACTCCACCCATAGCAGCATAATAAAAACCTGAGAAAGAGAAAAACCCAAACCCGCTGACAATTCTAAGCCAAACAGGAGCTCCAGCATTTGACATTATCCAGTATGATGATGATAACGAAAGAAAAAATCCAAATATAAAACCATTAACTAGTCCACTTTTACCTTCTTTATTCAGCACACTAATAAATGGAATAAGAAAAAACAATACAATATAGCTACTTTCAGTTGGTGGGTAAAACCACCCAACTAGTATCGCTGATATGATTACTTTTAGCTGATCATGGTATTTTGCAAAGAAGTTCTTCATACGATTTGAATTTACATTTTTTTTTGACTTTTAGTAACAAAAAAAGCCCGAATTTTCGGGCTAATAATTTTGTTGCGGTTGTTCTGAGACGTAAGGTATTACGTCTCTACGTGTTTATATTTTTTCCATCTCCACAACCTTCACCAATATATCGGCATAAGGTACTACAATAAATTCTTCCTTCTCAAACTCAATATCTGTACCGGAATATTTCTTAAAAATAACTTTATCCCCAACTGAAATTTCAAGATTTTCAATATTACCGATAGCTTTCACAACACCGATCAATGGTTTGTCGTCTGAAGCTGTTTCAAGCATAATAATCCCACCTGCAGTCTTCTCTTCAATTTTTTCGGGTGAAATTAAAACATTTTCATTTAATGGTATAAGCTCTTTCATTTTTTTTCCTTTATATTCAATAATTGATTTATCTTTGCTTTATCAAATCCTACCACTATTGAGCTTCCAATCTCTGTCTGAGGAACTCCCATTTGACCACTCTTTTTGACCAATTCATCCACTTTTCTCTTATCTTTTGAAACATCAAAATCAGTAAATCTAATATTATTTTCTTTCAAATATTTCTTCACTTTTGCACACCATATACAATTTGGAGTGCTGTAAACGACAACTCTTTTTTGAGTCTTCCCACCTCCCTTCTTCGCTACTGAAACATTATTTGCGAAATAAAGATTGAAGAAAGATTCATCGTGGCATCCTTTGATCACATTTATCAATTTCCCTTTCTCGAAATATATTAGAGAAGGAACGGAGTTTATTTTATACTTACCATGAATATCTTTAACCTGAGACATATCAGACTTCAGGAAAGTAATATTTGAATGACCTTTCGATGCTTTCGTTATATTATTCAGTGCACAAGTACTGATCTCTGAACCGTTTTTATAAAGTAACAAATACGTTTTTTGGGTAAGAGTTAAGTTACTTTTCAACTCTTTAAATGATTTAATAGATTTCAATTTAGCCATTAATTTCCTTGTTTCATTATACTATATTTAGCATTAATCAAATATAGTATATTAAAAATGCAAAATCAAGAATTATTTTTATCTATTTATCTTATGACAATGGTTTTATTTTCTAACTTTTTAAAATAAATATCCTGAAATAAATTCAGAGTGACATTTTTTAATTATGATGAATTTACGTTTCACGCACGTTAATGTCAATAGATAAAAAGGAAAGAAAGTATTATATGAAAATAATTATGTAGACAAAATGCAAGGTTTAACTACAACTATCAACCTTTTATTAGACTTGTAAAAAAATAATGTTTTTTTGTTTTAATCCTCATTTTTCTATTGTTAATTTTGTAGATTTAGTTTATATTAGCAATTAAATTATTACATATTAAAGGGTTATTGGCATGTCTGAAATTAAAGTACTCATCATAGAAGAGAATAAAATTTTACGTTTGGGACTCGCTTCTCTACTAAAACAGCAACCTGATATTTCAGTTGTTGGTGCTGTTCAAAATGCCGAATCAGCCCTAAAAAAAGCTATTCGGTTTAAACCCGATATCGTGCTTCTGGATTTCGGTTTACAGAACCAAAACAGTTTGGATGTGTTGAAATCTTTAAAAGACAACGTCACGGAAATCAAAGTTATCGGGATGGGCCTTCTGTCTACACAATCGGATATACTATCTTTTGTTCAAGGAGGTGCTGATGGCTTTATCTTAAAAACTGCATCTGTAGATGATTTGATCAGCACTCTGAGATCAATAAGCGTAGGTAAAACTATACTACCTCCACCAATGGCAGCTTCACTCTTTTTTCAGGTAGCAGAAAATGTTATTATGAAAGAAAAAAATAAAATAAGTGACTCTGTTCGAATGACCAAGCGTGAGAAAGAAATTATTGCCCTGATCGTTGAAGGTGCCAGCAATAAAGATATCGCCAATGAACTTAATATCTCAACATACACTGTTAAAAGCCATGTCCATAACATTCTGGAGAAATTGGCGTTAACCAGCAGACTTCAGATCTCAAATTACGCTCAGGACATTTCAAACACCTGATTTAACATATACCAACTAAATATTTAAGGATTAACTACTTTTTCATCCCTTTGGGTGATTGTTCTTCTATGCAATTAACTGTACATTGTTTTAGATGCGACTTAAAGCATTTTAACAAATTTAAATAGGAGGTATCGTATGTTCAAGTATTTCAAATTGGCTATCCTTATTATTTTGCTGACAGTATTTGCCGGCTTCGGAGAGGAGAGTGATTCCACAGTGAACAAAGTAAAAAATGAACTTGTTTTTGTAAAAGGTGGGACATTTCAGATGGGTAGCAACGCAATTACAGTAAACAAAGTGAAAACACCGATACATTTGGTGACAGTCAACGATTTTTACATCAGCAAATATGAACTTACTCAGTCCAAGTGGGGTCAGCATATGCCTGCTCTTTATTACAATTTCGGAGAAGGACCTAATTATCCAGTTTATTACGTGAGCTGGTACGAAACATTGGTTTATTGCAATAAAAGAAGCATAGCGGAAGGTTTTTAATCCATGCTACAGCATAAATGGAAACACAGATCCTGATAGTTGGGGAGTAACTCCTCAGAAAGCCAACAAAAATTGGGACGCAGTCTTATGCAAATGGAACGCAAACGGCTACAGAATGCCAACCGAAGCTGAATGGGAATATGCGGCCAGAGGCGGTGATCAAAGTAAGAATTATAAATTCAGTGGTTCCGACGATTACTTGAAAGTTGCATGGATGGAGGAAAATTCCGGAGCTGAACTGCATGAAGTTGGGAAAAAACAGGCAAACGAATTGGGATTACACGATATGAGCGGAAATCTTTATGAATGGTGTTGGGACTGGTACGGTAAATATCCGGATTCTGCTCTTACAAACCCTCCCGGACCGCTAACCGGTACATTCCGTGTAGAACGTGGAGGAGGCTGGGACAGAGGGGGCAATGCATTAAAAGTGGATAGCCGTTACTTTTTCAATCCACAAACCAGCTATGGTGGTATCGGTATCCGCATTGCAAGAACACCCTAAAACCGTTATTAATGAATCAGATTATTACCAAAGGAGTAGTTAGAATGAAAAAGAGAAATATTGTTTTCCGTGTAATAATTCTGATAACGATGATCGCTTTCTTAGGATCATGCGCATCAACACATAAAAGTGGGAGCACCGGAGATTATATTGATGATTCCGTAATCACGACCAAAGTAAAAGCACAGATCGCCAGTAATGATTTCCTTAAATCATTTCAGATCAGCGTTGAAACCAGCAAAGGTATTGTTCAACTGAGTGGTTTTGTTGATTCTGAAGATGCTGCTGAAAAGGCAGATGAAATCGCTAATGGTGTTGAAGGAGTCAGTTCTGTAGAAAATGATCTTATTATTAAATAGAATTGATTTAATAACAAGGAAAATAAGTTGGTCAAATAAATCCAATTTTCGTTAAATAACAAGAATTGGATTTATTATTTTTATTTATTACATAACAATTAAATATCTGGTTAAGGATTAACTACTTTTTCATCCCTTTGGGCGATTGTTCTTGAATGCAATTAACTGTACATTGTTTTAATGAGAAAACCAAAGAAAGGAGAACCATCATGAAGATGAACAAAATATTAAAAGATACCGTATTAAAATTCTGGGCACAACTCTTTGGAGCAATATTGCTAGTTGCTTTGATAGCACCAAGCACAATAATGTGCCAACAACCACCTGTTAATCTCGGATCAACAGCTCGTTTCGCAATACTGGCAGGGTCCTTGATCACAAACAATCCTACATCAGAGGTTACAGGTGATGTCGGTTTAAGTCCGGCTGCAGGAACAAACATTTCAGGATTCGGTCTTTCAGAAGTGGTAGGAACTATTTATACTGTTGATGCGACCGGCCCTGCAGGCTCTGTTGAAGACGCATCAATGCTGACAACAGCTCAAGGTGACCTAACCATAGCTTACAACGATGCCGCAGAGAGAACACCCGTACCAGCAGGTGAATTTTTAAATCCTGGTTTTGGAAATCTAGGTAATCAAATTCTTGTTCCGGGTCTTTATAAGTTTACCGGGACAGCTGAAATAACTGCAGGAAATCTTACTTTTGATGCTCAGAATGATTCGAATGCAGTTTTCATTATGATGGTGGCAACGGGATTAAACACTGCATCAGGTACAGAGGTTATTCTTATTAATAAAGCAAGAGCGGAAAATATTTTCTGGCAAGTAGGCACATCAGCAGCTCTTGGAACTTACAGTATTTTCAAAGGCACTATTATGGCAGATCAATCGGTTACGATGGGTACAGGAGCTTCAATAGAAGGAAGATTATTAGCCAGTATCGCTGCTGTAACAATAGATGCATGTACAATAACCTTACCAGCAAGCGAAATCGAAGTTCCTGCAAATGTTGTTACCAGCATTTCCGGATCAGATATTGTAATCGATTGGGATGTTTCTGCTGGTGCGACAAGTTATGATGTTTATTCATCAGACGATCCGTACGGAATATTTGCTTATGTAACAAGCGTTCCAACAAACCAATATGAAGTGGCTTACACTGCAGCAAAAAAATTCTACTATATCGTAGCAACAGATGTAATAATGACAGCTCCAAAAACAATTAAAGTAACTAAATCTATTCGATTAAATTAGGAACTTTTACATGAAACGTATTAGTACTTTTTTAACAAGAAACACTTAAGCCTGTTATAAACTTAAAGAGTACTTATAGAAAGCCCCTGAATTAATTTTTGAAATAAGGGGCTCTTTTTTTTTAAACAGCTGTCTGGTTAAATCACGACATCGTGCTTTCAATTTCGTATTACGCCCATGACATTTTAAACGATTGATTTAACACATAACAACTAAATATTTGGTTAAGGATTAACTACTTTTTCATCCCTTTGGGCGATTGTTCTTCTTTGCAATTAACTGTACATTTAATTAAGAGCGGTCTTAATCATTTTAACAAATTTAAATAGGAGGTATCGTATGATCAAGTATTTAAAATTATCTATCCTCATTGCACTGATAGCTTTTCTTGGATCATGTGCATCTACAACAAAAGTCGTACAGATCAAAGATACTACACCACCGTTTGTAACTCTCACAGTTCCTTATCATGGTACCCATGGAGTAGAGCTACACACAAAAATACGCGTAGCATTTAGTGAGCCTGTCGATGTTAAAACTGTAAACTCTAAAACATTCGAGATATTTCAGGGCGAATCTCTTGAACTTATATACGGTGATGTTTTGGCGACTTCAAGCACATCTGCTACATTTACTATAGGTAGTTATCTGACACCAAATACTACATATGTTGGTAAAATTTCTAATGGTGTTAAGGATATCGCAGGTAATGCCCTTTCAAACAATTTCTACTGGAGTTTTAAGACAGTTTCTATACCTGATACCGATACTGATACTCTAGTGAAAATAATTAATAAACTCGTCATGCTTAAGGATACACATTTCAAGTTCAATGATGCGACACTTAACGACGAAGGAAAAGAAGCGTTGAATACTAATATCAAGATCCTCAAAGACAACCTGGATATTAAAGTCCGTATAGCAGGCTATACATCAGCTGCTGGAACAGAGGAATATAACCAGGAATTGAGTGAAAGAAGAGCAAATACTGTCGTGACGTATCTCTACGAACAAGGTGGAATAAAACTTGAAAGACTCGAAATGATAGGGTACGGTGAAACAAGGTCGGCTATATATGAACCGATACCTGAAGATGTTAGATCTGAAGCGGCACTAGCTAACATGAGAGTACTTTTTGAAGTAATTGTGAAATAACAAGCAGGAGAAACATATTAACAGCTTGGAATAAAATACTCTAAAGTTTATAAGTCGTAGAACGGTAATTCAACCTTATTTTAACGACAAAAATTAAAAAAGGAAGGAAAAATGAAACAATTAAAAGTACTATTCACAGTGATCTTACTGCTGACGATCGTTAACCTTGCCCAGGCGCAGGAAAAAGGATTCGGTCTTGGTATAATTATAGGTGAACCAACAGGCGTAAGTGCTAAATTATGGACATCTAACAGAACTGCATTGGATTTTGCTCTTGGATGGTCGTTTATTGATAATGATAAAAACAACTCGGGTGAAAACATTCATTTTCACATGGATTATTTGTGGCATTCCTTTAATGCTATCAATTCTACAGAACGGTTCCCACTATATTATGGAATAGGCGGGCGTTTTAACAGTCATAAAGATGAAGGATCAATCGCTGTTCGTGGTGTATTTGGAATATTATGGTTACCTCATGAAACACCGATCGATGTTTTTCTCGAAGTTGCTCCATCGTTGGAACTGACACCTTCGACAAATTTTGCTATTGATGCTGCGCTTGGATTAAGATTTTATTTCTAACTCTTCACCTTAAAAAAACAACCCAATTCATTCATCATAAATAAAAAGCCCTGAGAAGGTTTTTTTTTATAAGGATTAACTACTTTTTCATCCCTTTGGGCGATTGTTTATCCTTGCAATTAACTGTACATTGAATTAAGTGCATAAAATAATTATTAAAATATTTAATTTATTGCACACTAGAAAAATCCTTACAAAAAATTAAAATATGAGGTCCGTAAGATGAACTGGGACAGTGTAGAAGGCAAATGGAAACAACAAAGAGGAAAAGCGATGAATGACTGGGGCAGTTTAATGAACGATGAGCTGGCCGCAATCGCAGGAAAATATCAGCAACTTGTAGGAGCTCTTCAAGAGAAACTTGGTAAAGCACAAGATGACGCGAAGATAATGATCAAAAATCATAATAAAACAGTTGATTTGTTAAAAATTGCAAATGATAAACTAAGTAAACTGCAAATAAAAGTAGTAACGAAAATAAAAGAAGTAAAAACTAAAACACCTACCAAATAATTAATATTGGAGTCCAAAATGAAGAAGCTTATTTCCAACAGATTTTTTAAACTACCATTATTGCTGTTTGTCTTGGCGATGATGTCATTCTTAGGCGGTTGTTCGGATGACGATGGATCTCTTGATCCGACGGATTCTGTTGCACCGACAGTTATTTCAGTAATGCCTATTGATGATGCAACCGAAATTTCCATAAACAGCAAAGTAACAGCTACTTTCAGCGAGACGATGGATGTTTCCACAATCACCACAGAAACATTTAAAGTGACAGATCCGACAACAACTACAGTTGCAGGAACAGTGACTTATGTCGGTACAACAGCTACTTTTATACCTACAAGCAATCTTGCGGATAGTACCTTATTTACAGTGACGATCACTACAGGAGCAAAAGATCTTGCAGGGAACGCAATAGCTACTAACTTCGTCTGGACATTTACGACCGGTAGCGATGTAACGATACCTCATCAAACTACAATACAGGAAACTGTAATTTTGAGCTCAAATGATAATTTTGTAATCCTAGCAGGTTCGTTGATCTCAAATATTCCGACATCTGCAATTACAGGAAATATAGGATTAAGTCCAGCCGCAGGTTCATATATTACAGGATTTGGCGCATTAGAAGTTACCGGAACAATTTATACGACTGATGCAACAGGTCCCGCAGGTTCTGTGGTAGATGCTACAGGACTGACTGCTGCTAAGGGTGATTTAACCATAGCATACAATGACGCTGCTGGAAGAACTTCAACTGATATGGTGCTTCTTGCAGGAAATATCGGAGGATTGACTTTAACACCGGGTCTTTATAAGTCAAGCGGATCCCTTGAAATATCATCCGGAGATCTTACTTTCGATGCGGAAGGTAACGCAGATGCTGTTTTTATTATTCAGATAGCATCGACATTAACAACAACATCCGGAAGAAAGATCATTTTGAGCGGTAATGCACAAGCTGAGAACATTTTCTGGCAGGTAGGAACTTCTGCGGTTTTAGGTTCTAATTCTACCTTTAAGGGAATTATTATGGCTGATCAATCAATTTCATTGAATACCGGTGCATCGGTTGAGGGTAAATTACTAGCCAGAATCGCTGCAGTGACAATTGATGCAAGTACAGTGATTAACCCGTAAGCATGTGATCAATATCAATTTATTACAAAAAAACACAGGAGGAATATAATGAAGATTAACAAAGACAAAACACTGGCCTTAAAAAAAGGCTGGACGAAAATTCTAAAAGGAATATCATTGTTGATAATCCTGATGATACCTACTGCAATAATAGCTCAACCAATTGATCCTGTAGATCTAGGGTCAACAGCAGGTTTCGTAATACTGGCAGGAGCGGAGATCTCGAATGTTCCGACATCCGCCGTTACAGGTGATGTTGGATTAAGTCCCGCTGCAGGATCATACATTACTGGATTTGGTCTTTTAGAAGTTACAGGAACTATTTATGCAGTGGATGCGACAGGTCCCGCAAGTTCTGTGATAGATGCTACAGGGCTGACTGCTGCTAAGGGTGATTTAACCATAGCTTACAACGATGCTGCAGAGAGAACACCGGTACCAACGGGTGAATTTTTAAATCCTGGTGCAGGAAACCTTGGAGGTCAATTCCTTGCTCCGGGTCTTTATAAGTTTACCGGAACAGCTGAAATAACTGCTGGGAATCTTACTTTTGATGCTCAAAATGATCCGAATGCGGTTTTCATTATGCAGGTCACTTCTGAATTAAGTACTGCATCAGGAACACAGGTAATTCTGATCAATCAAGCCAGAGCGGAGAATATTTTCTGGCAGGTAGGCACTTCTGCTGCTTTAGGTTCTTACTCTATCTTTAAGGGAACTATTATGGCGGACCAATCGATTACGATGTATACAGGTGCGACGATTGATGGGAGATTACTGGCCAGGATCGCTGCAGTTACAATTGATGCATGTACAGTAAACACTCCGGAGTCAAGCGGTATCGAATATGATCATGGTACTCCAAATGGATTCGAACTATTTCAGAACTATCCGAACCCGTTCAACCCGACAACTGCTATAACCTTCTCTCTGAAGAGCGAAGGAATTGCTGAGCTTAATGTATATAATCATACAGGAGAGCTTGTTAGTTCTTTGGTTAATGGTCAAATGGATGCAGGACATCATACAGTTAATTTTGATGCTACAAACTTAAGTGCAGGAGTTTACTACTACACTTTAAAAGCTAATAACATGACTATGACTAACAAAATGGTTCTTGTAAAATAGTGACATGAAGTTAACTAGATTTTGAGGAGCTACCAAAGAAGTAGCTTTGAATAAAGTTTATTAGAAGCTGTTCGTTTATCATAAAAAAAACCCTGAAAAGGGTTTTTTTTATTTATATCAGTATTACAGTATCTATTTATTTTTCCAACACTCTATTACTT
The DNA here is from genome assembly GCA_027858795.1 of Candidatus Delongbacteria bacterium. Next base: position 12,358 of record JAQICF010000064.1, on the reverse strand, counting down.
CGCTTAATCGCACAGAAATCCCCGCACATTGAACAAACATCCTCATCCAACGGGGCAGCTGATTCTCTATATTCTCTAGCTTTTATTGGATCAATAGCCAAATCGATCTGAGCTTGCCAATCCATATCATGTCTCGCTTTACCCATAGCATTATCCCAATCTATTGCGCCCGGTATACCTAAAGCAATATCAGCAGCGTGAGCAGCAATTCTTGATGCGATGATTCCTTCTTTCATATCATTAAGATCAGGTAGTCTTAAATGTTCTGCTGGAGTAACATAGCAAAGAAAATCAGCTCCGTTTGAAGCAGCAATAGCTCCACCTATAGCTGATGTAATATGATCATAACCCGGTGCAATATCAGTGACCAATGGACCTAATACATAAAAAGGAGCACCATGACATAATTTCTTTTGTATCTGCATATTAGTAACGATCTCATTCAATGGAACATGTCCTGGACCCTCGATCATAACCTGAACTTTCCTTGCCCATGCTTGTTTTGTTAACTCACCTAAAAATATTAATTCCTGTATCTGAGGAGCATCAGTACTGTCCTTTAAACTACCTGGTCTAAGGCCATCACCGATACTGATAGTCACATCATACTTTACACAAATATCCAATAATCTGTCAAAATATTCATAGAAAGGGTTTTCAGCATTGTTCTCTTCCATCCACTCCATTAAAATAGACCCACCACGACTGACGACATGGGTCAAACGCATATTCTTCTTAATTCTCTCAACAACAACTTTAGTCAATCCTGCATGAATAGTTAGAAAATCAATACCATCAGATGCATGTCTTTCCGCAATTTCGAACCATTCATCCACCGTAATATCTTTGATCGGTTTAGCTTTGAATTGGGTTACTGTATCGTAAATAGGTACTGTTCCGAGCATAACCGGAGAAGTTTCAACTAGTTGTTTTCTAAATTTTTGTGTATCTCCAAAAGTACTTAGATCCATTATGGCGTCAGTTTTCATCTCAATTGCTGCTTTTACCTTTTTCATTTCCATATCAAGATTATAGCAATCTTCTGAAACTCCAAGGTTCACATTAACTTTTGTTGTAAGACCGGTACCAATAGCTATTCCTCTGAGATTCTTGTGATTCTTATTCGCTGGCAAAGCTATTTTACCTTCGCTCATCAGCTGTAGAAGTTTCTCCTGAGTAATACTTTCCCTTTCAAGAACATCTTTCATCTGAGGAGTTACTATCCCTTTTGATGCTGCATCCATCTGAGTTGTGTAATTCATTTTAATTCTCTCTTCTATTTTAATTTATATAATTTATTATCCGTCATCCTGAATTTATTTCAGGGTTTTTTTTTAAAAGAGGGGAGGACTGTTAGGCCTCCCCTACATTAATTATCAATTGTCCATTGTAAATTGTTCATTAATTTTTTTTATCTTCCCTTGAATATCAACTGCTCCAACGATCTCGGTAACTAAAGCAATACATTTTGCACCTTTTTCAATTACTTGATCAATATTTTCTTCTTTTATCCCACCTATAGCAACAAACGGAATATCAGTATTTTTCACAATATATTCTAAATATTCCAATCCAACAGCGTCGCATACATTTTTCTTTGTACTTGTAGTGAATATTGGTCCTACACCTATATAATCTGCACCGTCTGATATAGCTTTTTTAGCTTGTTTAGGGCTATGGGTTGAAACTCCGATGACCAGGTTTCCATTGATCTTCTTAATATCTTGAACTGGTAGATCATCCTGACCTAAATGTATTCCATCAGCTTTGGAAAGTATTGCAATATCCAAATGGTCGTTAACAATAAAGGTTACATTCTTATCTCGTGTGAGTTTTCTTATCTCAAGGCATTCTTTCAACATTTCTTTCTTTGATTTATCTTCTTCTTTTTCTCTATATTGAATTATTTTTATTCCTGCTTTTATCATTTCATTTACAACTTCAATATTTGAACGTCCGTTGGAATATTTTTCTGCAGTAAGACCATAAAGACCTTCGGGTAAACTAAATTTTAAGTCTGACATGTATTGCTTTTCAATATCATAAACTTCAAATCTAATTTGTTCAAATTGCTTACCTTTATCATATTCACCAATGACCTTAAGATTCTCTTCGATACTTCTTACAGCTTCCTGTATCCTTTTGAAATTTGAAAGTATAAGTTCTTTATCTGTTGCTTTGTTATCCAGCTTAGATTTTCCAGAAATCTCCAATCCGTTATCACTCAATGATTCTCTTGCTGAAATAAGATCTGAGTCAAACTCTTTCAATATTTTTCTAGCTTTATGACGAATATCTCTGAGCTGTGTATTTATTTCTTTATTCTCAGTGATAAATCTTGAATGATCTTCCAGAACTCTTATCCCTTCAGCCATTCGATTTATGTTTGCATCGATGATTCTGTATGTATTGTTCATAATCATTTCCTTGTTTTGGGTATTAATAGACGTAGCAGTGCTACGTCTCTACATTAATTCCCAATCTTTCATTACTGCTTGAAATCCTTTTTCTTCGATCATTTTTACTGTTTCAGCAACTGTCCTTGTGTCAGAGATATCAAATTGTGGTACATCGTTAACATCGTGTTCTCCATATCCACCAACTTCAGTCTTTGATCCGGCTGAGAAACGCGTAACTCCTAATGGAAGAACATTGTCTCTAAATTCAGCCGTTTCTCTAGTAGAAATATTTATCCCTACTCTCGGAAGAAATAATCTGAAAGCGGTCAAATATTGAACAAAAGTCTTATCATCCAACCTGTGTTTCTGTTCAAATTCATTCTCTGCTGAATTTATTCTCGGAAATGAAACAGCTATCTCAGTATCAGGATATTTATCATCAAGATATTTGGCATGCATCGCTGTGAAAAATGCTTCACTTGCAATTTCACTCAGTCCAAATAAAGCTCCGACATTGACTAACCTAAAACCCGCTTTTGCTCCTCTCTCTGGTGTTTCAATCCTGAAATCATAATCGCTCTTCATTCCGTAAGGATGAACTTCTTTATAAACTTTTCTATCATAGACTTCCTGATAAACGGTAAGTCCGTCCACACCGGCTTCTTTCAAGATGGTATAATCTTTAACACTCAAAGGAAATATTTCGATTGAGATCGAAGGGAAATATTTCTTCAGCAATTGCACTACTTCAACTAGAAACGAAACTGGAGTTGCTTCTTCAGATTCCCCGGTAAGAAACAAGATATGCTTAATACCTGTTTTGGATATAATGATCGCTTGTTCTTCTATCTCTGATAAAGATAGTTTTTTTCTCTTCATATTACTTTTTGCATGGAATCCGCAGTAAGTACAACCGTTGCTACAATAATTTGAAATATATAACGGTATATATAATGATATAGTTCTACCGAAATATTGAATTGTTTTTTTGTGTGATAGTTGAGCCATTTTTTCAATTCTTTCAGCTGCGACAGGTGAAAGCAGGTTAAGAAGATCATTCTCTGATAACTTATCTTTCTTTAAACTGTTATCTATATCATCCAAAGTAACTTTTGAAAAATGATCGTTAAAATTGAAATCTTCGTATCGTTTTAATATATCTTTAAATGACATGTTTTCCTTGTGTGTCTTTGTCTTTGTCATCCTCGTGCTTGACACGTGGATCCATTATTTTATTCGTTTTGGGGACGAAAAGAAATCGTCCCCTACATTAATTCTCATTTATTCCCTTAAGAATCCTGTTAACGGTGACGATGCATTCGCAGTTTTACTTTCCTCAGCTAATTTTGCGAGATAAGCGAGTCTACCGGCTTGGACTGCTAATGAAAAAGCCTTCCCCATTGATACTGGATCCTCTGCTGCTGAAATAGCTGTATTTACTAATACAGCATCAGCACCCATTTCCATTGCTTCAGCTGCCTGGGAAGGTCTACCTATTCCTGCATCTACGATTACTGGAATATCTATATTTTCAATCAGGATTTGTATTATTTCCTTTAATCTTATTCCACGGTTTGAACCGATCGGAGAACCTAACGGCATTATAGCTGCCGCACCAGCTTCTACAAGTTTATATGAATATGTAAGATCAGGCATCACATACGGAAGCACATGAAATCCTTCATCTGCAAGTATCTTGGTTGCTTTTAATGTTTCTTCATTGTCCGGCATTAGATATTTTGTATCTGTGATGATTTCAATCTTTATAAAATCTCCACATCCTGATTCTCTGGCAATTCTTGCGATCCTAACAGCTTCTTCGGCAGTTCTTGCACCAGATGTATTTGGTAATAAAGTGACATTCTTAGGTATGAATTCTAATATATTCTCATTCCCTGCTGCAAAATCAACTCTTCTCAATGCAACAGTAATCATCTCAGACCCGCTTGCTTGAAGCATCTCTGTAATAAGTTTTTTAGAAGAAAATTTCCCTGTCCCGGTAAGAAGCCTGTTTGAAAATTCTTTATTTCCCAATTTTAACATATCTTTCATATTATTCCTTAACTGTGTCATCCTGAACTCGATTCAGGATCTTTTATAATCGTTTTGGGGTCGAATGGAAATCGACCCCTAAAAATTAATTATCCATTATCCATTATCAATTGTCAATTGCTTATTACCCACCACCAACGAAGTTTAGTATCTCTAATTTATCACTTTCATGAAGTTCTATTGAATCCCAAGTATCTCTTTTTACTATTTTAAGATTATATTCGACGATAACTGTCTTTGGATCTAAACTTTTACCTAAAATCAAATCCATAATTGTCTTTGATCCTATAATTTCTTCACTTCCGTTTACAATAATCTTCATTAATTCTCCAAATAAAAATACCGCTTCAAAAGCGGCAGAACTCCCATAATATTCACCGCTTCCCTACGTCGGAATTGTCCGAATCAGGTTCCAAGGGTTGAGTCATTTGGTTAATGTCAAAACTTGTTTTGACAATTGCAACTCATTGTTGCAAATGACCCTCTCAGCTTAACGCACCCCCAGGGTAATTGACAATATACAAAAGATTATTCAAAACTTATAGTGATATTTTGATTATTTTTTTACAGTTTATATCCAATTGAAAGGTAAAACTTAGAATTAGTTTTAATCTCAGCATTACCTGTTGTGATTCCCCAACCGAGCTCTGCAGGACCAAGGATAGTATTAAGTATCAATCCGATGTAAAAGGAATTTAAAAAATCTCTATCTACCCAATCGAACTCAGGCTCATCCCAAAATCCGTTAAGAGTGTAACCTAAAGTGTAATAAAAATCTAATATAGAATCTGAATATAGACGATAATTTTGATCTACTTTAAATCTAAGATATTGCAGTGCAGAATATTCTTCATAGAAAGTCCCCGGCATCATCGACATTCCACCGATCTTATATCTTTCGCTCATAGGAACAAGATTATCACCTGTACCTGCAGCAATACCAACACTAAAGAATAGTTTGTTTGAAATATTGGAATACAAATTCAACTCACCCCACATTTTATGAAATGAGATATCGGCATTATTATCAATCCAACCTCTTTGACCGTTAAAAGATAAATAAATTCCTTTAGACGGGACAACAGGATCGTCTCTATTGTCAGCCACAACTCTGAACCCCATAGATGACTTGATCTTTTCCTTTTTTTCAGTATCTATGTTTATGTGCTCAGTGTTGGCAATTACAATACCTTGATAATTGTTAAAAAGTTGAAAACCCAGGTTTAGGCTGACACCTGCCCTTCTGTCATAGAATTTCGAACTGTCGATAACATCATGATCTTCGTATAAGTATCTCTCTTCGACCTGAAAATATGGTAGCAATTCATAGAACAATGATGATTTTTTCATAAATATATTATAATATGATACTTCTGCTCTATTAAATTTCTCACCATATAGTAAGCTAACATACATTTCTGATCTTTTTCCATGCATATTCTTATTGGCTAGTTCAAACAAACCCAGATAACCCCTGTCAGTTTGATAGTGTGCGCCTATCCTTAGTACATTGTATGGTTTTTCTTCCACATTTATACATACACAGTTTGTGGATTTGTCAATGCTGTAAGAAACGTTATAAAATAGATCAGTGCCGTATAAAGCGTCAATACTTCTTGATAGGTCTTTGCTTCTTAATATTTTCCCCACTTTGATACTCAGCTCATCACTTATGAAATTTGAACTGGTCTTCTCATTACCGACAATCTTTATCTTTTCAATTACGCCTTCATCAATTTTCAATTCGAGACTGTCTATATTGGATATCATATCAACATCAACCAAGAACAAACCAGCTTTTTTATATTTTGTCAAAACAGCCAATCTTGCTTTCTCAGGTATTCTAATATTTTTGATATCATTGAGTATATCATCTCTAAGGAATTTCGTATTGCCTGTAATTTTAAAATTGATATCTTCTAATTCATCTTCTATAACATTTACATTTTTTCTATTAACCAACAACTTATTGATCTTATCCATCTGAACTTCTGCAGATTTGTAACCGATCATTATCAGAGAATCCAGGTTTTCAATACCGTCTATTAATATGTCGTTTACGTCTGGAGAAAATACTACATCAGATATCTTTAAATTATATTTCATTTGGGAATCTGTCATCGTAAGAGATATTCTGTCTAGTAATTGGATAAAATTGTAATCTCCGATCTTGGGGTCTTCATCATGGGTTGCATTCGAAGTAAAAATAATATCACATCCTTCCAGAATATCAGAAGGGATATTATCTGTAAGACCACCGTCAAGAAGTTTCATCCCTTTATATGCAACAGGCCTAAAAAATCCGGGAAATGAGATTGATCCTAGAATTATGGTAGGTAGATTACCATCTTTGAACACAACCTTTTTTGCATTCTGAATATCAGAGCATACAACTCTTAGCTTATACTTTAGATTATCAAAATCGGAGTTGTAGAACGGCGATGAATTAACTAAGATAGTTAACTCTTCCAGAAGTGCCTGTCCATTATTGAGAGCGTTAGGCAGCTTTATACCATACTCAGTAAGGTCGAGTTCAATGCTTGTCCTGTCAGATATTCTTTTCAAGTAATTCTTAGTGTTGTCTCTTTTTGGATTATTACTGAATATATCTTTCATTGCAAAATCTTTGAAGATATTTTCAATTTCATAACTGTCATATCCAAGTGAATACAAACCTCCGATCAAAGATCCTATGCTTGATCCTGATATCATGTCAGGTTTAATATTCTCTTCTTCCAATTTACGTAGTACTCCAATATGCACTACCCCTCTTATACCTCCTCCTGATAAAGCTAATCCAATCTTTGGAAAAGATGATACTTCTTCAGCTTCTAAAAACACAGAATTGATGAGGATCAGAATAGAAATGAAATATTTCACTATGTATGAATGAATATTTTTCATGAATTAAATATAAATATACTAAACTATTTAAGCAAATAAGTTATTTATTACTTGACTAAACTGTCTAAATACTTTATTTTCTCCAAATTAATAATCTTAAAAGGTATTCAACCAAGTATAACACAATATGGCAAGGTTTAAAAAGAATATTTGGTACTCAACAAGACTTATATGAACTAAAAAAGCCGCCATTCATGGTGGCTTTTTGTTTAAAATATAAAAAAAATAAGGATAAAAAATGAAGAAAATTATTGGAATGGGACTCACATTTGACGATGTATTGTTGATCCCTCAAAAAAGTAGTGTCAAACCAAACAAATCAAATACTTGTACTTATTTAACAAAAAAGATCAAACTTAATATTCCAATTTTATCAGCTGCTATGGATACCGTATCTGAATCAAGGATGGGAATTGCTATGGCAAGAGAAGGTGGAATGGCAGTTATTCATAAAAATATGACAGCTGAAGAACAAGCTATTAAGGTTGATAGAGTAAAAAGATCTGAGAGTGGAATGATCACTGATCCTGTTATTATTGATAAAAATTCAAATATTGGTGATGTTTTAGGATTAATGCGTAAATTTTCTATCTCTGGAGTTCCAGTAGTAGAGAAAAAGAAATTAGTTGGGATCATTACCAACAGAGATATCAGATTTGAATATAACAACGATATGAAAGTAAAAGAGATAATGACAAAACTTCCACTTATAACTGGAAAAGAAGGTACATCATTGGATGAAGCGAAATTTATTTTACAAATAAATAAAATTGAAAAGCTTCCTATCGTTGATAGTAAAGGCCATTTGAAAGGTATGATAACATTTAAAGATATAAAAAAGAAAGAGAATTTTCCTAATGCATGTAAAGACAACAAAGGTAGATTAAGAGTCGCTGCTGCTATCTCGGCGAATGCAGACGATAATAGGATCAAATTACTTATTGATGCAAAAGTTGATGCTTTAGTACTCGACAGTGCTCATGGTCATAATATCGATATAGCTAAAGAGATAAAAAGGATCAAGAAAAAATATAAAAACATCCAAATAATAGCTGGAAATATCGCAACTGCGGAAGCCGCTGAAGACTTGATCATAGCAGGTGCGGATGCTGTTAAAGTAGGCATTGGTCCGGGTTCTATTTGTACTACAAGAGTAGTTGCAGGAGTTGGGGTACCTCAGATCACAGCGATAGAGAATGTTTCTAAAGTCTGTAAAAAACATGGGATACCTTTGATCGCAGACGGAGGAATTAAATATAGTGGCGATATTGCCAAAGCAATAGGTATCGGAGCCGATGTTGTTATGCTCGGTTCAATGCTTGCTGGTACCGACGAAGCCCCTGGTGAAATGATCCTTTATGAAGGTCGTCAGTTCAAAACTTACAGAGGAATGGGATCGATAAGTGCTATGAAGAAAGGTTCTAACGACAGATATTTTCAGGTTGCATCTGAAAAAGCTGTTCCTGAAGGTATTGAAGGGAGAATTTCGTATAAAGGTCCTTTGGCTGCAACTATTTATCAGATGGTCGGTGGATTAAAGCAATCTATGGGTTATTGTGGTGTTAAATCGATTAAAGAAATGAAGGAAAAGACTCAATTTATTCAGATGACGGGTGCTGGATTAATTGAGAGTCATCCGCACGATGTACAGATCACAAGAGAAGCACCAAATTACGAAATAAGACATTAATAATTTACAATGGACAATTGATAATTGACAATGTAGGGGACGATTTCTTATCGTCCCCTCTTCTAAAAAAAGATCCTGAAATAAATTCAGGATGACAAATAAATAAGGAAATTATATATGGGAAATTTTAAAAGAACAGCAATGCAAAAGACCAGAGAAGATAATTATTCTCAATGGTATCTGGAAGTAATAAGAGAAGCTGAACTAGCTGAAAATAGTGATGTCAGAGGTTGTATGGTCATTAAACCTTGGGGATATACTATCTGGGAAAATATGCAGAGAGAGTTGGATGATATGTTCAAGGAAACTGGTCATACGAACGCATACTTCCCATTATTCATTCCTTTAAGTTATTTGCAGAAAGAAGCTGACCACGTTGATGGTTTTGCAAAAGAATGTGCTGTCGTTACTCATCATAGATTAACACAAAATGAGGATGGAAAACTTTTACCTGATGGAAAACTTGACGAACCTTTGGTTGTAAGACCTACAAGTGAGACTATCATCGGTGAATCCTATGCAAAGTGGGTAAATTCATATAGAGATCTTCCAATTTTGATAAACCAATGGGCTAATGTAGTTCGCTGGGAAATGAGAACAAGGCTATTCTTAAGAACTACAGAATTCCTATGGCAGGAAGGTCACACAGTTCATGCCACAAAGGAAGAGGCAGTGGAAGAAACTTATAAAATGCTAAATGTTTACAAGAAATTTGCTGAGGAAGTTTTAGCAATACCTGTTATTGAAGGTGAAAAAAGTGAATCAGAGAGATTCCCTGGGGCATTGGCAACATACTCAATCGAAGCTATGATGCAGGATAAAAAAGCTTTGCAATCAGGAACTTCACATTTCTTAGGTCAGAAATTTGCGAAAGCTTCTAAGATAAAATTCCAGAGTAAAGAAGGAAAAGAGGAATTTGCATGGACAACTTCTTGGGGAGTTTCTACAAGATTGATCGGTGCTTTGATCATGACACATGCTGATGATAACGGAATGGTAATACCTCCTAGAGTAGCATCTGCCCATATAATAATTCTTCCAATCTACAAAAATGATGAAGAAAGAGAAAAAATATTTGCTGTTGTTAATGAGATCAATGAAAAAGTATCTAAGATGCGTTTTCATGAAAGAAGGATCGTAGTGAAGATCGATGACAGAGATATTAAAGGCGGTGAAAAGAACTGGTATTGGATCAAAAAAGGTGCGCCTTTAAAGGTTGAGATCGGTCCTAAAGATCTTGAAAAAGGTACTATCGCAGTATTGCGTAGAGACGAGCCTGATCTGAAAAAATATTTTATCGGAGTTGAAGAATTCCTTTCAAATTTAATTAATACTCTTGATGATATGCAAAACAATTTGTATAATAAAGCAAAAAAACTGCTTAATGATAATACTCGTGAGATCGATAATTATGATGAATTCGTTAAGTTCTTTACTCCTAAGAATGTTAACAATCCTGAGATACATGGAGGATTTGCAAATTCTCATTGGTGTGGAGCTTCAGAATGCGAAGAGAAAGCTAAAGAATTCAAGATAACTATCAGGAATATTCCTTCATCAGCAAAAGAGGAAGATGGAAAATGTATTATCTGTGGAAAAGAGAGTAAAAAGCGTGTTATTTTCGCTAAGGCATATTAAAACTTGGAGATATAGATGGACCTGTTAGGAAAAATAGAACCATTTGATAGAGTAATAATCCCTGTTGAACCACTTGATAGGTTCGCCAGAAAGATCGGGAAAGAACTTAACCAACCTTGGAAAGTTGATAGTTTGGTAGCTCATTTTTTTCATGAGGATGATGATTATGATCCAAAATTATTATTGGAAGGTAAGATCGGATTCACTGATATTCCAAGAAATAGATTAGATGGTAAACACGTCTATCTCGTGGCAAGTCACAAACATTGGGAACCTTCAGTATTATTAGAAAGAATCTGTCATACAGCTTCTCTGTGTACCGAAAATGGGGCGAAGGAAGTTAATCTAATTTGGTCAAATGTCAGATTAAGCGGCAATCATTTAAGACCAGGAACTGATAATAAATTCACGGCAAAAGATACAAAAAAATATGATGGCAAGTCTTTATCAACAATGAGATTGGCAAGAAGATTTAAAGCTGAAGGAATCACAAAAGTTATGACAGTTCATGCTCATTCTAAAAATCTCGTTGAAGCATTCGGAGAAGTATTCTTTAATGATATTACTAAAGGTGTGAAAGCTTTTATTGATCTTCCTATAGCACCTATCCTGGCACATTACCTTTTTACCAGTGGAAGGATCAAAGGTGATGGAAGTAAAGCGGTTTTCATTTCTACGGATGAAGGTTCAAAAGAGCTTGGTACTGATATAATGAAAAATCTTCAGAAACTTGAACCAGGTTTATCGGGTATCAGCTGGGTTCAGTTCAAAAAAGAAAGAGATCCAATGACAGGTTATTTGAAAAATATTGAAGAGGATATAAGCTCTGAAAATTATACAGGTCATGAAGGTAAAGATAAATTCATTTGTGACGATATTGTTAGAAGTTTTGCTTCTATGTACGGAGTTATTGAGAAAATGGGTGGAGAGAACTTTACTATGTTCGCTACACATGCACATTTAACAGGTAGATCACAAAACCTTCTTAGATCAGAGAAAATAAAGGAGATCATCTTTACTAATACAATGCAAAGTAACCTTGAAGATCCGTATTATGAACATCAATTATTCGGAAAAACAACAGTTCTGAAGATAGGAAAATACTTTGCAAATGCAGTACTAAATATACTTGAAGATGGAAATGACTACGATGAGTTCTATTCAATACAATCTTCAGCAGACATTAACCGTATCGAAAGGCTCTACTCGGTTAGAAAACCATTTTAGAAGAAATTATTATACTTACAAGGGGTTGAAACCCCTTGTTCAAGCTATCGGTCACCCTGAATTTATTTCAGGGTCTTTTTTTTTCTTTTGTTACAACATAAAACAATTTGACAATTAGTATATTGTAACGTAGTTTATGACTCAACGATTAAATATAGTGCATATCGCAAATGAAAAGAGATTCAACAAAATAAAGAGTCCGCTTAATAATATTAGCAAATTGATGAAGAACAGTAAAACATACGCATATACCCCCGATTTGGGCGGCTATCCGCAATTAGAGACTATTTCTAATGCAGAAATACCCGCAATTTGGCGGGTAGCCCAATGTTATGATCAATTGCAACTTTAAATAACGGTAGAGGAGGTAGAAGATGTTATACAAGCCTATTTAACCCGATTAAAAAATAATTATCTTGTTTCAGAAACAAGAAAGCACTACATTAGA
>JAQICF010000042.1 GCA_027858795.1 Candidatus Delongbacteria bacterium | reverse complement strand
GTTTAGGACATGAAATTGGTTATCATTATGAAAACTTATCTGACTCTGATGGAGATCTTACTTTAGCACTTGAAGACTTTGAAACTAAATTGGAAAGATTCAGAAAATTAGTTCCTGTTAATACTATTTCAATGCATGGAAGACCTTTAAAGAAATTTGATAATAGAGATATGTGGAAGAATAACAAAGAATTTCTAAATGATTGTAATATCATCGGTGAAGTTTATCTTGATATTGATTATAGAAATATTGCGTACATTAATGACACCGGCAGAAATTGGTCTCAAGGAAAATCAAATATAAGAGACAAAGTAAATTCAGAAATAAAAGCTGATTTTAACAATAATTTGGAATTAGAAAATTTTATTAAACAGAATGAAAATAATAAGATCATTTTTCAAACACACCCTGAAAGATGGTCCAGTAATTGCCTCGAATGGACGATGCAACTATTAAAAGATATGGGAATAAATATTATCAAGGCAATGATGCAATATGCAAAATAAAATATTATATATTGATTTTTGCAAATCTAATAAGCTCTCAATATTTAACCAACATTGGTGGTTAGATTCTGTTTGTGGTCCATCTAATTGGGATGTGATCTTAGTTAAAAAAGATAATTCAGTAATAGCAGCTCTTCCCTATTATTTAAATAAGACTTTATTTTTAAAGTTTATTATCCAACCAATACTTACTCCTTTTTGTGGAGTTTGCATAAAATATCCTGAAAATCAAAAATATGCAAAAAAATTATCTTATGAAAAAAATATAATTGATACTATTATTAATGAATTAGATTTACTTAAAATATCGTATTTTGATCAGTATTTTCATTATGATTTCAAGAATTGGCTTCCGTTTTATTGGAGAGGATTCAAAGAGACGACAAGATATACTTATGTAATTGAAAATATTATAAATATAGATGAAGTAATTTCAAATTTTTCAAACGGTAAAAAAAAGAATATTAATAAAGCTTCTAAATTAGTTGAAGTTAAGTTTGATATGGATCCTAAACAGTTTTATAGAAATCATGAGATGACCCTGAAAAAACAAGGTCAAGATATTATTTACAGTCTTGATACTTTTATGAAAATTTATAACGAATCAAAGAAAATGAATAGTGGTCGGATCATTTATTCTATTGATAAAGATAATAAAATTCACAGTGCAATATTTTTCATTTGGGACTCTATGAGTGGTTATGATCTTATTAGCACAATAGATCCAGATTTTAGGAATAGTGGCTCTGCATCATTGTTGATCAAAGAAGTCATATCTTTTCTATCTGACAAAACCGACAAATTTGATTTTGAAGGAAGCATGATAGAAAATGTTGAATATTCATTTAGACAATTTGGTGCTGTTCAAAAAAAATATTTTAATATTTATAAAGGAAATCCTTTGCTTCGATCAGCTAAAGAATTTTTGAGAAACAATAAAAAGATGTTCAATGTTATAGAAAAATTTTTACTAAAGAGGTAGATATATGAAATATTGTAGATTCTTATTTAGAATATTAGGAAGAAACTTTTTCATACATAAAATTAGAATTGTTCTATTACGGTTCAGTGGAATAGTTATTGGCAAAGACTCTTATGTAAATATGAATGTACACTTCATTGATAACTACAGAGGAAATGCTATAAAAATAGGTGATAGGGTTGCCATAGCTCCAGGAGCTACTTTTATTGCAGATTCTGATCCCAATAATTCTAAATTAAACACTATTGAAAAGTACCTTATTAAAGGTGAGGTAATAATTAATGACGATGCATGGATAGGTTCGAATGTTATTATACTCCCCAATATTACGATTGGGAAAAAAGCTATCGTTGGTGCTGGTTCTGTAGTTACAAGAAATGTAGATGATAATACGATTGTTGCCGGAAATCCTGCCAAAGTAATAGGAACTGTAAAAATTGAAAAATAAAGTAATAAAAAATATATTGATCGATGTAGGTCATCCCGCCCATGTTCATTTATTTAAAAATTTCCTTATTTATTTAAAAAAGACAGGCAACTATAATATTTCTGTAACCTCAAGAAATAAAGATATTGTAGCTTCTCTTCTAAAACATTTAAATGTGGAATTCATTTCTTTATCAACGCCAAAGAAAGGTTTTGTTGGAATTATCAGTGAAATATTTAGTAGATTTTTCTTTGTACGGAAATTAATAAAAAAACATAAATTTGATTTGGTATTCACATCTACTGAAGTATCTGCCATATTTGGAATGCATCGTATCCCAAATTATTTCTTTGCTGAAGATGACGATGATCTAATGAAAATCTATACATCATTAATATACTTTTTTACAACAAACATTGTAAACCCAACTTGTTTAAGATTTTCAAAATGGAAAAACAAAAGACTACTTCATAATTCTTACCATGAATTAGCTTATCTACATCCTGATAATTTTACTGCGGATATTGAAGTATTAAAGAAATATAATCTTGAACCATATAAATTTATTATCGCAAGACATTCTGCTCTTGATGCTCATCATGATAAAGGAGCTAAAGGTTTGCAAGGTAAACTCTGGAATGATATTGAAGATATAATTAAAGATTATCCTCAAATAATTACAAAAGAGAATTCTAAAAGTCATCAAATTGATCCATGGGACATGCATCATGTCTTAGCTTTTGCAAAATTAGTAATTTCTGATTCACAAACTATGACTGCTGAAGCTGCTGTATTAGGAATACCATCTATCAGATATAACTCTTTTGTTGGTAGAATAAGTTATCTGGAAGAGCTTGAGCATAAATATGATCTGACTTATGGTTTTCTACCTGATAAAGATGAAAACAAATTACTTTCGACATTAAAAGAAATGTTGACTCAAAGTGATCTAAAAAAAGTATGGAAAGAGAAAAAAGATAAAATGCTTAAAGATAAAATCGATTTAAATCAGTGGATGATCGAACTTTTTGAGAATGAGATAATAAAAAAAGGAAAGTAGTATGGCTGAAGATCTCAGATTAAAAAAATTAGCTAAACTTATATCAAAGAAAAATAAAATATTAGATCTTGGTTGTAGTGCAATTCCAAATATTTATTTGAAAAATAAAGAAGTAATCGGAGTTGATCTTGTAGATAAAGAACTGCCTAAGAATTATACTGATCTTAAAATTTGTAATGTTCTTGAGATGAATAAATTATTTGCTGATAATAATATTGATGGTATTGTTGCTGGTGAAATTTTAGAGCATGTTGAAGATCCTATTGGATTTCTCAGAGAATGCTATAACACTCTCGGTGAAAATGGACTAATAGTATTATCAACTCCAAATCCAAATTCATTTATTGAAAGATTATTAACCTTAAATTTATCGAGAAATTACTTCTACACCAAAGATCATATAATGCTTTATCCTCAAAGATGGCTTATCAGAATGATGGAAATCGCAGGATTTAAAGATGTGAAATTATACTCTGGAGGAATGATATTCCCATTCTTTTCTCTAATACCTTTTCCTAGACCTTGGTGTTATCAAACTATTGCAACAGGAATAAAGAAAAACAAATGAAAAATATAATAATATATATTGTAACTGCCTTACTGATATATTTTGTAATATCTCATTATATTTCAGCTGAACAGATCGAATTATTGAAAAATGTATCATTCTTTCAAATATCTATCTCAATATTGATAGCTTTAATGATCTTTACGGTTAGTGGTAATCAATTCTCTTATATTTTGTATAAAAGTACTAAAACTAAATTAAGTATTCCTGATAGAATAGGGTTTCCTACTGCAAGAAACTTGTGGAGTTATATTATTCCATTTCAGGGATCTTTTGCATATTCTTTAGCATTTATAAAATTTAAGTACAAAGTAAACCTAAAAGATGGTCTATCCATAAATATTTATTTATTGCTATTCAATTTCTTCTTTACTGGATTTGTAGGTGTTTATTATTCACTACAATCAAATGAATTACCAGTTATATTTCTAATTATATCAATATTTCTACTCTCTATTCCTTTTCTCATTATAATTTTTGATATGATTCTTAAGAGTTTCAAAATACCTGAATCTAAAATATTTAAGTTCTTATTCGATAACATATCAAAAGTATCATCAGGAATTTCTTTACTATGGAAAGATCTGAGATTTACGACGAATGTATTCTTATTTAACATTGTTCATACATTAGTAACAATTACTTGGTTTTATTGGACAGTTCATATTTTCAATTTAGAGATTGATCTAATATCAATTATTTTCTTAGCACTAATTTTAAAAGTTTCGTTGATATTCAGACTAACACCTGGCAACTTGGGAGTTGAGCAATTGATATATGGAGGTATTTTTGCTCTCATGAACTACGATCCAAAAATCGGTGTGTTAATATCGTTATTTCATAAATCTATTACCATTATGATCTCATTATCTATTGGTTCTATCTTCACTTTTATTAATTTCAAATATTTTAGCTTTAGCACAGTTATTAATTCTTTAAAAAACAACCATTCTGAGGACTTATGAAAATTCTAAATAATAAACCATTTCTTGTATTTATACTTTTTCTTTCAATATTTTTACTATTTTCAAATGGAAGAATAACATCATCAATGGATGTTGATGTCGTAAGATATTCTCAGAATTTAATTGATACAGGTTCCATAGGATCTGAATCAAAATTATCAAATGGAACAGTTTATAGTCCGAAAACAGGATTGTTCTACCCACTAGAAGGTTTGGGAATTATAGTCCCTGTTGGATTTATAAGCTATATCTCAAAATCATTGGGTATCGAATCAACTTTCTTGATATTTTCAACCGGAGCATTATTTTTTGCATTAACATTGATGTTTATGTTTAAATTATTTTTACTTTTTGTTTCTAACCGTAAGGCTTTACTTTACACAGCCTTATTAGGACTTGCAACTCCGATTTTTGCCATGTCTAAAATGCTTTTTCCAGAACCATTTGTTATGTTTGCAATATCAGGGAGTATCTATTATTATTTCAAATACAGCAAAGATAAATTAAATATATCTTTATTCTTGAGTGGTCTTTTCACAGGATTAACACTGATTATGAGACCGGATTCTCCTATCTTATACATTCTCACAATAAATCTTGTTTCAATAAAACTATTGAAAGAAAATGATAAATCGAAAAAATATGCTTTTTTCTTCATTGGAATAGCTATTTTCACCTTTGTTTTCTTTATAAATAATTTCATAAAATTCGGTTCGATTTTAGAGACAGGATATACCGTAAATAAATATCAAAGAGCTAACGTATTATCTTCATTAGAAGAAGATCTGAAGAAATTACCTATTGAATTACAGGGCACATTGGTATCTGCTCAAAGATCAGTCGAAATAGATAAATCATCTGAAGAATCTCAAACTTTGGTTAAAAAATACTATTCTCTGGACAAATCTTTAAAAGACAAGACTTCTTATTTGGAAAAAATAAAAGAATCTGAAAAGTATAGAATAAATGGAATTCTTGCAAATAAAGGAGAAGAAGGTTTTGGAAAACTTATAAAAGATTACTTCTATGGCTTATACTTAATTCTGATTTTTCCGAATAGAGCAATATTCTTCCTATCTCCTGTACTTTTATTTATTTTCTTTGGGATTAACGAATTTTACAAACGTTTCAAGATAGAAACTATTATATATTCACTTGTTTTCTTTGCTTACCTTTCGCTATACGCTCTTAGAGCTCCTTATGGATATAGCGGTACCGCAGCTTGGGGAATTAGATATATGTTGCCTATGTTTTTAATATTATCTCTATTTTTTATTGGATTTGATAAGTATGTTAAACCTGACCATGCAAAGTATAAAATGTTTAAATATAGTTTTTTTAGCCTTTTGATAGTATCAGGAATATTTCAACTTATCGGTAGTTCAATAAATTATCAGCATGTTCAAATGCCACTAGAAAATGTTATTACTCAAGTTTATGGTAAAGAGAATATAAGAATGTCACGAATTCAACTAATGACTAAAGCAAATTCTTCTCTGCTCCTAAACAATGCTCAAATACTTACAGGAAATGTACCTCAGGTGATCAAACCACATTTATCAGAGGATGTGATCAATAATAATGTTAAACCTCAGTATACTAATAATCCAGGGCCTAACGATTGGTTCTTCTATGATTTATTTAATGATGGTGGATTGACACAAAGTATTAAAAGTAAATCAAACTATAAAATATTTTTCTTCCTTTTAATTTCAATCTGTATAGGAAGTATTTATTTGTTTTTTAGGAAAAAATCATAGTACTTGACATTGCTGAACTAATTATGTATTATGACTATTGTAAAACATAATATAAATTATATATTTAAAATACGGGGACAACATGAAAAAAATCTATTTAGTTTCACTTTTTTTATTGGTTTCTAATTTGATTTTCGCAACTATTATTAATACACCTACAGTTTCAGGAACTTGGGACATTGACTCTTCCCCATATAATATTTATAACGACATTGAAATACCCAATGGAGAAACATTGGCAATTAACCCGGGTGTAGAAGTAGTTTTCTATGGACATTTTAGATTTGATGTACAAGGAAGTATTTTAGCAGTTGGAACTGATGTAGCAAACATTACTTTTAGAGCAAACGATACTGAAGAAGGATGGTTGGGTATTAGATTCGATCAAACTCCTATTGATAATGCACATTCAGAAATTTCATTCTGTACTATAACTAATGGTAATGCAAATATATTGAATATTGCTACAGGGACAGCATTAGGTGGTGCAATATTTGTACGTGAATTTAATAAAGTATCTATTACTAATAACACTTTCACAGACAATAAAGCATTTTCTGGTTCAGCAATTTGCTGCTGGTCTTCAAGTCCTGAGATAAAAAATAATGTTTTTAGAAACAATAGAGCAGGAAATGAAACTACCTCCGGTTATGCAACTATTGAATGCAGATGGGGAAGTTGTCCAAAAATATGGAATAATTTGATTGAGAAAAATAGTGCTGTAGGTCTTAATTACGCAGCTGGAGCAGCAATAAAATTAAGAGATAGTAGTAATGCATTCATTAAAAATAATATTATAAGAGAAAACTATATTATCTCAGATGGAAATCTTGCAGAAGGTACAGCTATGTATATTCATACATCGGATCCATTAATTATAAATAATTTGATTTATGATAATTACATTGAACCTGCAGCATCTCATGGTTCAGGAGGAGCAATATTTTTCTATAATTCTAATGCTAAATTAATTAACAACACGATAAAAACAAATATTGCCAGAGAAGGTGGTGCTTTGTGGTTTAAGCTGTCATCTCCTGATTTTCATAATAATATTATCCGAGCAAATGAAGCAGCAACAATAGAAGAACAAATTTTCTTTGATGATGAAGAATCCGATCCTAATTTCTACCATAATAACATTGAGGGAGGAAAAGAAAGCTTCGGATTTAAATATCCATCGTTTTCATTTACCGGTGCATGGGTGAATAATATCGATGAAGATCCGATTTATGAAGATCATGGAAATGGAATTACTTTTGACCTTGCAACTAACTCTCCTTGTGTTGACGCTGGGTCCTTAGATTATCTTTCAGATATTACAATAGAAGAATTAGATCTATTAGGAAATGAAAGAATTGTAGGTGATAATATTGATATCGGAGCAGTTGAGTTATATGCTAGAACTCCTGAAAATATTTCAATGTCTAGAGCAGGTTCTATTATGACAATTTCGTGGGATATTAATCCACTTTCGACATCATATAAAATCTATAGTTCTGATAATCCTAATGGTGAATTTGTTCTTATAGATGTTGTGACTTCTAATTCGTATGAGTTCACTACAGAGCAAGACAACAAAAAATTCTATTATGTAGTTTCAAGTATTGAATAAAATATTTCATCGATTTTATTTAAGCAGTTAAATTAACTTTTAGCTGCTTTTTCTTTTTGAGGTTATTGACTTAATCGTTCCGATATAGAATCTAACTATAGCTCCAGGAGTTGTTTTTAGTACGATCCCAAAATCTTTTTTACTTTTAGATAGATAAATCAAAAATATTAAATAAAATGAAAATAATACACCTAGTGCATAGTTTGTATACAAGTAAACAAGTATTAAGATGAATATATGGATCAAATAGTAAAAGATTGAAAATAAATTAAATTTAGATAAATTCTGATCCGCCCATTCCTTTCCCAGATTAACTATTTTTTTCTTAGGTTTCTTATCTAATTTAGAAACATAATTAATATCGATCTTAGTGTGCGAAAGTAATTTAATTTTATTTTCATATACTATTTTTTTATAGATCCATTCTTCACTATTCTCAATTGAAAATCCTTCTTTAGAAATAGTTAAGAACATATCTTTGTTGATACCAAATAATTTTGTGCTTTTGTAAATTTTTTTAAAATTTTTCTTCGTAATCCACAATTCTTCAGCGAAGTTTTTCTGCGGATAATGGGGATTGTATAATTTCGACCGAAGAATATATAATAATGCATCTTGATTTGATCTATATTTATCAATATTTACTTCTCCTGCAATGATTGGCAAATAGCCAATATTACAAATATTCTTTAGTAGATCTTTTTTAATAACTGTTCGTTGGTTGATAAATATCAAATTTTCATATGTCGCATTTTTTGCTCCGACAATTAAAGACTCTACATAACCAATTCGCTTTCTTAAACCAATTACTCTTATATCATATCCTGTAACTATTCTAAAAGTTCTATCAGTTGAAGCATCATTTACAACGATTACCTCATAATCATCCACTGGATAATCGATTAATCGTATTGCATCTAAGCATCTGAATAAAGTATCTTCTCCATTATAAACAGGTATAATAATTGATATTTTCAATTTATCTATTTCTCCATTTATTCAGTTCTTCATTATCAGTAAGATCGATCTTCAAAGGTGTAACAGTTATCTCGTTTTCCAGTATATATCTGTCGTCATCATCTCTTCCATGATCTAAATCTTTTTCTGGTCCACCTGCAAAATAATAATCTTTACCTAAATAGTTATGTTCAGCATATAGTTGAAAAAAATTACCTAATCCTTGTCTACAATATTTCGGTTCTTTACTGTAATCAGGTTCAAGAGGAATATTGATATTTAATATCGATTTATTTTCTTTCATGAACTCATAATTCTTTTTTATGAATTGTTTAATAAATTGAGCGGCTTCTTTGAATTTTTTATCATGATACGAATATAATGATACTGCAATTCCTGGAATATTAAAAAAGGCTCCTTCGATCACAGCTGCAACGGTACCACTGTAATGAACGCTAATACCATTGTTTGAACCTTTATTTATCCCTGATAACACCAAATCTATTTTCCCATTGTAAAGATTCTGCAATGCAAGCTTAACACAGTCAACAGGAGTTCCATTTACACTCAAACCTTCCAAATTATCTTCAATTATCTTATTTGTTAATAATGGTTGTTGGATCGTGATTTTGTGTGATGTCCCACTATGTTCTTCACTTGGTGCTACTACAAATATATTAAAATCATCCTTTAATTCATAGTACAATTCTTTCAAACCTTGAAAGAAGAAACCATCATCGTTAGTCAATAAAATATTAAGCTTCAATCATTTCTCCTGATCTAATAATTTCATTAGTAACAAATAAAGCATCTTTATTCTCTTTCACATCATGAACTCTAAATATTCGTGCCCCATTAATCAATGCTATCACATTCGAAGCAATCGTGCCATTTAATCGTTCATTTACTTCTTTACCATTCATCTGACCAATAAAACTTTTTCTTGAAGTTCCTATCAGTATAGGACATCCTAGATCAGTAAATTTATTTAAATTATTAAGTATCGTTAAATTCCCTTTGAGATCTTTACCAAATCCTATGCCGGGATCAATTATAATCGATCCTTTTTTCATTCCAAATGCAATAGATTTATTAACGGATTCCTGCAGAAAATCTTTAATCTCTGAGATAATATTATCATATTCAACATTTACTTGCATAGTTTTGGGATCAGCCTTCATGTGCATTAAGCATAATCCTGTATCGAACTTTGACGTTAATTTTGCTATATCTTCAGAATAAGTTAACCCTGTGATATCATTTATAATATCTGCGCCTAGATTCAAGACTTCTTCTGCTACTTCAGGCTTATAAGTATCTACACTTAGACATATATCGAAGTTCGTTTTAATTTTTTCTACAATATTGCTTATTCTATCTAATTCTTCCGTTACTGATATCCTCTCAGAACCTGGTCTTGAAGATTCTCCGCCAATGTCGATAGCATCAGCACCTTCCAAGATCATTTTTTCACAGTGAAATAAAGCTTTATCTTCATTGATAAAATTACCACCGTCAGAGAAAGAATCTGGGGTAATATTTAATATCCCCATAATGACTGGAGCATCTTTCAGATCAAACACATAGTTTCTAGCTTTAAATTCCACTCGTTATCTCAGCTCCGTACATTTTGATACCTGATGATTCAATATCTAGAATATTATCTATCTCAGATCCTGACAAAGTTTCTTTCTCCAATAAAGCGACAGCAAGTTTATCCAATAATTCTCTATTTTCGCCGATAACTTTTTTTGTTTTTTCTAGAGCGCTGAAAATTATCTTCTGCACAGCAGTATCAATTTTTTTACCGATCTCTTCTGAAATGGTTGAAGTTCTAGTTAATTCCTTACCCAAGAATGGATTATCATCCTTAACACCGTAATGGATAGGCCCTATCTCCTCAGACATTCCCCATTCACAAACCATTTTTCTTGCAAGATCAGTAGCTCTTTCGATATCATTACTCGCACCTGTAGTAATATCATTAAAGACAAGTTCTTCGGCTACTCTACCTCCAAATAAATGTAGTAGTTTACTATAAATATAAGTTTTTGAATAGCTGTGCTTTTCTTCTATTGGAAGATAGTGAGTTAATCCCATAGCTCTTCCCCTTGGTATGATAGTAACTTTATGTACCGGATCACTACCTTCAGTTAGTTTTGCTATAAGAACATGTCCTGCTTCATGATAAGCTGTGATCTTTTTCTCTTCTGGATTGATCACTGCAGATTTTCTCTCCACACCCATCATCACTTTATCTTTAGCATTTTCGATATCGTCCAAATCAACTTCTTCTTTACCACTTCTTGCAGCAAATAAAGCCGCCTCATTTACAAGACTTGCTAGATCTGCTCCGGACATTCCTGGAGTACCTTTTGCTACAATATTAAAATCAAGGTCTTTAACAGTTTTTATTTTTTTTGCATGCACTATCAAAATTTCTTCACGGGCTTTAACATCAGGTCTATCGACAACTACATGTCTGTCGAATCTACCCGGTCTTAACAAAGCTGGGTCAAGTACATCTGGTCTGTTAGTTGCTGCTATAACAATAACATTATCCTGTGTTTCGAATCCATCCATCTCTACTAGTAATTGGTTCAAGGTTTGCTCTCTTTCATCATTTCCACCACCAATACCGGTCCCTCTATGCCTTCCAACAGCATCAAGTTCATCAATAAAGAGAATACATGGAGAACTCTTCTTGCTCTGTAAAAACAGATCTCTAACCCTTGAAGCACCTACTCCAACGAACATCTCCACAAAATCAGCTCCAGAAATTGTAAAAAAAGGAACTCCAGCTTCACCAGCTACTGCTTTTGCCATCAATGTCTTACCAGTCCCCGGAGGGCCTGTAAGAAGTACTCCTTTTGGTATCTTGGCACCTATTTTGGTAAACTTATCTGGTGTTTTTAGAAAATCTATAATTTCATTTAATTCTTCTTTAGCTTCTTCCGAGCCAGCAACATCCTTAAATGTTATACGGTTCTTTTCCTGATCAACTAACTTTGCTTTACTTTTTCCGAAAGTAAAAACTCCCTTACCGCCCTGAGCTCCTCCTCCACCTTGCATTCTTTTCATCAGGTAGATCCATAGAAAAATAAATAAGACCCAAGGGAGCATTGTAATAAGAAAATCAGAAACTCCGTATTCTTCCTTGACCATCTCAACCTTAATACCTTTTGTAGTTAACAGGTCCGCAGTTTCTTTTGTAATAGATGGAATGATCAGCTTAAATTTATCATATTTCTTAGTTCCACCTTTTGGAATTTCTATCTCAGATACAAATTCACCTGAAATCTCAGCGTTGGATCCAATATTTGTAATTTTCACTGATTTGATCTGATCGATCAATGAATTGAAATCATTATATGAAAGATCTTTAGCTTTAGAATCTTTATCCATGAAATTCATTGCAATTAAAGCTACAGCAATTACAACCATCCAGATAATGAAGGTCTTTGATCCTTTTTTCCAGAACTTACCTTCATCTTCCAATTTAAAACCTCGTTTACCATCCGGTCTTTTAATACTTGGATCTTTGACTTTATTAAGTTCATCCAAGATCTTCTTTTCATTTTCTTTATTGATCTTTTTGGGTTTATCTTGAACTTTTTTTTCAGATTTATTCTGAACTTTTTCAGTATTGTTTTCTTTTTTGTTTTCTTTTTTATTTTCTTCCATTTATTGTCTTATTCCAATTTATTTTACTAACTTTAACGCTCTATTTATTTAACTAATTTTTAATACTCAATTTATTTCACTAACTTTAACACTCTATTTATATTTCTTCCTTTTTGTGCGTAGTCTAATCCATATCCTATAATAAAATCATCAGCTATCTCAATTCCTGAATAATCTGATTTAACTTTCTTGTAGAAAAGACAACAAGACTTAACAGTTCTAGCATTTTTATTCAAAAAATGGTCTTTTAAGAAATTCTGTGTAAGACCACTATCTATGATATCATCAATAATCAATATGTCTTTACCCTTAGTATCCAATTTTGTATCCAGGAGCAGTTCTACATTTCCACTGGATTTTATATTATTACCATAGCTGGATACTTTTACATAATCAATTGTAATACTCTCAGGTAACTTAAAAACAACATCATTCATAAATGGTATTGAACCGTTTAAAACCCCTATAATGATCAATTCTGAAAAATCTGTATGATCGGCGTTGATCTCTGATGCAATTCTTGTAACAGTTTTTTTTATTTCTTCTTCTGAGATATAATCTTCAAAATATTTATCACTGATTTTTATCACTATAACCCTATTAATTATTAAGTTAAAGAAGTTATTAAAGAGAGTGGTAAAAGTCAAGTTTTAAAACTGTTGAGAATGATTAGATTTTGAGGATAAAAAGAGGCAAATTAGTTTAGAGATTTAATAATTTCATCAATAATAATATCAGGAGTAATCCCTTCAGCTTCTGCTCTAAAATTAGGTATTATTCGATGTCTTAATACAGGTTTTGCAACTTTTATAACATCTTCTTTTTCAGGTGATTTCCTACCGTTAAATATTGCATTAATCTTTGCTGCAATAACTAGAAACTGCCCAGCTCTCGGACCAGCTCCCCAACTAACTGAATCTTTAGTGAATTTTGGCGAACTTTCTTGATCTGGTCTTGTTTTCCTTGCTAGATTAACTGCATATTCAATTATACTCTCTGCTACAGGGATTCTTTTAACAAGTGCCTGAATTTCTAATATCTCTTCTTTACTTAAAACCTTTCCAATTTCAAATTCATCACCTGAAGTTGTTTCTTTTACGATATTCACTTCACTCTCATAATCAGGATAATCAATAACAAGATTAAATAAAAATCTATCTAACTGCGCTTCAGGTAGAGGATAAGTTCCCTCTTGTTCAATCGGATTTCTAGTAGCCATAACAAAAAATGGCATATCAAGATAATAAGTGACATTTCCCGCACTTACTTCTTTTTCTTGCATTGCTTGCAATAAAGCTGATTGAGTTTTCGGTGGTGTTCTATTGATCTCATCGGCTAAAATTATATTCGTAAATAAAGGACCTTTTATAAAACGGAATTCTTTTTCTCCGGAAGAAATGTTCTGCTCTAGTATTTCAGTACCTATTATATCTGAAGGCATCAGATCAGGTGTGAATTGTATCCTTTTAAAATCCAGATCTAAAGTTTTTGCGATAGTAGTTATCATCAATGTTTTTGCGAGTCCAGGAACTCCAGTAAGCATCACATGACCACCTGCAAAAATTGCAATAAGAAGACCATCAATAATGTCTTTTTGCCCAATTATCTTTTTTTCAATATTTGCAATTATCTTATTTCTTGATTCTATTAAATCATTTATTCTATCGAGATCGTTCATCAGCTATAAATCCTTGAACATTTCAATTTCTTCTATAGTTTTACCAATATTTTTCAGTTCAAACTCAGCAGAAACTTTTAAAGGACTTTCAGGGAATTGTTTAATAAATTCTAAATATTCTCTCTTTGCGTTATCCAGATCGTCCAAATTATTGTGATAAGTAAATGCAATTAAGAATTTAACGTTGGCGTTTTTTTCACTTGTTGGGAATAATGTTAAAAACAGTTTATAATCTTCAATAGCATGAGCATACATTCCAACATAAGCAAATTCTTGTGCTTCCATAAAAAGTTCTTCAGGTGTTCTCACATACTTTACATCTTTGATATCATGATTCAACTTACTTACATAAACTTGTACATTATCTTTATACAAACGTTCTCTTTTCTTCATACCATTTTTATGATATTCTATTCCAAGTCCAGTCCCATTATTATCAAGATTTCTTTCAAATTCGATCTCACCAGTATCGTAATATTCTTTACCATTACCAGTTCTAATGCCATTAGTCATATTGTATTCTGATTTGACAGTACCGGTTCTAAAGAATTCTTTCTGTAAACCGTTCATATTACCTATAGCATAGTTATATTCACCCATAACTTTCAGACTATCATAATAGGTTTTCACAACACCATTTACTTTCTCTATCGCAATCTGCTCACCATTCTTAGAAAATGAGAAATTATCTTTTCTTCCCTTTCGCACTATTTCAGCACTTAATACCATTGTCATTA
This sequence comes from Candidatus Delongbacteria bacterium, assembly GCA_027858795.1. The sequence continues at coordinate 3,230 of JAQICF010000042.1, read as the reverse complement.
TTACGACTAAAATTATAATTCTTTTAAGCATTTCTAAAACTCCGTAATTTTTAATTTTCTAGCTTGTTCTTAAGATGAATAAATATAATTGTTCATCTTTCCTTAGTCAATAAGTTTATTAAACATAAAACATGCTGAATAGTTCCAGTATATTTTATTCAAACCTATTATCCAAAATATTCTTCAAGATTATAATTCTACCATTGTCTGGATGATCATCTAAAAAATCTTCATGTTTTGATTCTAAAATTTCAAATAACTCATTTGCAGTTCTATGCTCTCCTAGTATCAATGCAGCCCTAAAATAAAGTAATAATAGCTCTGGCTCTTCTTTATAATTAACTAAGGAGACTAACTCCTTAAAATATCCATGATCAAATAAAACATGTGAAGTAATCTTCTTGTCATGTTCATTCTTTGAAATATCTTTAATATCTCTGAAATTAAGCTCTTCGAATTGGTATATGATTTTTTTTCTTCTCTTTAGAGAGGACTTCCATTTATCTAACTGCTTTAGCAGATAACCATCATGGATTCGCTTTGTATAATTTATTAGATCAATAACCAAATAGTCCTTATCAAGTAAGTATAAACATTTTATCTCGTATATCAGAGAGGAGTATTCATAAGGATAATAATTTTTCGATATATCACTATTAACATTCTTAAACATTCTGTATGCTGTCTCTATTTCACCGGTCTGATAAAGGTCTTTTGCATAAAGGAACTTAAAATATTTTGATTCAGGATAATTTTGATTTAGATCTTTCGTATATTCTATTGAAGAACGATGATCATATAATAATTTTGAATAAAATTCCACAAGCGCTAAACTTGATTCTATTTTAAACAAATTATCCTCTCCAGAGATTTTTTTTAAATTTTGTACACTTTCTAAAATATCACCTTCATATCCAAAAACATCTTTGATCCAGAAACTATTTTCAAAATATGTTGCAACAACTAAATTAGTTAATGCAGACCCAAATGATGATTCTATTTTCTTTGATTTATTTTTTATTTTTTCAGATAATTTATATGATTTTCTAAGGTCACTCAAATTCCCAATTGAAATATCAGTTGAACTTATATAACATTTGATTCCATACATCATTGAAATTATTAATTCTTTTTCATAACCTGTGATCTCTTTTACTATTCCATCTTCTATAGAATCAACAACCTCATCAATTTCATTTTCTACCTGATCAATATTTATGTCTGCACCTAAACGATGCTTATAAAGCTGATAATAGATATCTGTTATTAAATACCATTTATTATCTGTAGATCTCTTCAAGTATAATTTTTTGTCATTATTATACAATTTATAACTATATTCTTTGAAATAATTTAAAAAATCCGCAGGTAAACACACTGCGGATATTAAAAGAAGAAATATTATAAATTTATTCAGCATTAAATAGAAACATCAACCAATTCTATAGGATAATTTCCATCAAAACATGCAAAGCAGAAATTATCACCATCATTATTAACACATTTTGAAAGGTTGTCCTGCTTCATATATTTTAAAGAATCAACTCTAAAAAAATCAACCATTTCATCTGGATTCATTTTATTTGCTAAAAGATCATTCTTATTCGTATCTAATCCATAAAAACAAGGGAATTTTACAGGTGGAGAAGCTATTCTTAAATGTATCTCCTTCACTCCAGCATTCTTAAGCATTCCAACGATTTTTCTCATCGTAGTGCCTCTTACAATAGAATCATCAACAAGAACAATTCTTTTACCTTTTAATCTTGAAACAACTGGGTTAAACTTTTGCTTAACACTCTCATCCCTTCCTCTCTGATCAGGTTTGATAAAAGTTCTACCTACATAATGATTTCTAATTAAGGCCATTTCAAATGGAACATTTTTAGCTTGTGCATAACCGAGAGCTTGAACATTTGAAGAATCAGGCACTGCTACAACAACATCAATTTCTAGATCTTTATCTCTGTCTGCTAATGCTTTTCCCATAGCTTTTCTTGCTTCATAAACTGATAGTCCGTATTGATTACTATCCGGCATTGAAAAATAAACTGGCTCAAAAACGCAATGTGCACAACCCTTTCTTCCAACTCTTAATTCTTCTACATCAAGCTGAAATCTTTCAATTTGATTATCCCCATATATATGAATTATCTCTCCGGGTTTAACTTCTTCAATATCAGTAGCTCTAAGAATATCCAACCCTTTAGACTCTGATGAAAATGCATATCCTGTCTCTGTTTTACCAAATGAAAAAGGCCTGACACCATAAGGATCTCTGAATCCCCACATCTCGTCCCTACCCATTAGAACAGTAGAAAAAACACCTTTGAATCTTTCCATTACCATTTTAATACTATCAACAACTAAATTACCTTTAACAATGTGATTCCATACTATAAATCTGAGAATAAGCTCTCCATCATTTCCACTGTTAAAATTTACTTTTTTCTTTTGAAGTTCTTCAGTAAGAGTTTTGTAATTCGTTATATCACCGTTACTTGCTAAAGCAAAGATAGTACCTTCCAAAGTCTCTATGACATGTGGCTGAGAATTATTAATATCACTGGTACCCCTGGTAGGATATCTTACATGACCAACTGCAATTTTACCGGGGTAATTCATTAATTTTTTTTCAGTAAAATTATCTTTTACCAATCCAATGCCGCGCGTAAGTTTTATTTGATTCCCGTTAGTTACTGCCAAGCCACAACTTTCCTGTCCTCTGTTCTGTATTGCAAATAATCCAAGCATTGTATCAAAAGCTGCTACTTCTGAGTTGAAAACACCGACTACACCACACATTTTTATATCCCTATTATTAAAGGTTTATTTTTCAATTAAGAAGATAAAATTTATACTTGATAATATCAAGCAAAGATATGGATTTATTTCCCTTTCAATCTCTTTACTTTCTCAGGTACTTCTTTATAATTCTCTTTTGTACTTATCTTCTTACCAGTTTTCCCTTCAAGGTCTTTTAGGCAATATAACATTAGCACAGTGTCAAATAATGACCTTTTGGTGCTTTTCTTTTATTTTTAATCCCTCATCCTGAATTTATTTCAGGATCTTTCTTTTTAAAAGAGGGGACGACCGTTGGGCGAATAATGAATTCGATGTGGGAAGGCGTGGGCAGACTGTGTCATAATTAACAGAATAAATTCTTGCAAAAAGTGTAAAAGATTAATATTTTCTTAGGTATATAGTTAACCTCAAAATCATATATC
>JAQICF010000067.1 GCA_027858795.1 Candidatus Delongbacteria bacterium | reverse complement strand
TGTATCGAACTGGATAAAGTGACATGGAATCAGGCAGAAGTAATAGAATTTGCTGATAAAAACTTTGTTTCAATTAAACTTGACTTTTCAGACAAAGATAGTGAATTTTCCAAGAAGTATATCAACCAGTATAAAGAGTATGGTGCGACAAACATTCCTTTGATTCTATTCATAGATGAAACAGGAACTGTAGTAAAGAAAATACAAGGACTGGTAGAGGGTGAAAGAATGTTGAAAAAAATGAAAAGTATTGTTAAAGAGAATAAATAAAAGATTAACGGAGAATAAAATGGCAAATGTAATTCATGTCAATCAAAAGAATTTTGAAGAAGAAGTAATGAAAGAGTCAAAGTTAACTATAGTAAAATTTGGTGCTGTATGGTGTGGACCATGTAAGAAATTAGATCCAATAATTGATGAAATAGCCAATGAGAACGCTGATGTGAAAGTTACTCATGTGGATATTGATACTGACGGACCTATTGCTGCAGAATACGGTATTCTTTCTGTTCCTTCAACTTTATTTTTCAAAGATGGCAAAGTTATGGACATGATCATTGGTTTAGTTCCAAAGGCTAAGATAATGGCTATTGTTGATGCAATGAAGTAAGGTATTTTTCTGCTTCTCTGAGCTTTTTAATTGTACCTACATCCTTCCAGTAAATGTCTGGATGATAAGATAAAATACTTTCACTATTTTTAACCGCGTCTAAATAAGTACTGATAATAGAAAATTCTTTTTCAGTACTTTTATATTTATAGATATTTTTATTAATAACATGAATACCACTGAAAGCAAGGAGCTTATATGGTTCAACCGGTTGTTTTGTAATTATCTCTTTGCCGGTCTTAACGTACTTTAAGCCGCAGAAATGTTCTTTGTTATCGATAACAACTTGATTAAAAGTTTCTCTATCCTGCATAACCATTGTAGCCAGTGGAGAATTCTGTTTATGAAAATTCATTAGATTTTTAAGATCAATACTACTGATAACGTCAGTATTATAAACAAAGAAATCTTCATCAGTGATATATTCCAACATATTGAAAATTCCACCACCGGTACCTAAGATGTCTTTTTCCACAATTACTTTTATTTCAGCATTAAAATTATTACTTTTAACAAAATCAATAATTTGATTAGATAAATAATGTGCATTTATCACAATATCAGTAATTCCAGAAGCTATATATTTATCTATAATGTAACCTAAAAGAGGTCTATTGTTCAAAGGTACTAAAGCTTTGGGGCAATTATCAGTATATGGTGCTAATCTAGTACCAAATCCTGCTGCTAAAATCATTCCTTGCATAAATTAATCCTTTTCCGGAAAAGAAGATTTGTCAAGGTCAAGCATATTAGTGTGGTTTGAATACTTTATATATTCTATTGTTTGGATATTCTTAAATTTCTGAATGATCGAATTCATTTCAATTGATGCTTTTTCCATCGAATCAAAGCAATCTTTTAGATCATTCCCACAATCTTCATTTTGTTTTGAGATCAATATCCTACCAATTTCTATTTGTCCCAGTACAGATGTTGTTAATTGATTTAGAATATGATTCTGAGTTACCATAGCAGCATGCAAAGCTTTTAAATTTTCCATTTCAATTAGTTTGTCTGTTGTAAATTTTAATTTAAGATGAGTATTAACTCGTGCCAAAAGTTCAGGAGCATTAAAAGGTTTGGTTATATAATCAACACCACCGATTTTCAATCCCTCTAAGATAGATTCAGTAGTAGATCTGCCGGATAAAAAGAGGATTGGTATGTTTTTAGTTTCTAGATTTGTTTTTAATTCTTTACAAACAACAAATCCATCTTTACCAGGCATATCAACATCAAGTAAGATGATGTCAGGTTTATTTGTTTCTGCCATACTTAAAACTTCTGAGGAGTCAGATATTAGTATGGTATTATAATTTTCTAACTTTATCATTCCATCTATTATTTGTAAATTGATAGCTTCATCATCAACTACCATGATAGTTATATCTTTTTTTTCAATATCACTCATAACATACCTTATTTACAATTTAAGATGTAATAGTTATAATATACTGCTATACAATTTAAGATGTAATATTAATTTCCTGTTTGCAAGAATTTCATTATGATCGGTACACCATCAAATCCATATTCTTCACGAATTTTTCGTTCAAGAAATTTTTTATAATTATCTCTCAAATGATCAGGTTCATTAAGAAAAAATGTAAAGACAGGAGGATCAACAGCTGGTTGAGTTACATATTTGATTTTAATAATGATATTACCAGAAGTCGGTGGTGTCGTTCTCTTTATTACTTTTGATATATAATCATTTAATTTTGAAGTGGAAATTCTCAGATGTTTTCTTTCTTTTATCTCATATGACAGGTCAAGTAATTTTAACAATCTCTGCTTATTCAAAACAGAAATAAACTTAACAGCAATATAAGGAATCCATTCAAGTTCTTTTCTTAAAGCCTTCTCATAATCTCTTGCACTATTAGTTGATTTGTCATCTACCAGATCCCATTTGTTGACAGCGATGATAATTCCGTTCTGAGATTTTTTTGCTTCCAAAAGAATTTCAATATCTTGTCGTGTCACACCATCAAGAGCATCGAGCATCAGTATTACAATATCAGTTCTTTCAATAGCTTTCAGTGTTCTCACCAAAGAGTAAAATTCAATATTTTCTCTGATTTTTTTCTTTTTTCTTAAACCAGCAGTATCAATTAAAAGAATTTCTTCATTTTTATAATTAAGAACCGAGTCAACCGAGTCTCTTGTCGTTCCGGGTATATCAGAAACGATCATTTTATCCTGTTTAAGATAAGCATTAACAAGTGATGATTTTCCAACATTTGGTTTACCAATAATTGCAATCTTTAATCGATGATCTTCATCTTCCACGACCTCACTATCTGGAATAATGTGATCAGTAACAGTATCAAGCATATTTCCAACATTTCTACCACCCAATGCTGATACTCCTATTGGATCACCTAAACCAAGATTGTAAAATTCGACGACATCATCTTCTCTTCTATCGTTATCGACTTTATTTACCGCACAAGTTACTCTTTTACCGGATTTCTTCAGTTTATTTGCAATTTCCTGATCTATTGCAGTTATTCCTGTTTCAACATCAAGTAAGAAGATAATATGCTCAGCTTCATCAAGTGCTATTTCAATTTGAGTATTTATCATACTTTCAAAAAATTCTTTAGTGTCAGGTACAAATCCACCTGTGTCAATTAATGAGAATGTTCTTCCATCCCATTCTACTGGACCATATTTTCTATCTCTTGTAACACCATATGTATTATCAACGATCGCTTCTCTTGTTTTAGTAAGTCTGTTGAAAAGAGTTGATTTGCCAATATTCGGTCTTCCTACGATCGCTACTACGTTACTCATTGCCATGATATTCCTAATTGTTTATTTAATTGATAATTTTTATTCTTAAATCTATTTATAATTTATTCCTTTCCATTTGAATCCGAGAAACCTCCCTTTTAATGCTGCATACAAGTTGAAAGGTATGTGAAATATCTGTAAAAGTATATAATATTTGTTTTTAAGTTCAAATCCCATTCTACCAAAGCCGTAAAACAAAAATATTGTCTCTGGAATTATCTTTAATGCAAAAAGAGATATGAATATTTTAAAAGGTACCTGATTGAATATTGCCAAAATAAATAGTAGAATTAATCCAATGTAAAATATAAATGTATTTAATGCGAATACAAATACGAACCTTGAAGCGCTTGTGGTTTTTGATGCCCATCTTGCTCTTTGATCAACCAATCCCTCAATTGTGTCGACCGGATAGCTGTGAACTACTGATTCATCGTTAAGTGCAAATCGTATTTTATACCCGGCTTTTTCCGCTTGTTGGATGATAAAGAAATCATCTCCGGATATCACATTTGATTTAACATTTTCAGTATCGTTATATAATTCTTTTTTTACCAACAGATTACTACCATTCGCTGTGAATCCTCTATCACAACCAATTGCTCCTGCAGCTAACAATGAATGAGAAATATAATCGATATTTTGCATAGATTGCCAAGTTTTTTCCCAGGCAGAAGAATATTTATCTTTCACAAAAATAGTCATTCCTGCTACAATACCGATATTCTCATCAGTTGACCCAATGATTGGATTTACCATGGATCTCAGCCACAATTTATGATGTAAGCAGTCACCGTCCGTAGTAAGAATATAATCGGTCTTACATTCTTTCACAGCAGTAAGTATCGCATTTTTCTTTGGTGAAACATTTAAAGGTACTTCCGTTATGTGAATTACATCAACATTGGTGGAATTTACTTTCAAAGAGTCAAGTATTTCTCCTGTACGATCTTTAGATCTGTCATCAATTGCAATAATGCGAAATTTATCGTTTGGATAATCTTGATATAACAGAGAGATCAAAGTTCTTTCAATATAATTTTCTTCATTTCTAGCAGGTACTAAAATCGTAACTGACGGTAATTGAGAATCATCAATATTAAATATTTGTTCATTCGGTAATTTTGACAATCCTTTAATGAATTTGTGTATGTAGAAGATGTAAATTAGGGCGTTTAGTAATACGATCAGATATAAATAAAGCATTTTTTTATTCCTATAAATCTAAATATTAAACACAAATTTGGACTTTATTATAAGTCTAAATATAACTGTCTGTCTTTTTCAAATTGTAATCTAAATGTTTTTCTATGAATTTCGCATCGACCATATTTTTTTATTGCCTCAATATGATCTGCTGTTGCATAACCTTTGTTATGTGAGAATCCGTACATTGGATATTTCTTATCGTAGAAATTCATGATCTTATCTCTGGTGACTTTAGCAATGATCGAAGCAGCAGCTATGGAGTACGATAAGCTGTCTCCCTTGATAATACTCATTTGTTCTTTAGTCGCAAAGGGTTCATCTCTGCCATCTACTAAGATAAAGTCAGGTTTAGTGCTTAATTTACTTACAGCTAATTTCATAGCTTCAAAAGTGGCTCTAAGTATATCAATATCGTCAATCCTATGATGAGATACTATTCCAACTGCATAAGCAACAGCATGTTTTCTTATTTCGTAGAAAAGCCGTTCTCGTTTCTTCGGAGATACTTTTTTAGAGTCATTAACTCCCTCAATTGCTACTCCTTGTTTGAATATCACTGCAGCTGCTACCACAGGACCTGACAAAGGGCCTCTTCCAGCTTCATCCACACCTGCGATATGTTTATATCCTTTCAGATATAGATCGGTCTCATACTTAAATAAGTGACCTGTTCCAAGCAAGTTTTCTGTCATTGTTATTCCATTTATATACTATTGTTAAATATAGAATATAAAAGTGTTTCTTGAAAGGATAAAATATAGATAGAACGCTTTGTTTTTATACAAATTATTTAAATATGACGAACTATATTTCTGGATAAAAATAAAACTTGCACAAGTTGAAATGTATCATTATAATACACATAGAGCATAAAATGGAGTTGGAAGCTTTGGCTAAAAAGCAAAAAAATAAAGATATAGAAGAGAAAGTAGCTTTTAAAAAGTTGTCTGAATTTAAAAAAGCATGCAAAGAAGCTCTAAAGAAAAAAAATCTACAGATGTTTAAAGCTGTAGATAATTCAGACAAAGATGCTAGGTTAATATTTTCAATTAAAACACTGTCAGAGCTTTTAAAAGTGATTTCAGAATTTAAGATAAAAGATAATGAGCTAAAATTTGTTAATATAACAACTCGGAAACAAACTAAAGAGATACCACCACCTGATGTTTATGCATTTCATTTTGAATATAAATTTACAGAAGGTTACTTGGCATTTTATAAATCTGGTATTACAGAGAAATGGATGATAAAATCGTTTCATAACAAATTCAAGAGCGAAGAAACGGTAATGGGTGAAGCTATACGAATAGCTAATGAACGAAAAGCAAAGGAGAAATCATGAAGAATGAAAACATGATCTGCAATTACTGTGGAAGTCATAATTTTGATGAAAGTTATAATACTTTCTATGAAGTTGAACCATACGGTGAAAAGGTTGAAGTAAAGGAAAAAATTCTTAAATGTAAAGAATGTGGGGAAGAAATTAATTATACATATAACTATACTGATGAGTATGAAAAGGCACTTAGGAAATCTGAAGAAAGTTCTGTCGTTAATATCATAGAGCATTTTACAGAACAAAAGATTAAGTTAAAGGATGTTGAAGATTCTCTTAGCCTACCTGTTAGAACTTTGTCTAGATGGAAGCATAAATTAAACTATTCGAAAATTGGATTAACGCTGTTAAGAATAGCGAGAAGTTACCCATGGATAATTTATGTTGCTGCAAGAAGATTTGATAAGAAAGTTGTAAATGAAGCTTTCAAACAGGCGGCGATAAAAAAATTTAATTTAGTTGAAAACAATAAATCTCAAACTTTGGTTGTGATTACTTCCAGAGAAGATTGTTGTTATGAAGACATTTACATAAATGAACCTAATACCGTGTATAATGCAAAACAAACAAATTTAATTTATTCAGTCAGAAATAATAAAAATACGACATCTTTTAAACAAGGAGTAAGATAATGGAAAGCATAAAAATAAATGACATATTAGTTTGTGAGGATATCAGAACCGAAATAGGGGGTAAACACACAATCGTTGGTTTGGTAAGTGAATTAAATGCAACTATACCAGTAGATATTAAAGGGAATGTTAATGTTCCCTTGAGTTTCATGTTAAGATTCTCAAATCTTAAAAATGATTTAAAACTTAAATATTTTACTGTTATTATTTACAGTGAGGGAAAGGAAATTGTAAAAAGAAAGATCACCTTAAAAGAAGGTAAAGAAATACAAAGACATTTCAATATTGCCTTAGTAAAGGAGAATATTATAATACCTGATTCAACTGAATTGGGATTTAGTATATATGTTACTGATATGAGAGATAAAGAACATGAAATAAAAACTGATTACAAATTTAAAATAAATCTGAACAGAAAATAGTAATAATAAATTGTTTTTATGAAGCCCGATTATATACGGGCTTTTTTATTACCCAAATCTCTTAAATATCTAATTGCGGATTTCTCTAAATTTGTATACTATTGGTATCGTATCAAAGGAAGATCTGGATTGGATGCTTTTTAAAAGGGATAATAAGAAGGATTTAAAGTCCATTTACATAAATGATGAGATAACTAACAGACCATATCAAAAAATGGCAATACATGCTGTTTGTGATACTTTAATGAAAGGTAATAGAAAAGCTCTACTCGTTATGGCAACCGGTTCAGGTAAAACAAGGACTGCAATTTCTCTTGTTGATGTTCTATCGAATAAAAGTTGGGTTAAGAATATACTTTTTCTTGCTGATAGAAGAGCCTTAGTAAAACAAGCAAAGAAGAATTTTAAATTATTACTTCCAAATCTATCTTTATGTAATCTATTAAAATCAAAAGATAATCCTGAAAGTAGGATGGTATTTTCTACATATCCAACTATTATGAATGCAATCGATGAAACAAAAGACAAAAGTGGAAATAAACTATTTACACCAGGTCATTTTGATCTAATAATTCTAGATGAATCTCACCGTAGTATATATAAAAAATACAAAGCAATATTTGAGTACTTTGACAGTATCCTTGTAGGTTTAACAGCAACTCCAAAGGCTGATATAGACATAAATACATTTGAAGTGTTCGACCTTGCAAATAATTTGCCTACTTATGCCTATGATCTTGATGAAGCAATAAGTGAAGGATATCTAAATCCGTATCATTCTTATGAAACACAATTGAAATTCATTGAGCAGGGAATAAGTTATGATGATCTACCTGAAGAAGAGAAAGAATTATTTGAAGAAACTTTTGATGATGGAGTAACTGAAATTAGCAGTGCAGCTTTAAATAAATTCTTATTCAATACTAAAACTGTAGATATTGTTTTACAGGATTTAATGAATAACGGTCTTAAAATTGAAGGTGGAGATAAACTCGGTAAGACAATAATATTCGCAAAAAACAAGAAACACGCAGATTTCATACAAGAAAGATTTAATAAACTATATCCTGAGCATAAAGACGCATTCTCTAAAACGATTTATAATGATATAAACTATGTTGACTCTATCATAGATGATTTTGAAACAAAAGAAAAACTTCCGCAGATCGCAATTTCAGTTGATATGTTAGACACAGGAATTGATATACCTGAAATTCTAAATCTTGTATTCTTTAAAAAAATAAGATCAAGAGTTAAATTCTGGCAGATGATAGGAAGGGGAACAAGGCTGTGTGAAAACTTATTAGGACCGGGAATGGATAAGAAGGAATTCAGAATATTTGACTACTGTGGAAATTTCGAATACTTCAGAATAAATAAGAAAGATGTACAGAGTAAATCCGTTCGAACACTTTCCGAAAATCTATTCAATATCAAAGTAGAAATCATAAGAGAACTTGAACACATTTCTTATCAAGAAAAAGATTATATCGAGTACAGAGAACAGTTGGTGAAAGAATTATTGACTTTGATTCTCACAATAGATGAAGATAAGTTTAATGCAAAATTGAAGATCAAGTATATCCATACTTTTAATCAGGAATCAAACTGGAAAAATATCAGCGAAACAGAGATGAATGATATAGCTGAACATATTGCACCATTAGTTACAATATTAGATGTGGATGAACTAGCAAAAAGATTTGATTACCTGATGCTTACAATAGAACTTGCACATTTAAAAGGATTACCTGCAAATCACTCAAAATCTAAAGTTGTATCTACTGCTGAAAGGTTGGCAAGAAAAGGTAATATAAATGATATTAGAACTCAAAAAGATATAATTCATGATGAACATCCGTTTACAAAATTCGGAAATGTAGTAGAACTATTTGAAAATAATATCGAAAAAGCAAAGAAGATCATAGAAGTAATAGACGAAATGAATTCAAGACTAGAAGTAGGGTAAAAACGAATAATAATTAATTCTTACTATTTTAATGTTATTTTCCTCCAATAACCAACTATTTTCATAATACCAACATTATCTATTGACACTAGATTTTAAACCCTTATATTGCCACCGATTTTTAACAAAGGAGTAAATCATGGGAGTTTACACAGGGATCAAATCATTTACCAAACAATGGTATATTGACATGCTTTTCATCATTATCGGATCGCTTATTATGGCATCAGGTTATGTGTTCTTTGTTGTACCTTACAAGATCGTGCCGGGTGGAGTATACGGTATCGCCATTATTCTTCATCATACTTTTGGTTTACCTACAGGTATGACAGGTTTAGTTCTAAATATACCTCTTGTTCTTTGGGGAATAAAAGAGCTTGGTCCTAAATTCGGTTGGAAGACCATTTTAGGTATGACACTAACTTCAGTTGCAATTGATGTATTAACATATTTCTGGGGAGATAGACCACTAGTAGTTGAGAAAGAAATGATACTTTCTTCGTTGTTTGGAGGTGTATTGATTGGAGCTGGATTAGCTTTGATATTTCGTGCAAGGGCTACTTCTGGTGGAACTGACATTGCCGCTCAGATTATGAATAAGCGTACAGGTATTCCAATGGGGCAGCTTCTAATAATGTTAGACATCGTTATCGTATTAGCGGGTACAATTATATTTGGAGATATAAAACTTGCTTTATATGCACTGATAACAATTTATGTGACTGGAAAAGTTATTGATTCTTTAACAATAGGTCTAAATTACAAAAAAGGTGCTTTAATAATCTCTGACAAATACGAGGAAATAGCTGAGAAGATAAAAACATCACTCAATAGAGGTGGTACTTATTTCAATGGATCAGGCCTTCAAAGTAACACGGAAAAGAAAATTATTTTTACTGCTGTGAACAGAAGAGAGCTGGTTGCTTTGCAGTATTATGTAAAGGAGATAGATCCTAAAGCCTTTGTAACGATTCTTGATGTTCGTGATGTGAGGGGAGAGGGATTTAAGTCATTTGCGGATGGAGATATTTAAGAAGATAATATCTCTAAAAGAAGTTATATTTACATAAGAGTAATACATTATTAATAAGGAAGCAAAATGTCTGACACAATAGTAAGAGGAATAACCGAAGATAAATATATAAGATTTTTCATTGTTGATTCAACGGATTTGACAAAAAAAGCTGTAGAGATGCACCATCTATCAATGACCAATACTGTACTTTTTGGAAGAATACTTAATGCTGCTTTAATGCTGGGAGCTGATCTTAAAGGTGAAAATGAATCTATCACTGTAAAAGTTAAAGGAGATGGTCCGTCAGGTGGTGCTGTTGCAACAGCGAATGCTAAGGGAGAGGTAAAAGGATATGTTTATAATCCTGAAGTCGAACTTCCACTAACTGAATTAAGGAAAGATTTTAATGTGAAAGAAGCTTTAGGTAAGGGTATGCTAAGCGTGATCAAAGATCTTGGAATGAAGACACCTCATACAGGTCAGGTCGAATTGATATATGGAACGGTAGCCCAGGATCTTACGTATTATTTTGCGAAATCTGATCAAATTCCTTCATCAGTAGGTTTGGGGGTTCTTATCAATCCGGATGGAACTGTTCAAAGATCAGGTGGATTTATTATTCAGCTTATGCCTGATACTCCTGAAGATGTGATAGTTAAGCTTGAAAATAATCTAGCGGTATTTCCAAATTTGACCGATGTGATGGATATGGGTTATTCGATAAAGAAAATAATATCAGAAATGATCTTAAAAGGTTTTGGAGTAAAATATACCGATGAAATCACTGCACAATTTAAATGCGGATGTTCAGAATCAAAAATGAAACAAAGTTTAAAATTGCTGCCAAAAGAAGATCTTGAAGATATTTACAATACTCAAGAGACTGTTGAAGTGAAGTGTCAGTATTGCAATACTGCTTATATTTTTAAGAAGGATATAGTTGAGAAGATATTGGATCAAAAATCATAGATTATTACATTTTAAAATAGACTTTTAATAAAAAACGCATTTAATTTGCGTTTTTTTTGCAATAAAATTAACATATTGGGTTTTAATTAAGTTAAAACATTAAATATATCAATAAAACCTTGACAATGATATTAACATTTGTTATATTCCTGTGTAAGTAAAAAAAAGGAGAAATTATGAAAAAATCATTAACAAATTGCCCCGTCTGTGAAGGCGAGCTTAAAGTTGTAAAGTATCAATGCAAAGAGTGTAATACCAAAATTTCCGGATCTTTTGAGAAAGATGAGATGTGTCACGGGATAAGTGATGAAATTTTTGATTTTATAAAAGTATTTATTTCTGCAGAGGGAAGTATTAAGCAAGCAGAAAAAATTCTTAACTGTTCTTATCCAAAGATAAAAAATCTCTTAAAGAAAACTAAAGCTGCTTTAAATTTGGAAAAGGAAAAGGAAGTAGATACCGGAGATATAATTGACATGATAAGCAAAGGTGAATTTTCTGTAGAAGAAGCTCTAAAAAAATTAAAGAAATAGGAGGATAAAATGAATTATCCAATAGAAAATAATACATTAAGTCTGAACTTGACACTAGTTGATGGCGATATCGAAGTAATCGGAGAAGAACGACAAGATATTGAGGTTGAACTTGGTGATCTAAGAAAGAATACTGCTGATGAAGTATTTGATATAAGTTATGAGAAAGGAGAATTAAGCATAATACAAAAAGATTCAAAAAAGTTACTTAAGATGTTTAATATTAAGGGTGTTGATGTGCAAATCAAGATTCCTCATAAAATTATTCTGAGTGGAGATATTAAAAATGTAAGTGGAGATATTAGTGTAAGTGCATTTGCAGAATATTCTGGAGGTATTTCTACTAGAAATGGAGATGTTGAAATTAATAAGATACCAACAGCTGACCT
Source organism: Candidatus Delongbacteria bacterium (assembly GCA_027858795.1). The sequence continues at coordinate 9,957 of JAQICF010000067.1, read as the reverse complement.
TAAAATAAATATTGTAAATGGTGACCTTTCAATAAAAGAAATTGATGGTAAGCTTAAAGTAAATAATGTTAATGGTGATGTACAATTGAGAGAAAGTAACTATAAAAGTATTAATATTAATAACGTAAACGGTGATATTATAGTGGATGGTGATTATGAGCTTCAAGAAGATGCCAAGATAAAGATTGTATCCGGAGATATTAAGCTGAATTGTAAAGAATATAAAAATGATAAGAAAATTGTAATAAGTTCTGTGACTGGAGATAATATTGTATCTGAAACATTCCCCGAAGGTGTGATTATTCAGCACGGTGGGTTGAAAGAATTAAAGAACCTTAAGTTCTTGAAAGATTCATTTCAACCTATGATCAAACAGTTTAAAGAACATTTTAAGTATATGCCTACAGATAAAGTAAAAGAAGAAGTTAATCCAAAGAAAAATAATGAAGAGAATATTCAATTGATTCTAAATATGCTTTCCGAAGGGAAAATAACAGCTGAAGATGCTGAGAAATTAATATCAGCTTTAAAAAAATAAATAAACTGCAAGATTAAATGAAATGATGATAATATTATTAATCATAACTTGGTTCTTCTACTACGGTATAAAAGGAGTTACTGTAAGAGAAACAAAAGTATTAGCGATAATAACTTTTGTAGTGTGGGGACTAAATATGCTTGTTCTTATGGGAACGGATGGTGGCTTTGTTAAAATATTCATGACAATTTATTTCATATATTCATTTCTAGACTATTTAAGTATTCAATTTACAAATAAAAATATTATTGACCTGCCTTGGATGAGCGGCATTAAATTAAAAAACAAAGAAGTTTATTTGAATTATCAGATTTTTCGACCAATCACCATAATTTTTATAAATATATTCTTATTGGTCAAAAAACAGCCACTTATTGGAATGAATGATGTAATTGAAGTCGATATCAATTCATCTGATAAAACAGAAATTAAAATTAAATTATAAAACTAAACTACAAACTTAAACTACTTAATAGGAGTCTATCATGACAAGCCAAGAAAAATTAAACATTTTAAAAATGTTAGAGGAAAAAAAGATAACTGCAGAGCAAGCAGCAAGCTTACTATCAGCAGTTGATGGTGTAACATCAATCCCAGAACCAATAGCCCCAAAGGCAGATGTTGTTGTTTCTTCTATTAAAGATAAAAAATTGAAAGGAAAATTTAAAGTAGAAGTGAAAAGTGCTGACGGAGATAATGTAATGATAACATTACCTCTAATGCTAGCGAAATTAGCAATAAATATGGTTCCTGCAAAGAAGTTGGCCGGTATTAATCAAGAAGGAATAGACCTTGAAAATATTATTAATCACATTCAAGACTTTGCAGATAATATTGATGATGATATCGTAAATGTTACAAGTGCAGATGGTGATCATGTAAGAATTTATATCGAAAAATAATTAGTTGTACTATTTGTTAAAGGTGCTTAACGGCACCTTTTTTATTGTTTCTTAATTCATAATTATAAAAAAACACTTGACATTTACTTAGTTATTTAAGATTTTTCTGGTGAAATTTAAAAAAACATAAATACAGAAATCGTTAGCTTGAAAGAAAATAAAGTAGATATTGAAGTTATTGATAAAGATGGGAAATTAGATCTTCTAGGTTTTATCATGGTTATTATACCATTGATATCGTCACTTTTGGTATGGTATTGGTTTAAATATCTTGAATTCTTAAAAGAAATGAATACATATTTACTTGTAGTACTTATTTCAACAGTACTTCTTACCTCGATAATAGCCACGATTGACTCTCATAGATTAGGAATGAAAGTTTTAATACTGAAGAAAAAGAAGATTTACGGGGGGAAGTTCTTAACTTTCTTTATTTTTTTACTTCTTTGGATTTATTCTTATCCTTCCTTTCTGTTAAGAAGAAAAAACTATGGCAGTAGGAATTTATTTATACCACTGATATTTTCAGTATTAATTTTCTTGGGTAGTATTTCTTATATATATTATGCTTCTTTAAACTAAATTCTAATTAAATGTCACTTAAATTCAACATTATATTTACATTTACAATATGTCTACAATCTTTAGACTCGATATCATCAATATAGTCTTTTATTATAAACACTTTCATTATGTCTTCAATTAGATCAACTTTTGCATTTATGAATTTTCGGATACTTTCTTGGTGGGTCTTAAAGAATTTTTCTTGTTCTAAAAGAAGCTGTTCGTTAATCCTTTTATCAGAATTCATAGAGTTTAAAATATTATCATTATTATCAAGATAAACTTTATAATCCCTTTTTCTTATAGTTTCAATATTTTTAAGTTCCAGAAGTCTTTGTGAAAATTTCAATTTTAATAATTTGCCAGTTTCGGAATCAAATACTTTTTTTAGTTCATCATAAAAATATGATTCAATATCTTTTAATTTGTTCTTCCTAGCTATTTCAATTGGTGTTAACCCATTCTTATCTTTTGATGTAACTGAAACTCCACTTTCAATTAGGGATTGGATCTTACTTAGATTGCCATTTTCAATCGCTTTAAAAAGTTTGTCTTCATTTGAGGAACAAGATAAAATAAGTAACACAGAAAGTATAAGTAATGAGATTTTTAAAATTTTAGACATAAACAAACTCCAGTAAGAAAATTATATTATTTTAACTAGTAGAAAAGTCTTTTTACCTTTTTTAAACATAAATTCATTATTACTAAGGTCTTCAACAGATATGATAGCATTGATATCTGTTACTTTTTTATCATTAATACTTAATCCACCTTGCTTAATCATTCTTCTTGCTTCACCTTTTGATCCAAATAGTTTTGCACTTACTGCTACATCAACTATCAATTGATCAATAACCTGATTTGTTTTAAGATCTATACTAGGTGCTCCTTCACTACCGCCTTTCAAAAATATATTTTTAGTAGTCTCTCTGGCAGCATCAGCATTTTCTTTTCCGTGAAGAAGTTTTGTAGTTTCATAAGCTAAAATCTCTTTCGCTTCATTCAATCCTACGCCTTCGCATGATTCAAATTTATTTATTTGATCTAATGGTAAAAATGTGAATAGTTTTAAGAACTTAATTACATCCTCATCAGTTGAATTTCGCCAGTATTGATAGTATTCGTAAGGTGTAGTCCATTCAGGGTTTAGCCATATTGCACCACCTTCTGTTTTTCCCATTTTCTTACCATCTGATCTTGTTAAAAGAGGACAGGTAAGACCAATACCTTCTTTCGCATCAATTCTCCGAATAAGTTCAATACCTGCGATAATATTCGACCACTGATCGTCACCACCAATCTGCATTCTACATTCATATTTTTTAGAAAGCACGTAAAAATCGTATGCCTGCATGATCATATAATTGAACTCAAGGAAAGAAAGACCTTTTTCCATTCTCATTTTGAAACATTCAGCTGCAAGCATTCTATTTACTGTAAAATGTGGGCCTATCGTTCTTATAAAATCAATATAATTCTCATTTCCTATCCAATCGAAATTATTTACTAAAAGAGCTTTTTCATTTTCAAAATCAATGAAATGTGATATTTGATTTTTTAAACCGCGGAGGTTTTCTTGTATTTTTTCATCAGTAAGCATTTCTCTCATACTGTCTTTTCCACTTGGATCACCAATCAATGCAGTGGCTCCTCCTACAACACAAATAGGTCGATGTCCTGATTTTTGCAAATATGATAGAAACATTATGGGTAACAAGTGACCTACGTGTAATGACTCTTTTGTAGGGTCAAAGCCTGTATACATGCTGATTTTTTTATTGTTTAAAACATTTTCAATTTTTTCTTCGGGAACAGTAATTTGTTTGATGAAACCACGCTCCTTTAATTCTGCATATAAATTCGACATTTTTCTTCCTACTTTCTGTTTGCTTTTTATTTAGTGATATATTTTACTAGGTTAAATATATTTACCTACATAGAAATTTACAAGTAAAATATATGGTACATTGATTATTTTATGCATTACTGTTATATTTCTTGCAAAGATAATAGTAAAAAAAGTAGGTGAATTGTATGAAAGAAGAAACATCAAGATCGAACTTTATAAAAACTTTTATTGATGAAGATCTAAAAAATGGAAGGTGTGAAAAAGTACATACCAGATTTCCACCTGAACCAAGTGGATATTTACATATTGGTCATGCTAAAGCCATTGTAATCAGTTATGGAATTGCAGAAGAGTATAATGGCCTATATAACTTAAGGTTTGATGATACGAACCCCCTAAAAGAAGAGAAAGAGTTTGAATTGGGGATTATCAGAGATATTAAATGGTTAGGTTATGACTGGGAAGACAGGTTGTATTATGCGTCGGATTATTTTCCAATTCTATATGACTTTGCGATCAAGCTTATAAATAAAGGTAAAGCATATGTATGTGATCTGAATGCTGATGAAATGAAAGAATTTAGAGGAACGTTAACGGAACCTGGAAAAGACAGTCCGAACAGAGAAAGAACTATTGAAGAAAATCTTGAACTCTTCGAAAAAATGAAAAATGGAGAGTTCCCTGAAGGATCACGGGTTCTACGTGCAAAGATTGATATGAGTAGTCCAAATATGAACATGAGAGATCCTGTAATGTATAGAATCTTATATAAAGAGCACCACAGAACAGGTAACAAATGGTGCATCTATCCTTCTTATGATTTTACACATGGACAATCAGACTCATTAGAAGGCGTAAGTCACTCACTATGCGATCTTTCTTTTGAAAATCATAGACCTCTTTATGATTGGTTTATTACCGAGTTAGATATTTTCCATTCGAGACAAATTGAGTTTTCGCGATTAAATTTGACCAATACAGTAACAAGCAAAAGGAAATTGAAAGAATTAGTTGATAATGGAATTGTTTCCGGATGGGATGACCCAAGGTTGCCAACATTGATAGGATTAAGAAGAAGAGGTGTTCCTGCAGAAGCGATCAGAGAATTTGTAAGTGAAATAGGTACTAGTAAAAAAGAAGGTGTAATAGATATCACAACACTTGAATATTATATCAGAGAGAACTTAAAAAAAACAAGTTCTCATGTAATGGCTGTGATAGATCCTGTAAAGTTGGTAATCAATAATTATCCAGAAGATGAAATTGAGATTTTCAACCTTGAGAAACTTCCAAATTCTGAAAATACAGAAACTAGAGAGGTTAAATTTACTAAATCTTTATACGTGGAAAGAGATGATATTAAAATTGAACCGGAAAGTAAATTTTTTAGACTTTCACCAGGTAATTATGTAAAACTAAGAAAATCATACATCGTAAAATGTACTGAGATCATTAAAAACGAAAATGATGAAATTGAAGTTGTATATTGCGATCTAGTACCTGATTCTCAAAAAAGTATGAAGGTAAATGATAAAAAAGTCAAAGGTATTATTCACTGGGTTTCGGCAGACCATTCAGTTGATGCAGAAGTAAGAATTTATGATAGGCTTTTTACAAAAGAGAATCCTTTGGAAGATAAAAACATAGATTTTAAAGAATATGTTAATCTCGACTCTATGACAATAGTAAAGAATTGTAAAATTGAAGATAGTATTTCTAAGGCTGAAATTGAAGATAGATTTCAATTTGAACGAGTTGGATACTTTAGTGTAGATATGAAAGATTCTTCTACAGCAAATTTAGTATTTAACAAAACAATATCTCTAAGATAGTGACAGTTCTCAATAAATCATTAAAACGGAATTATAACAATTCCGTTTTTTCCATTTAAAAAGAGTAGCTTTACTTAGCTTTATTTTTCACTTGTTTAAAATATATATATATACTATATTAAGAAAGTTTTTTAAAATAGGATTAAAATTCAAATGTTTAGGAGTATGTAAATGAGATTTTTCAAAGCAGTCATGATAGTAACAGCAATACTAGCTTTAATAGCGTGTAAGCAAAATTCAAATAATTCTAAGATGATAGCTACCTCTTCAGTGGGTAATGTGCTATTCTCAGATTTTGAAGACACTATGCTGATTAGAGAATTTAACGGAGATAAATTAAAAGCGGCTAATAGTAAGATGGAACAAAGAGTTAGATTCATTAACACGATGTTGATGGATTATATGTTGAAAGATCAAGCGATAATAAATAAAATTGATACAACAGAGGCGGTGGAAACAGCATTTCACAACAAGCTATACTATGATGCCATTGTAAATCATCTTCTCGTTGATAGTGTTCAAAATAAAATATTCGGTGAGAGTGAAATAAAAGCAACATATGAAAAGAAGAAAATCAAATATTTCCCTAAGCATATATTGATTGCTATTGACAGAAAAAGAAATATGAATCAGGCAAAGTCCAAGATTGATTCTATTTATAACGAATTGTTGGCAGGGGCAGATTTTTCAGAATTGGCAAAAAAATACTCTTCAGATGTTAAAACAGGCGTAAATGGTGGTGAACTTGGCTGGCTGCGTTCATATGATCTTCTTGAAGAATTTGAAAAAATTATGATTGAAATGAAAAAAGATGAAATATCTAAACCTTTCAAAACTAAATATGGTTATCACGTGGTACTTCTTTTTGATAAAACAAAAAATGAAGATCTAAAATCTTTTAAAGAAGAGAAAAGTGTAATTTCACAAGAATTGTTAAAAAAATATGGTAAAAAATATTCTACTGAAAGCCAAAAATTCCTTGATAAGTTAATGCCAAGATTAAAGGTGAAAGTTGACACTCTAAGCATTAAAGTGCTTGTAAAGCAGTTAAGAAAAAATGAGAAAGAGTTTGAAGGTACTGACAAAGATCCTATCTCAAAGTTTACAAGAACAGATAGAAAAAAAATATTAGCTAGCTTTAACGATGTTGAATTAGATATTGATACGTTATTGACAATGCTAGGTACGGTGGATATTAAGAAAAGACCACCGTTGAATAACTTAAATAATGTTATTGCGGTATTGAAAAATATTTTAAAAATTAAGATGTTGGAAGAATATGCAGATCAACTCGGATACACTAAGAGACCCGAGTTAATAGCAAACGCAAAAAGAACTTTAATTCCAGTATACAGAAAAACTTTAGTAAATATGATGAAATCTAAAATTGAAATTACCGATACAGAAATTGAAGAATTTTATAAGAAGAATAAAGAGAAGTATAAAACTCCTGAAGGATATGATTCTTTAGAAAAAATGAAAGTTTTGATCAATAACACTTTAAAAGCTAGAAAATTTAAGCAAGAAGTAAAAAACTGGGAAAAAGAACTTTATGAAAAATATAAAGTAAACATTGATAAGGTTCTTCTAGAAGAATCATTCTATTATGTAAATGACGATAAAAAATAGGAGCAACGTTCTATGATTCGATTTTTCTCCATATTTATGTTGATTTTTACCATTACAAACAATTATGCAATAGTAGATTCAACAATGGTACTTACACCTGATTTATTACAGGCACAAGATTTAGTACTTACACCAGGTTATCAAAACATAGTATTGGCAAAGATCAATGATAAAGATATTCAAGAATTTGATGTATTTGGAATTTCTAGTTTTAATAAATCAAGAATTAAGATGAGCAATTCAAAACGAGCAGATAAAATACAGGACTATATTCTTAATGTGATTTTTCAGACTGAAGGAAATATTACGGAAGTATTAAATTCAAAAGGTTATAGGGTTACTTATAAAAAGCTTTCAAAAAAAGTTGCGGTTGATTTATTCAGAGAAGATCTTATTAAAGATAAATTTAGTAAAGATTTGAGCAAAGTTAGTAGTAAGGAAATAAATGGATATATAAAAAATATGCTAGACTCATTGAAAATTTCTTATGGAGTAACATATAACAACGAATTGTTATCTAGCATATCAAAGATTAAGATATCAGATCCATTTAAATATGCGGATTCACTATTTGTCATTGGAGCCCATAAAGAACTTATTACTTACAAAAATCAAAAAGTAACGGTAAAAGATTTAGCTGCAGTTGTAAAACAAATAAAACCATACTATATGAAAAATCTTGAAGAAGTAAGTGTGATAAAATCTTTAATAGATGGTAAAGTGTTGAATAATCTATTAGTAGAAGTTGCTGGGTCTAAAGGTTATTTTGAAGATAAAAGGGTGGAAGAGAGAACTATTGACCAAATGAAATATTTAGTATCATCTGAATATAAAAAAAGGTTGTTTAGTCAAGATAATCTAAAACCATCAAAAGATGAATTGATCGATTACTACATAGAGCATAAGGATGATTCTGAGCTTAAAACGATAAAGAAAATGTGGACATCTGAAATCTTCAAAGCTTATGATAATACTGATAATATAGAATCTAATGATAAAATAAAAGTTGCTTTAGAATTAGAGAATATTCGCCAAAAGATAATTGCAGGTGACAGTTTTGAAAAATATGCTAAATTTTATGCAAGACCAAACTCAAGAAATGGTGAACTCGGCTATATCTACAGAACGGATCATGCTATGATCGGGCAAACTGCAGATTCATTGAAAGTTAATGAAATCTCGGAGTTGATAATTCAGTCAAAAGCAATTTCGGTCATTAAAGTCACCGAAATAAAAGAATCTCAGTTGTATAAATTTGATTATGTGGAAGAAATCGTCAAAAAAAGAGTGATAAACATTAAAAAAGATATACTAAAAAATGAATTAAGAAGGAAACTTTTTAAGAAATATAAAGTTGAGCTATTATACGCTCAATAATTCGGAGAAACAGTGAAGAAATTATTATTAACATTTATATCCATTATATTTATCATAAATTCTGCTTCAGGAGAAGTAATTGATAGAATCGCAGCCGTTGTTGGCGATGAGATCATATTACAAAGTGAAGTAAATCAATTGGTTGAACATCAAAGATACATGCTTCAGGGATCTTTTAGTGAAGATCAACTTAAAGATATGATGCTTAAAGAGCTTGTGTCCGCAAAAATATTATATGATATAGCATTGAAGGATACTCTTATTGCTGTGGAAGATGATGAAGTTGAAAGGATCTTAGATAATAGGATTAATTCTGTCTTAGATAGAGTTGGGGGAGAGCAAAAGCTTGAAGAACAATACAAGACAACTGTAAGTAAGTTGAAGAAAGAATATAAAACGGAAATAAGAAAAACTCTTTTTGTTGATAAATTGAAGAATAGAAAATTACAAAAAATAAATGTTTCAAGAAAAGAGATAGAAGCATTTTTTTCAACGTATAAGGATTCTTTACCTGAGGTTAAATCGACTATCTCACTTAGTCAACTTGTGATAAAAAATAGTGACGAATCTTTAGGACTTGAGAAAGCATTCAATGAATTAAAAGATATAAAAACTAAGATTATTTCAAAAGAGATTACTTTTGAAAAAGCTGCTGAGGAATATTCCCAAGATCCTGCTTCTGCAAAAAATGGTGGCGAACTGGGTATTACTTCAAGAGGAGATCTTGTGACGGAATATGAAGTTGCCGCTTATAATCTTGATGAAGGAGAAATTTCTGATCCTGTTAAAACTACATTTGGCTATCACATAATTAGATTGAATAAGAAGATCGGTGAGAAAATAAATACATCACATATACTAATGATGTCATCGAAAGAGAATACAGACGATGAAGCAGCTCTTAGCAAAGCTGTTATTTTGAAAGATTCTGTTATGAACAAATATATGACTTTTGAAGAAGCAGTAAAAAAATATAGCTCAGATCCAATTTCAAAAGCCAAAAATGGAAGAATTGGTAATATAAACACTGATGATCTTGATGCAAAATATCAAGAAATATTTTTGAACTCAGAAATAGGTTATATTAGTGATCCTCTTAAGCAAGCTGATGGTTATTATGTTTACAAAGTTTTAGACAAACAGCTTGCTCATAAGGTTGATATAAAGACAGATTATACGATGTTGAAAAATCTAACAACAGATCGAAAAAGGCAGAGTGTAATGAAAAAATGGATTGAAGAGCTTAAAGAAAAAGTGTATATT
>JAQICF010000154.1 GCA_027858795.1 Candidatus Delongbacteria bacterium | reverse complement strand
CTTTTTTAAGATCGGAAGACATTTGGTCAATCAGTTTATCTCCCCAGTAAGTTGATGTCTGCATATCAGCAATCATCTTCCCCAACTCCAAATAAAAGTCTATTAAAGCACTGTTAACTGCTACAGCTGCCTTTATCTGATGCCTGGCTAATTTACTTTTAACCTCTGTTATAAAGCTTTTATATTCGTTAGAAATTATAAGTTCAATATCAGTCAAATTGTTCTCCTGTACTTTGCATATACCAGTATCTTGTAGGAAGGTCTTTTACTTTCTGGATCAGGATTATATGATTTGACCAGGTAGTGGAAAGGATCAGATCTTGTTTGAAATCTGATTTTTCTAATTTTGCAACGGGCAGTTGCAAAATTGCTTCAGAGCTGTTTTTTAATTGGGAAACGGGCGGTTTCCCAATTGCAATAATAGACGAATACTCATTATAAAACTGAACCATAAATTTAAGATTCCGTTCAGAAAATCCCTTAACTTCTGACAGCTCATTCTTCAAATCAGATGCAAGTCTTGGTATGACACTACTACCCCATCCTTCGTTCTGCTGTCTTTCCCGTATCATTCTTCCAACATCCCAATAAGTATTGAGCATCTCTGCATTTGCAGAAAGATTGACACGAAGCTGACCTTTACGGACTCGGTTCTTAATATCAGTAAGTAATTCCCTGTATTGTGCTATCTCATTCAAATTTCATTCCAATATTTAAATATTTCTTCTTTGAAGTGGATCATTACAACCCAATAATACTAACCTAAAGAATATATTAGCTGTCTTACTTTTTAGCAATTTATAATTTATAAAAAAGGAAGGTTTCCCTCCCCTTCAAAAAGTTCACTTAACTCCGGTATTCCGAAAACAACAGCACTATCATCAGGACAAAGATCATTTAAACTTTTTGAGAACCCGGATTTAGTTAATTCTCCAAAGTGATAAAATTTAGCATCAGGTAGTAATTCTAAAACTAAATTTCGAACTTCTTCAGATCTTTTAATCACCATCTCAGATATTTTATTATTTTCAGGTTCTCCGACAGCAAAAAAGATCTTATTAACATCAGGAATTATTCTTTTAATTTTCTCATTACTATCTTCAGCGATAAGTTCATCAAGAGGTTCAGTATACATTTCTGAAAAATTACCTATTTTAGTGAATAAATTTAAAATGTAAAGCCTTGTATATCCTCTTTGAGTCAGATCATCATATACTCTTTCAGGATACTTGAATGAAAAAGTAGGAGAGTTTAAGCAAAATACTGCTAAAGTACTCTTCTTGCTATAATTTTGAACTAACACATGCACTATCATTCTTATGTGTTTTTTCCAAGCAGTTAATTCTTCTAATGACTTGTGTTTCATAATATATCTCCTTTTAAATTTAAAAATAACAACTACACAGGTAATATAAAGATGTCGAAGGGACAAATAATGGCGCGATGGGGAGAAATAAGCATATTCAATATAAACTCTTTAAAATAAAAAAAAGGAGCTAAGCTCCTTGCAGGCAGGGTATTATTTCATTTCTTTATTCTTTCTAATAATCTCATCAACTATAGCTCTATCCCAGATCTGGAACTCAAACCCGTGTTTTTCATATTTCCGGGATTCTTCATAGATCGCAGGGAATTCTTTTATGTGAAATGCTTTACTGTTTAACGGAAATTCCTTAAAATCATCATCAAGCTTATCCTCATCATAAGAAGTGACTGATCTAAAAAGGTGTTCTTCATTCGTATAATAGTGAACCAGTGTGTCGGGTATATCTTCTTTCATTTTAACTTCCATATTGATCTTTATTCTACAATCCCTGTAGCACGGTAAGTACAGTAATCACTCTCGGAATTATCCCATCAACTTCATAAAGCCTCTTCCCGGACATATAACTCTTAACATACTTCCCGTCAAATTCATACAACCGTTTACCCGATGAATAATCCTTAATATAACTCCCTGCAAAGATCGCAGAACAAAATAGCAGGATAAAAAGGATAAGTGATTTATTATTCATGATTTTCTCCATTAGTAATAACCCAATAACCACCTGTTTTCTTACTACCTTTACGTTCTATCATACCTGCATCAATCAATTTCTTAATTTGTTTTTCAAGTGTATTTATTGATCGACTAATTGCCAACGAGATATCTTTTGCCTTCAATCCTGGATTATTGAAGATGAAATCATATAACTCGTTAATGCTTGAATTTAATCCGCCATTTAATCCGCCATTTAATCCGCCATTTAATCCGCCATCTTTCCCTGTTTCTATATCGGAGTCATCATTCTTCATAAATAACTTAACAATAGTAGAATCAAATGCAATATCATATTCAGGATTTGAGTTGTTATATAAAAGCCAATTATCATCTATCTTATCAAATCCGAATCCAGCATTCTCAGAATTATCGACTCCATTGATCTGAAACTCTTTTCCAATTTGTTTAACACCAAAAACAAGAAATCCCCCATTAGTATTAGAAAAAGCACTCACAGTTTCCCATGATGATTTTGGAACTGCTGATTTTGCTTCTTTAACTTCAAACTCTTCCCATTCAAGGTCTGAAAGCTTTTGTATCAATTCATCTTTATTCATACAATTTTCCATCTCTTTACCAATATAATAACAATATTTCAGTGATCTTAAGAATATATTAGCAGTTTTGCTTTTTCGCAATTTTTTAATTATAAATTTAGTTTAGAGTTTAGAGTTGAAAGTGGGTAATTCGCTATTTGATCCGAGTGAAAAAACATTTCCACACTGTACAGGATCTTTCCAAATTATCCTCTCCGTCTAATTCGGCAATCCAACAAGACGGAGAAACCTGCCTCACTGCTATAAACAACTTATATCTAAGATGTAAAAATTTGGATTGCCTAGCACTTTTTGTTACTTTTTGCTGCAATGGGAAAAAGTAAGAATCATGTACTCTTGTAAAAATAGATTCTGAATCAAGTCCAGAATGACGAATTATAGTATCCCTGGATTCCCGGATCAAGTCCGAGAATGACAACAAGATTGCCACTCCCGATAAATCGGGATCGCAATGACCCTTAACAAATCGAAACATGTGCCTCATTCTTCAAATAATTTTGAAAAACAGTAGAATTCTCCAGATCATCAGGTGGATTATCCCCATACAAACAATCATAAGCAGTCTTCTGAAGAACTACCAGATCATCAATAAGCTCAGGAAGAAAACTACTCATTGAATTGACTTGAATAACACCATTAATTCTATACTCCTCATCCTTTGAAGCGATCTTCAAAGCATTAATCATATTCTCCATATCATAATAAGACATCCTCTGACCATCATAACGGGTATAAGATTCTTCCTTATTACCATCAAGATGACCTACAAAATCTATATAACCATCCTCATCATCGACCCATAACTCAGTACCTGCAGGCACCCAACCGTGATCCTTCGCAATATGCAATAAAATATGCCAGGTCCAATTAGTCATAGTAAATTCGTAACCTGAATTTGAAATTAAACTGTAACCCATGTTTTCTCCTTTTTTTTAATCCCTGTAGGGGCGTATTGCCATACGCCCGATATCGAATCAAAACGCCCTGTATCCGAATTACCATCGAGACAATTACAATATAAATATGTGCGAGGGACAAATAATGGCGTTGCAAAAAGTCTTACATTTCGACTCTGCTCAATGTGACTTTTTGAGTGATAAGTGGTCAGTTCGCTATTTGATCCGAGCGAAAAAACATTTCCACACTGTACAGGATCTTTACAAATTATCCTCTCCGCCTAAATCGGCAATCGAAGCGTGAAAACCCTTCCGTACAGACGCGATTTATCACGTCTCTGCACATACCAAGAGGAAAGATATTTGAATTGCCTTTTTTAATTACACCGAATGAATTCGGTGAAATTCTAAAAAAGATTTTTGTTTCTTTTTGTATCAAGACAAAAAGATAAAAACCATTAAAGTCACACCTACGGCGCTAATAATATTCGGATTGTTTTCAAACACGGGGCACCCCTTAGTAATAAGTCACCCCACTGGGGTTAAAAAAAAGACCCTGAAATAAATTCAGGGTGACGGTACCTTTCAAACTCATAACTTATATCTTATCACTTATAACTAGAAAGTCTTACATTTCGATAAACTCAATGTGACCTTTTTAAAACCGTTCGGTAATAAGTCCGCTACTGCTCTTCCCTATTTTAAACTTCTCAAGCTCAACATAAGTAGGACCTTCTGAATTCAAAATACTTTCATATAAAATAATTTCTTCAACTTTCACCATTTGAAATAACAAATGCTCATAACTACGAACAAACTTTTCGAATTCATCTCTTTTATTTAATTCTTTTATCCTACCAATAGTCATATGAGGTTTAAATCTGTCATAATCTATCCTAAAACCAAGCTTAGCCATAGAATTTTCGATGTCATTCTTCAGTTTCTCAAATGGATTATGATCTCTAACACCCACCCACAAGATTGTAGGCCTAAAAAAATCTTTAAAAACTCCAGAGCCTTGTATCCTCATATCAAAAGGATCATTATTTTCTGCTATTTCGGATAATTCTATAGTTAACTTTGTAATAATATCAACACTGGTTTTACCTAAAAACTTCAATGTTAAATGCATATTTCCCATTGGGATCCATTTAATTTTTGAACCTTCAAAAAGTTCTTTAAGTGATGAAATATATTTCTCAAGCGCAGGTTCAATATTTACTTTAACTGCAATAAAAAGTCTTTTATATCCTTCCATAATATCCCAATTATTTAATTTCTTAAATCACAATATATCATATAATCTTGTAAATCTCCATTATTTTTTGTACTATTCTAGCTGAAATAAACACAGGATCCACAATGCCAAGAAAAAAGATCAGAAAACTATCATTCAGCAGATACCTAGATGTTTTAAAATATTCTGGAAGGAATTTTATAAATGAAAAATTCCCTTTCTACGCATCATTAAAAGTAACTTCAAGGTGTCACTTCCATTGTAAATTCTGCGATATGAAATATTTCCAAACTCCTGATCTTCCAACTGACGATCTAAAGAAAATTATTAGAAATCTTGGAAGATCTTCATTATTCCTATTATCGTTAGAAGGCGGAGAGCCACTTTTAAGAAATGATATCGAAGAAATTCTAAAAGAAACTTATAAACAACCATTTTATCTTCTGTTCACTACAAGTCAGAAAAATCTACTTGAATATCCCTGGGAAAAATACCAGAAATATATAGACTTTCTACATATCTCTATAGATGAAGGTCATGATAATATGCATTTATTCGATTCGTTGAAAGAGATAAATAAATTTGACATGATCGTTTGTGTTCAAACAGTAGTAGCAAAGGAAGATCAACCCTATGTTGAAGATAAAGTAAAGAGATGTTACGATTCCGGAAGTAAAATACTTCTTATGCCGGCAGTGCATCTCGATAATACCGAAGATCATTTTCCTGATTTTGACAAACTTGAAGCAGAGATCAAAAGACTAAAGAAAATTTATCCTGAGACGATCATTACTCCGAATGCATACTTTAAAGAAGTTAGAAAGAAAAAAGGTGGTTGTAGCCCAAGTTCAATAATAATTGATGCAGATGGTTCACTTTTCTATCCTTGTAGAACATTGAAGAAGAAAACTATCAAACTTCAGGAAGAAGATCTTATGGAATTCCTAAACAGCTCAACAGCTATTAATGATAGAAAGACCATGGCAAACTGTACAAGACAATGCGGGTGGTATCAATATTTTGCAACTTCAAGATTCAGTGGTATTTCCGATTTCTTTGATGCGACCGGACCATATATGCGAGAATTCTTCTTGGGGAAAAAGGTAAAATAAAATCTTTCGTAAGGTACGCAGATCTGCGTACCCTACTTCAATCTTTTTAACACTTCTTCTTTACTTATTATCTCAAACTCCTCTACATAAACAACTTCACAAGCTCCATTACCTACATCAGTTCTACTTAACGAGCTTTGCCACCACCATCCATCCTCACCTGTGATCTTTGGTAAAAAACCTTTGAATTTAACTAAGTTTCCAGTTTTAGTACTTTTTATTTTAGTATCAATTTCATCATTTGCAGGGATCAAATGCATATTAGCAGAATTGTGCATAATTTGGCTTTGTGAAATAGGTAATTCTTTACAACTCCAATAGAACCATCTATTTCTCTGACTTATCTTAAGTTTATCTAATACTTTTTCATCAGACATAGGTCCCCATCCTAGTGCAAAATCCACAGGAGCAAGTTTAGCTTCTTTATCCAGCCAATATCTTTCAGTTGATAGAACTCTTGCTGTGATATCAAAAGTAGCTAATGGTAATACTTCATAATCTTCTTCAAGTTTGAATGCTTTCTTTGAAACTAATTTCTGAACCGGGGTTTTAGGAGCTATCTGTCCATGACCGTATGTAATAGGCTTACTATCATAATAATACCACAGCCCTAAAACAATTATACCGACCCAAAAGATTATTTTTATTTTCATAACCAAAACCTTATAAATTATTCAATAAGTAAATTGTTGGAAAAAAGCTTATAAATCAAGGAAATAATAATTGTAAAAACAATCTTGCGAAAAACTCCATTTATAAATATATTCTAACTTGATTAGTTCATGGTGTAGTACTGTATATATTAATATAAATTCTGAGGTAATGAATGTCCAACAAAGAAGTAACAACGATCATTGCAACCGATTGTGGTTCGACTACAACAAAAGCGATCCTGATCGAAAAAGTTGGTGATGAATATCGTCAGCTTGTAAGAGGTGAAGCACCTACAACTGTTGAAGCACCGTTTGAAGATGTTACAAAGGGTGTTTTAAATGCAATAGTAGAACTTGAAGAACTTGCAACTGTTTACTATAAAACAGATGCTGCAAAAGGAAGTAAATATTATAACAAACCTAGAAAATTCGTAGCGAACGAACAAGTATTAAGAAAGAGCACTGATAGTGAAGGAAATGAAGAAGGATGTGATATTTATATATCCACTTCTTCAGCAGGTGGTGGTCTTCAAATGATGGTATTTGGAGTTGTTATGGGTATGACTGCTGAGTCTGCTCAGAGAGCTGCTTTAGGTGCAGGTGCAATCGTAATGGATGTACTTGCTATAAATGATGGAAGACTTCCTCACCAGAAGATCGAAAGAATTAGAGCTTTAAGACCGGATATGATCCTTATTGCAGGTGAAACTGACCAAGCAAAACCTAAGCATGTAATTGGAATGGCTGAACTTGTTAAATCTGCAAGACCAACTGCCAGACTTGGTGCAGGGTATGCACTTCCAGTAATTTATGCTGGAAATAAGAGAGCTCAGGAAGATATTAAAGCTATCTTGGAAAAGGATACTGCATTAAGTATCGTTCCAAATTTAAGACCTACACTTGAAAATGAAAATTTAAGACCAGCATCCGATGAGATACACGAACTGTTTATGGAACACGTTATGCAACAGGCTCCTGGTTATAATAAACTTATGAAATGGACAGATGCTCCTATCATGCCTACACCTGGTGCTGTTGGCCTTATCATAAAAAAGATCGGTGAATTACAAAATAAGAATGTAGTTGGAGTTGATATAGGTGGTGCAACTACAGATATTTTCTCAGTATTCAAACTTGAAGACAAAGATGGTAAAAAACATTTAAAATTTAACAGAACTGTTTCAGCAAATCTCGGAATGTCATATTCAGTTTCAAACGTACTACTTGAATCAGGATTAGATGATATCATGAGATGGGTACCTTTTGAAATGGATGAGCATGAATTGAGAAATGGTATTGGAAATAAAATGATACGTCCTACAACTATTCCTCAGTCTAAACAGGACCTTGATGTAGAACAGGCGATAGCTAGAGAAGCTCTAAGGTTATCATTTATACAACATAAATCATTTGCAGTTGGATTAAAAGGTATTCAGCAGGAAAAAGGTATCGCTGATGCATTTGATGATGCTGACACAAGTGATTCAATTATTAATATGCTTGAACTCGATATGCTTGTTGGCTCAGGTGGAGTTCTTTCACATGCACCATTAAGAAGTCAGTCCGCTCACATGCTTGTCGATGCTTTCTTACCTGAAGGAGTTACAGAACTTGCTGTGGATTCAATATTTATGATGCCTCAACTGGGTGTACTTTCAGAAGTTAAAGCTCCTGGATGTGAACGAGCTGCTATGGAAGTTTTTGATAAAGATTGTTTGATCCACCTTGCGATGAGTATTTGTCCGGTGGGAAGGATCAAAGAAGGTAAAAAAGTAGTTAAGATCACTGCTGAACTACCTGATGGAAGGAAACTCAATGGTTGGATAGAATCAAATAAAGTTATTCGATATGACTTCCCTTTCGATGATGAAGTTGAATTTATTATTGAACCTGCTAAAGGATTTGATGTGGGTGTTGGTAAAGGAAAAACTGTTACAAGGAAATTAAGAGGTGGTGTTGTTGGATTGATTATAGATACTCGTGGAAGACCGTTTAAATTCACTAAGGATTTAAAAGATCGTGTAGAGATGTTAGATCAATGGAATATTTCAAAAACTTATGTTCCAAAATCCGACAAAGATGGAGTTTAATCAATAATTAAATGATTTAATAGGAGAGTTTTATGGCTCACGCATATACACCCGGGTTAAAAGTTGCAGAAAAGATCGCTATTGAGAAAACCCGTAAATTACCACTCTTAGGTGATGTATTAGTAAAAAAAGATGATGAAATAGATGCAAAAACTATTGTTGCAAAAACTGAATTACCTGGAAAAGTTTATCCTATCAATGTTGCAGGTCAGTTAGCTCTGGGAAAAGCAAGTGAACTACCTGAAGCAATGTTAAAGAAAGAAGGAGATAAAGTCGAAAAAGGAGAATTGGTAGCACAGAGTAAAGGATTTTTTGGCTTTTTCAAAAGTGATTATAAAGCACCTATCGCAGGGAATATAGGCCAGATATCAGGAATAACGGGACAGGTTATATTTAACGCCCCTGCAATTCCTGTTCAAATAGATGCTTATGTTAATGGTAAGGTATTGGATGAATTACCTAAAGAAGGCGTTATTATGGGAACAGAAGGTGTTCATATACAAGGTATTATCGGTTTAGGTGGAGAGACTCAAGGTGACATAATGATGGCTTGTGATTCTCCTGAGACAATCCTTGATGATAGTATGCTAAATGATAGTATGAAAGGCAAAGTTATAGTTGCAGGATCAAAAATAACTCTAAATGCCCTAAAAGTGGCAAAAGAAATTGGAATTAATGGTATTATCACCGGGTGCTTCGAGTATCAGGACATTAAGGAAATTCTTGGAAGAGATCTTGGTGTTGCTATTACCGGTCACGAAAATATTGGATTCACTCTTATTCTCACTGAAGGATTCGGAACTATACCAATGGCGCACAGGACTTTTGATCTTTTAAAGAAATATGTAGGATTCAAAGCATCTATTAACGGTGCAACTCAGATCAGAGCCGGAGTTATGAGACCTGAGATCATTATTCCTCATAACGAACCGATCCAGGATGACAGATCAAAAGACTATGAAACTGCAGGAATTGAAACTGGTGATCAGATCAGAATTATCAGAGCACCTTACTTTGGAAAACTTGGAACAGTCGTAAGTCTACCGGTTGAAAAACATAAGGTCGAATCTGGAACTTGGGTAAGAGTTTTAATTGCAAATGTAGATGGCAAAGAAGTGCTTATACCAAGAGCAAATATCGAAATGATTGAAAAATAAATAATTTAAGGCACGAATTTCGTGCCTTTTTTTTTGAAAATAAATTAGGACTCCGTAATGAAAAAAACAATTTTTTTATTTTCTTTTGTAATCGTTAATGTGTTGTTCAGTGATGAAGCATTTACAAAAAGACTTATAGACACACCTACTGCATATTCTTTAAATAGAGCAGAGATTGAGATCGGAGGACGACTTTATGCTTCTAATGGTATGATGGGAGAAGTAAATATTGGTGTATTTAAAAATTTCTTTTTTGGAGTAAGTTACGGAACGTCTGATATCATTGGTGATGAAACCCCAGCTTGGAATGGTCAACCTGGTATGAGAATGCAGTTCTTGGCATTTGAAGAAGATTTTTACTATCCTAACGTTGCTATTGGATTTGACAGTCAGGGAGCAGGAAAATGGCTCGAAGAAAGATTTGCGATCAAATCAAAGGGATTCTATTTGGTTATGAGCAAGAATTACTATGTTTCTGAGGGTCAGTTCGGGACTTTAGGTTTTCATTGGGGGATTAACTACTGTGTTACTGAAAAGGATCCTGATTACAACGACGATAATATGAATATGTTTATTGGAATGGATAAAAGTATCGTACCAACAGTAAATCTTCTTTGTGAGTATGATTTTGCATGGAATGATAACAGTAAAGATGGCACTAACAAAGGTAATGGATATTTGAACATTGGGCTAAGATGGTCATTTGAGAATGTGCTACATCTTGAGTTTGATCTTAAGGATGTCTTGAAAAACACTAAAGAAACTCTTGGAAGAGAAGTACGAGTAATTTACACAACAGCATTTTAATCTTAAAGGGGCACAACACTTTGTACTCTTATTAATAAATCAAATAAGGAGCTCATAATGGATTTTAAACAATTTTATTCAGAGATCAATGCACCAATACTTGACAGCTACGAAAAAAATATAGTTTTGATCAAAGAAATTTCTGAAAAATTATCAGCAGCAGCAAATGAAGATAAATTTAAGACTTTCATGAAAAAATGTGCTGAGCATATCATCTTTTTTTACGACCATGAGAAAAGACTCAATGATGACTTCTTTAAGAATAATTCATTTGAAGAATTACAAAAAATATTTAATGGTTTCAGTGAAGAGATATTACCTGAGAACTATGGAACATCTTATGCAAATCCTGCCTATTCTGTAGAAGTATTCGGAAAAGATATTGGACAAGTACTCTATGTGCTTTATCAAAAATACAGATCATATAGAACAAATGCTTTTGAACACAAGATCTTTACCATGGATAAATACAACAAATTGTTCCTAGAGATATTCAATCTTATCAATGAGAATTCAGACGTTGATCCTTTAGAATTAAAAAATATTGTGAAAAGATACGAGAAGCAACGTAACAAAGAAGCATCGAAGCTTGGTGTAAAAGCAATGTTAGGTAAAGAATTGACTTATGTTAAAGATGTCGTGTTAGAATCCGACCCTAATGATCTTAGGTACATGTTCAAATACGATGCATATATTACTGATAATGAAATTAAAACAGCGAATTTCTTTAAAAATTATCCTGCTGAAAAACTGGATATTCTAACTGAACAGATAGCAAAAGCTTACGAACAAGGTTTCATAAAAAACAACAAGGATATGTCCAAAAAATCTATTGTAATGCTTAGATGTCAGGTTGGTCATGAAGAACTTGTAAAAAGATTGATCAAATATTTGAAAGAAAATTATAATCTGGATTCAAATATTGGTATTCCTGCATCAACTGCTCCTAATAAGCAATTAGGACATGATCTAAAGTTCTCTATTGCCCTTCATTTAGATGAAGAATTTACTAAAAATTCAATAGAAATAATGAAAGAAGTATGGGAAGAAACTTCAGATGTTACGAAAGAATATTCCGGTGTTATCGCGGTAACAAAATTCGGAGAAAAACCTTTTGCTCCTGAAAATAAAGATGCTGCTTGGTCATTAGCACCCGAGCAACAGAAGATATACCAGAATATGATGATGTCTAATTCACAAACTCAGCAGAAATATCTACCAAGAACTGAGAACAGTTTCTGCATCATTTCTTTCCCTTCACCTGAGATCGGAGATAAATTTGAAGCTATCTTTGAAGATACACTAGAGATCAATATGCTTGCAAGTGAGAGATATGAAGTAATTCAAAAGAATATCATTGATGTACTTGATAAGTCATCTAAGGTTCACATTAAAGGTCAGAATGGCAACCTTACAGATATCATCATCAAGAACCAGAAACTTGCAAATCCATCCAAGCAGACAAATTATTGCAACTGCGGTGCAGATGTAAATATACCTGTAGGTGAAGTATTTACCAGTCCTCAACTTGAAGGAACTAACGGAGCTCTTCATATTAAAGAAACTTTCTTAGGTGGATTGAAATACAAAGAGCTAAATCTGGAATTCAAAGATGGATTCATTTCTGATTACAGCTGTGCAAACTATGATGATGAAGCTAAGAATAAAAAATTCATCGAAGAAAATCTTATCTTCCCTCATAAGACGTTACCAATTGGTGAATTTGCAATAGGTACCAATACTTTAGCTTATGTAGTTGCTCAGAAGTATAAGATACTTGATGTCCTTC
Organism: Candidatus Delongbacteria bacterium; assembly: GCA_027858795.1. The sequence goes on along the minus strand of JAQICF010000154.1, from coordinate 8,921 downwards.
CTGTACTTATCATAGAAAAGATGGGACCACACTTTGCGATCGGAGACACATGCTTCTCTCACACAGAAGATATGGCTGTTTATAACCCAATAGACAACAAAGAGATCACTGCAAGGGATAATTCAATGACTCTTAATAGAAAAGAAGATTATTCTAAGGCTTATACAAATGTTCATACTGATATCACTCTTCCTTACGAAGATATTGAATTCATAACTGCTATAGCGGAAGATGGAGAGAAATTTGATATAATCAGGAACGGGCGTTTTGCAGTTGCTGGAACTGAGGAGTTAAATATACCGTTGGATGATTTCGGAATATAGGCGTTCTAAACAATACGATGTAAAAAAGGTCAGGAATAATCCTGACCTTTTTTTATTTTAATCTATTCGTTTTTAAATAGAAAAGGGGACGATAAGAAATCGTCCCCTACATTGTTATTTAAAACCCTCTGGATCCCCGGATCAAGTCCGAGGATGACGGGCTAATACAAATAATTCAATTCAATGTACAATTTATTCTTAGTCATTATCTCTTCAAGATCGAACATCGCAGGATAATGCTCCGGAATATTCTCTGATATCTCATCAAAACTACCAATAACCGCATTATACATTTCAGACTTCCAACCCACCTTCAGATTGATTTTTTCCTTAAAAAGCTTATTCTCTAATGAAATACTATAATAAAGATAAGGAAGCGGTATCTCTGGAACTTTAAATTCTGAAGTAATATTAGTACCAAGATCTACCTTAAGATCACTATTCATATTCTTAAAACCTTTTTGGAAAGACACACCCAAAATAATATATGAATCATTCTCATATACTTCAGCATCATACAAACTTACCCCAGAATAGAATTTGAGGTCGTAAGTATCATTTACAAAAGTATAATAAACTCCAAAATTTAGATCTGGAGATACAACATCATAAGATCTTACAGTATATCTCAAAGAATCATCAGTTATCAATGAATAAGTAAGGTCTAATCCATATTTATTCCCTGAAGCAGATTTTCCGTTTATAAATCCGTTAACTGTTGCCGCATTACACTTATTTTCGTCAAACGAAAGAAAATTCAAACCTATAGATCCACCATATTGATCTTCACCAAAAACATATCCTAGCTTTCCGTAAAAATCGGAAAGAGCATTCTCTCCAAGATCTATACGTTCTATAGACCCTAAAGTATCTAGAGTAACAACAGATGAGTAACTAGATCTTGAAATACCCGCAGAATAAGTAAGTCTATCTTCATGTAGATAATAATACCCGTTCAAGTTAAGGTCATTTTTTGAAAAATCATAGCTCCCCGTAAATTTCACAGTATCGGCAATATTAATGAAATTGGCCTTCCAATCATTTTCTGCCATTGAGTTATTATAGCTGACACCAAATGAATTCTTTTTTCGGGATAATTCTTTATAATCAACATTGCTTGAAAATTGTGAGAATAAATTTGTAAATAATATTAGACAGATTAACACATATTTCATAATTTATCCTATGTTTTTTTCTTCAACCTCAACTTCATTCAAATATGCCGTAGAAAGCTTTACAGACTCTATAGCAACTTCCAATTGTTCATCATCAGGTTCACTTGTAGTTATCTTCTGTAACCATAGCCCCGGTTTAATAAGCTGCTTAACAAGTATATTACTTGAATATTTATCCGAAAGTTTCAATAGTTCAAATGAAACTCCAATTGCAAATGGCACGAACAATAAATGAACACCTATCCTTGAGAGTACATTTGGATACTCGTAATAAAGATATACAAAACTATCAAATATTGAAAATATAAAAATTGTAATAATAGCAGCTATCAAAATAAAACTGGTTCCACATCTTGGATGAAAACGACTTTCCTTTCTTGCATTTTCTACAGTTAGATCAAGCTTCTTTTCATAAAGTGCAATTGTCTTATGCTCTGCCCCGTGATACTCGAACAGTCTTTTAACATCTTTCATAAAACTTATCGCATACATGTAAAGAATTAAAAATGATGTTCTAATAATTCCTGCAAATAGATTAAAAAGGAATTGGTTGCCGTCAATTGCTTTCATATAGCTCGTTAACTTATATGGTATGTACATAAAGATACCCAAAGCAATAATAAGGATTAGAGATGTTCCTACGGCATCAAACAATTTCTGAAAAAAAGTTTTCTTTTTATCCTTGTCAACTTCTTTTCCTTTTGCTATGTTCTCATCTTCAATGGCTTTATCCGCCGACCAATTCAAAGTTCCAATACCCACTTTCATCATTTCGAATAAGCTGATAGCTCCCCTAACGACTGGTGTATTTAATATTTTATATCTTTTTGACAAAGGAATAAATTTGTTAGTTCTATCTTCTAATGTGCCGTCTGCTCTTCTAATTACAGTGGATACATATTCAGGTGATCTCATCATAACCCCTTCGATCACAGCTTGTCCACCAATTGATATCTTACCTTTTTTCAACTTTAACTCCTATAAATAAAAAAAGCACATAATTTTATTTTATGTGCTTTTTAATTTTTCAAATATTGAAACTCCGAACAGAAAGTTAATCTTCTTTCTTCTCAGCGATCTTATACTTCTTCATAAACTTATCTACACGACCTGCAGTATCAAGAAGTCTTGTTTTACCAGTGTAGAAAGGATGGCAATTTGAACAGATCTCAACTTTGATCTCTCCAACTGTTGTTCTTGATTCGAAAGTATTTCCGCATACGCAGGATACTGTTGCTTTTTCATATTTTGGATGAATACCTTTTTTCATCTATAAACTCCTTAAGTTTCTAATTTCATGCTTTACTTATTGAAGCACGAATATAACAAATGATTTTACAAAAAGCAAACGATTTTTATGTCAATACGCAAATATATTCTCTAAACGTCATTTTTTATTAACATTCATATCTAAAGATAGCTCTTTCAGAGCTTTAATACTGAGTAAATTCATAAATTGTTCTGCAGCATTTCCAGATCCATTGTTATCTTCTCCACCGATAACAATATCTGGAGTAGGTCTTTGCTTTGTATAAGCATCAGCCCAAAACTTCATCACATTTTCATAGGTTGCTAGCTTTTGTTTCAATGCACCGTCTGCTTGAATCAATTTTCTTGCTGCATTCGCATCAGCTTCAGCTCTCAAATCTTTCGCTTCTTTATATTCTTTTGCTGCTTCTTTATCTAATTTTGCTACTGCTAGAGCTTGCTCCGCTTTAAGTACAGCAACTTCCTTTAGTTGTTGAGCTTGAACAACTGCTTTGATTTTTATAGCCCCCTCTTGAGCTTTTGCAACTGCTATTTTTGCAAAACCCTCTTTCTCTGCTGTGATTGCTTCCTGTTCAGCCTTTTGAGCCATTGCTTTTGCTTTTTGAACATCCATCAATGCTTGTTGTTGTTCATCAAGCTGTATTAATATATTCTCGGGATATTGAATTCTTTTAACTACAAAATTCTTTAATTTGATCCCATAATCTCTCAGAGCTGATTCTTTTCTTAAGATCTCACCAGTATCTTCATCTCTGAGTATTTCTATCTCTGTTCTAGTAGTAACTTCACCTGAGATCGAATCCTTTGTTAATATTTCATTAGTTCTTGTTCTGAAAACACCATTCAATGCTTGGTCCTGAGCGTAGTCAGAAAATAAACTTCTTTTCGTTGTATATGATTCTTTTGAACTCATTAAAGAAGCTGTCAAATAAATAGCTTCATTTACAACTTGAATTACTAACTCTTTCTTTATTCTTTCAAATGTTCCAAATTGCTTTTTAAGCTTTATTAATTCATTTGGGTTAGTAGGTAAAATAAATCTTACAGATCCAGATATCTGAGCTGAAGCTCCATCATTGAATCTTACTCTTATTGATTCATCTTTTTCTCTTCCCTCTTCTTCATCTACACTAAACCAAAAAATATCTGATATATTAAACTCAGTTACATAACCAAATTTAAAATACCAACCTTCATCAGTAATAGCACTCATTTTACCAGTGAAGAATTCCTGTCTGATAACATATTTATCAGATTTTACTTCTCCCCCGAGGAAATACATAGAAGCACCTACTATCATTGCGATCATTACCAGTGTCAAAACTACTGCATTTGATTTTGATGAGGATGACATATAAACTCCCTTATTATATCAAGTGATTAATCTAGCGATTATCTAATGATTCTCTAGTTTCATAACCATATCATGACCAATAGCACATCTGAAACCAATGTTACCGGTCGAATTTGAAATATTCAATAATTTTCTACTAAATGAAGTAAGCTCAGCTTCTTCGGAGAACCATGAACCACCTCTTCCAATTCTATTATTACCATAACCGGAGAACATTTCTTCATTACCGGGATAAGCTGTTAAAACACCTGAAACCCATTCAACAGCATTTCCTGCAAGATCACTAATTCCATATTTATTTTCCTTATAACTTCCAACTTGTATGGTACTTCCGGTATTAATAGGCATCCCATACCGAGCTTTATCTGAAGTCATAACACTATCACCAGAAGCATATTTACAACTATTTCCTCCTCTTGCAGCACATTCCCATTCCCTTTCTGTAGAAAGTCTTTTACCAGCCCAATCAGCATAAGCTACTGCATCGTAATAACCCACATCAACAACAGGTTGATTATCATGATTAAATCTCCTATCCTTCATATGCTCTAGTGTTCCTTTAGGTTTATATCCTGATTCTTTTAGAAATCTCTTGAATTGTACATTAGTGACTTCAGTGGCATCCATATAAAAAGATCTAACTTTAACTTTATGCCCTGGTCCCTCAATAATCGATCCATTATCACTTCCCATTTCAAAAGTTTGAGCAGGAATTAATACCATCTTTTTATTATCTTTAGCATAATATATCTTTTCGTTGGATTTTCTTTTCTTCTTATTTCTCTGAGCAGCATCAGCGTCTGATAAAGATTTATACAGAGTAGTATCCTGCGGACCTTTACTCTTTTTACCTAGGTAAATATCATTATATTCATCATAAACGGCATTACTTTTCTTATTACCATCTTCCTCTTCAAGAGAAACTGTATCTGCTTCCGCTACTTCTAAGGAATCTGTAACTACTCCTTGCGAGGTAATATCATACCAACTCTTAGCGACACCGAGAAATTTTCTTGAACTCATTTTTGTTTTAACCTCAACTATAGCACATACGTAAAGGTTTTGATACTCTAATGAATCTACAAGTCCTTTTGAGATATATTCATCTTTTGCTAATAGTTGATAAAAAATATCTTCTTGATTCGATTCTATACCTGTCGCTAAAAAATTTTTAAAACTTGCAAAATCAGGTTTAGTAAAATAAGCACCGACTCCTGCTAAGATCAAAAGAATGATTATTAACATTCCTTTTCCTTTCTTCTTCTCTTCACCACTACCCCTTGGAGGTTTTTGCTTTTGAACTTTTGCTGGTTTTGGAGCAGCTTGTTTTTGAGGTTTGATGCTTGTTCTTTTTTCAGGTTTTTTTGGCGCTGCACTTTTTTCTAATTTAGCACCACATTTAATACACTTCTTTATCGAATTCGGGTTTAGTGTTTTACATTCTGGACAGATCATTATGTAGAACTCCTAATTTATTTTATATTATTATCATCGCATCACCATAACTGAAAAATCTGTATTCTTCATCTATAGCTTTTTTATATGCCTTTTTTATCAAATCAATAGAGCTGAATGCTGAAACCAATAACATCAACGATGATTTTGGCAAATGGAAATTTGTTATCAATTTATCCACCACTTTGAACTTATAACCTGGGTAAATAAAAATATCAGTTTCTCCATTATGAGCTTGGATCTCTCCATTTTCATCAGCAACAGATTCAATAGCTCTCACAGATGTAGTCCCAAGTGCTATTATTTTACTTTTACCAGCTTTTGCATTATTTATTATATCAGCTGCTTTTTTAGAAACCTCATAGTACTCTTCATGCATTTTATGATCTTTTACATTCTCGACTTTGATTGGTTTGAAAGTACCAATACCAACATGAAGAACTATCTTAGCTATTTTGACACCCTTACTTTCTATATCTTCCAATAATTTATCAGTAAAATGTAAACCTGCTGTAGGTGCTGCAACGGCACCTGGTTTAGATGCAAATACAGTTTGATACCTATCTTTATCATTGCTGTTTACTTCTCTCTCAATATATGGAGGTAAAGGCATATCACCATTTTTATGAATGTAATCCAGCAGCTTACCATCGCATTTGAATTCAGCTATTCTGGTTCCAGTTGAAGTTATACTCTTTAGTGTGCAGATTGCATTTTCTGGTAATTCTAATTCAATGTTTAATTTTGCTTTCCTACCGGGTTTTACCATTACTTCCCAAGTATTACTAGAGAACTCTTTTAATAAAAATATCTCTATTTCTGCTCCTGTATCCTTTCTTTTAGCATGAAATCTTGCAGGAATAACTTTAGTTTCATTTATAACAAGAACATCACCTTTATCTAAATAATTTATTATTTCCTTAAAATTCTTAATACAAATATCATTTGTTTCTCTGTTAACAACAAGCAACCTTGAACTATCTCTTGTTTTACTCGGTTCTTGAGCAATCAGCTTTTTTGGTAACTCATAATCATAATCTGAAAGTTCTAACATATAATACTAAAGTCCTAAACCGGTTTTGTTAATCTTATATCCGTAATGCTTGTAAGCTAATTCTGTAACTATTCTTCCTCGTTGTGTTCTCTGTATGAATCCTTCCTGGATCAAATATGGCTCATATACTTCTTCAATAGTATCACTTTCCTCACCAACTGCAACTGCAATATTTTTGATGCCAACAGGGCCACCACTGAATTTTTCTATCATAGTTTTAATAATATCTCTATCCATATCATCAAGACCACGTTCATCTATATCCAATGAAGTTAATCCTTTCTTAGCAATTTCTTTTGTTATAATACCTTGATGTTTAACCAAAGCATAATCCCTTACTCTTCTCAATATTCTATTAGCTATTCTTGGCGTTCCTCTGGATCGCTTAGCCATTTCCATTATGCCATCTTCATCAACTTCAATATCCAGCAATTTTGCACTTCTTTTAATGATTTGATAGATTTCGTCAGCATTATAATATGTCATTCTACTGGTAATACCGAATCTTGCTCTTAACGGAGATGTTAGATTGCCTGCTCTTGTCGTAGCACCTATTAGAGTGAACTTCGGTAATTTTAACTGCACACTATTAGCTGCCGGGCCACTGCTAAGCATTATGTCAATTGAATAATCTTCCATTGCAGGATATAGATATTCTTCTATGATCGGGGCCAATCTATGGATCTCATCAATGAACAATACGTCATGCTCATTTAGATTAGTAAGTAATCCTGCAAGATCAGCAGCCTTTTCTAATACAGGACCCGAGGTTACCTTTATATCAACACCTAATTCATTAGCTATCAAATAAGCTAAAGTCGTTTTCCCCAACCCTGGAGGACCATGTAAGATCACATGATCTAAACTATCTTTTCTCATTTTAGCAGATTCAACAAAAATTTTCAAATTTTCTTTTAACTTATCTTGACCAACGAAATCCTTAAACTCTATGGGTCTAAGAGATTGCTCTATCTTTATATCTTCACTTAATTCTGAACCTGTTAATATGGTCTCTCTCAATTTTTCCTCTATACTTTCACAAGATATTTTGTTGTAGCAAATAGCTTTATAACAAGTATTTAAAATTATAATAATTTACCTTTAAATGCAAGGATATTATAAATTTATTATAATTCATTTTTAGATATAAAAAAAGCGAGTAAAACTCGCGAAATAGTTTAATAAATCAGAGCTATCTAAACATAGCCTTAATACTCCCCCATGTTGAAGGTAGAATGTCAGCACTTATCGTTACACTTATAACTTCAGAAGTGACTTTCGTCCCATCATAATCCTCAACAACTATTCTATAATATAAAGTACTACTTTTTGAATACGGGTTTGAATCAATTATCGCATATGAAGAGTTGCTTCCTTTTGGTGTTTCTGTCGTAAAAGACTCAAAATTGATGCTATTAGAGGATTTTTCTATGATAAATTCTTTAACATTCATCTCTGCTGTGGTTTGCCACTGTATTTTAACCAGACTACCATCAGCAACACCCGATAAATCAACAACTGATGTTGATCCAAATATCAAGCTTACTGCTAATATGATTATAAGAAATACTCTTGCCATTATATATAGAACTCCTCATGTATGTTAGTTTCAATATAACTTTTTTAACTCACCCTGTCAAGTTTATTAATCATATAAAACAATTACACTTATGCTAGTCAAAGTCTGATTTTAAAATAAATTATTTAATCCTTTTTTCAATATATCTGGAATTTATAAGCCTTAACAAACCCATATAATCCATTTTAATTTCAATAAGATCTCCAACTTTATATTTTTTCTTATTATCTCCTAGATCAATAACAATCATATCAGAACTGGCTCCTGCAAAACTAATGCTTTTATCAATAAGTTCAATGTGTTTTTCATCTACATCTAAAAGGCCTACATCAATTATTGCCCTAAATGTGGTATTACCTATCAACTTTTCATCAAATTCATATTCTTCGCCCTCTACATTTGTCCCAAAGTCTCCTGTTGGAATTACGGGTTTTTCAATCAATTCAATTATTTCAGAATAGAATCTAAAAACATCAGACTTCATTTTTCGTAGAGTCGTATTATTGTAAACATCTGTACCAAGAAACAGAGTCTCTCCGACTCTAAAATGATTTACACCTTTCGGTAAAAGATTTTGAAATATCAATGGGATAGTAACAGATGATCCACCTGAAACATATGGAATTTGCCTTGCAAACTTTGCTTCAATTAATTGCTCGTATAATGAGAGCTGGATAAGTTTATCATGATTGGGTAAGACACCATATAAGCA
>JAQICF010000149.1 GCA_027858795.1 Candidatus Delongbacteria bacterium | reverse complement strand
AGTTATTTTATTTTTGATTAGATGATTATAATTATTAAATTAATGATATTGAATCTTTGGAACAAAATACTGAAAGTAAAAATTTTTTAAAAGATAGCACAAATGAAAAGGGATATTTAGCTCCAACTTCATTTGGTAAAAGTTCACTTATTATTGATTATATTAAACAATTGTCTACAGATAATTTAAAAATAGCCATTATTGTCCCTACGAAATCTCTTCTTATGCAAACATATCATATGATTAGAGACGCTCAATTGGATAAAAAAATAATTTTACACGATGAAATGTATAATTCCGAAAATGAATTTATTGCTATATTCACACAAGAACGTGCATTAAGACTAATCTCAAGAGTAGGTTTGTTCTACGATATTCTTATCATTGATGAGGCACATAATTTATTGAAAAAAGATAGTGGAAGTAGAAATATTTTATTGTCAAGATTGATCTCTTTGAACAAATCACTAAATCCAATACAAAAAGTTATTTATTTATCACCATTAATTGATAATATAAAAAATCTTCGAATTGATAACAGCCAAAACATCAAATCTCATAAAATAAAATTCAACGTGAAAGAACCTGAGATTTTTGAACATACAATGGATGGCACGGTATTTCAATTTAATAGATTCGTAGGTCAATTTTATCAAATTGATAAAAATATAAGTAAAAACGATTATATAATTAAAAACTCGAAACATAAGAATTTCCTTTATGAAAGTAGCCCTGTAAATATTGAAAAGCTAGCACTTAAATTATCAAATATATTACCTTCAGATAATACTAAAGATGCAGAGATATTAAAAATTCAAGAAATATTGCGCAAGGTTGTTCATAAAGATTTTTACGCGATCAAGTATTTAAGCTATGGCATTATTTACCTACACGGGCAGATCCCAGATATTGTAAAAGAATATTTAGAAAGTAAGTTTAAAAAATTAGGTTGCATTAAATATATTGTTGCAAACACAGTGATTTTAGAAGGAATGAATTTACCTATCGACAACCTATTCATTTGTAACACACATCGCTTACATGGTAAAGAATTAATAAATTTAATTGGCCGTGTAAATAGGCTAAATACAATCTTTACTGGAACTGAAATAAATTTCAACAAACTGTTACCTTCAGTACATTTTATGAATCGTAAAGTTTATGAAGGTATCCACAATAAGAAAATACACGAACTAAGAAGTAGGGTATTTGTAGATGTTGTAAAAAATCCAATGCTAGAAGAATTTGATTTTAAAAATTTGAAAATAAGCAAATCAAAGGAAGAAATTGAAAAAAAGAAAATAGAAATAATCCAAGAAAATGAGAAATTTGTTACAATGATACCAACCAACGACTATGATAAAGTAAAATATTCATTTATTGAATCCGGGATATTAGGATTTTATGAAGATTCCGACGATGTTATCCGTAAGTTTATTCTTCGAAAAAACAATATTATTAACAATGATTTCCCTGATTGGGACACAATTAGAATAGTTGATAAGTTAGAGCATCTATTTATAAATGATCTTGATGTAAAAGATTTTGAGTTAAGTCGTCTTGAATATTTTGAAGCAAGAAATTATTATGACAACTATATTAACCATAGCAGGAAAAAATCATTTAACGAAAGAGTAGAATCTCAATTTGAATATTTTAAAACAAGATCAGAAAGCAATAATTCTGAAGAAAGATTATTCTATATGGGAAAAACGTATGGCCAGATTCCAAAATACTCAGAAAAACATCCTGAAAGTAAATCCCCTGTTTATGTTGATCTAGCAAAAAAGAATGATACTGAAAAAGTAAATTTAGCAATCGTTAAATTGAAAATGGAAGATGATTTTATTAGTTTCAAAATTAATAAATTTATAAAAGTTTTATATGACTATAAGCTAATTTCAAAAAATGAGTATAATCAATTTATATATGGTACTACTGATCCTCAAAAAATTAATCTAACTAAATATGGATTGAATATCAGTCTGATAACAAGATTAGAGGATGCAAATCAACTTAAAAACTTAATGTTCGATAAATACAATAATTTAAAAGCAAATTTACAATTCAATGAGTTTCTAAATAAAATCAATGATTTTGATAAGTTTGAATTAACTAGATATGTATTGTGTTAATACCCCCCCTAGTCGCTCATCATCAAAAATCCGCAAAATCCGGCATTATATTTCGTGAATGTTGGATCAACATTCTTTTTCATTTTCTTAATTCTGTCATCATTTGTTGCTCATTCAATTTACCGTACCTAAAATCATCAAAAATCTTATACTGGTTGTTCTTTAATTTTGGAATATCTTTTTTTGATACAAATACATTGTATACTTTAGAAGACTGACCCCTAATTAGAAGAGCGGATAGGTTAAATATTATTTCTTTAAGATTATTCCTATTTCTTATTAGTTCATCTTTTGTATATTTATTTTCTATTGGATACCTAATATATCTGATTAACTTCTTATAAAGTGAAAACATCTTAACTATTTCATCTTCTTTGAATATCTTCAGTCGATCTAAATGTGTATCACCATTTATTTCACCTAATCTCCTGTAGAACTGAATAGCTGGAACAACCAGTTCCTTTTTTTTGCAAATATATTCTACATTATTCATCTCATTAAACTTAATACCATTCTTTCGTTCTGGAATAAAATCTCTGATCATGTAGTAGTATGTTTCCATAAGAATTTCTATTAGGAATTTAAGGTCAAGTGAAGCATACAATAAATTAATAAATTTTGGATTTGAATTCGAATTTGTAAAATGAATCCCAAATCTTTGAAATATTTGCTCTGTTAGCATATCCTTATAATCTGACATATCCATATTTACTCCTAAATTTTATGTTATATATAAGATAATTTTATATTAATAACAACATTTTATTGCGTTTTATCAATATATATATCATTTATTATGGGATATACCATTTTCTTTATTTTAATATATTAGTAACACATAGCTAATTTTTTCTGACTATGTAAGTATAAATATAAGTGTGGATAGAAAGTAAGTGCAAACCAACTATCTGAAAATATTACGAATAAACAAACAAGGAGGTTCTATGAAAAATAGAATCAAAACTCATTCTCATCAAATTGATGGGATTAACACAAATTTGAAAGAGGAAAACCAAATGAAGATTGCAACAACGAAAGGAAGTAATTCTATTGAAGAATTACACGGAGAACAAAGTTCTGATGAGATTGGTATTAGGACAAAAGTCTACACAATGTTATTGAATATTTTAACGATAACTGACAGTGGTAGAGAAAAATTAAATCAAATCGGAATATCAAACGACACAATCGATGAATTCGGAATAAAGTGGATAGACAGAAAATCTATGGAATTAAATAGATTCTTTTGCAGATTATTCGATGAGAAAAAAACAAATTTTGGATTGTTCACTCCAATCTTAAAAAAATCAAATCTATATTTAACTTTCGTAGAAGATAACTCAATTATCATACCAATATTTGAGAATAATAAACCAGTATATTTTATTAAAAAGATATTGTCAAACAAAACCGGAAAATTAGTAGATAGTTATGGATTATACAATATGTCTAAATCTATGTTTGTTGGCAAATTTTCTACAGATGAAGAAGTTATTGTATTTGATGAGGTAATAGAATCACTTAGGTATCATTCAAATACACATAAGAAGAACTTTATTGCATTGAATGGTAATAATATTACTGATTCTTTGATGAATTTTCCAAAGAATAACCTTATTTATGCAGAAATCATATAAGAAAATAAGGAATTATATAGAAAGACCAATAAAAATTGGTCTTTTTATAATTTTATAAAAGTTAATGGATAATTTAAATGTAAATACCGAAAACAAATTAAAAAATAAGGATCAAGAATGAAGAATGAAAATAGATGGATCACTTTGAATGAAGCCGCAGAATACCTTAGTCTTAGCAAATCCACATTATACAAAAAAACTGGAACGAAGAGGATGATAAAATATTACAAACCTAACGGATCAAGGATATATTTTGATATCAATGATCTGGATGAGTTTGTTAAGAGTGGAGTTTGCATTACCCAAGATGAAATTGAAATGGAGTATGAAAAATGTTTGAATAAATGGAGCTAGAATGAGTATATAAGCAGAAGCAATACCGAAAGAATATATTTTATAAAGATTTAAATAATCAGTTAATGTTGACAGCATAAACTAACATGTAACACACTCAAAGGAAAACCCAGATAAATCACCTGGGTTTTCAATTAATTACAATATTATAATGCTAAAAAAGATTTTCACAAAGAAAGATATACGATTTACCCCCTACACACTCATCATTAAAAATCCGCATAATCCGGCATCCGTTCGTAAAAGTCGGATTTACATTCTTTTTCATCTCATTGATAGTCTCACGATACTTCTCATAAATATATAAGCCATCTGAAAAGGTGGCTTTTTTTTTACTCCTTCAATTTTGAAAAAGAAATCAAAATCAAGAGCAAAGTAATGATTATCAATTAAAATTAATAATATTATTGAAAATATTGCTGCTTTATGGTAAATTAAAATGCTTGTTTAAATATTTATATGAGGTATGTTTATGAGAAATGAATGCCAAAATATGACACGTGAAGATTTTATGACTTTCTTTCGAGATGATGAAAAGTTGAATTTGTTAACACCTGATGACAGAACAGAGGTGTTTTCTCAAATATTACTTGGTGATAGTGATTTTACAAAAGAATTTTTGGACGAAATTTTAAGTGATTATTCTGTTTCACACCTCGAAATTAAGAGAGTAAGATAATGGGAAAACAAAATCTATGGACACGAGAGCAAACTATAGTTGCGCTAAATCTTTTAACGAAGCTCCATTTGAATTTTAATTGTGGCGAATTTACCATAATTAAAGTTTGATTATCCATACAATTCTTTTCTTTCCTCAACTATCAACTCAATTGTCTCCACAGTGTAGAGATAATGACAAACTAAGCATATATCAATCCACCCCACTTCTCACTATTTTTTTAATTCATCCTCTATTTCTTTGATTGTAGGTAGAGTAGATTTAAATTCATTTGGTAATTTTTTTGTTACAATGTATTCACTGACACCTATTGGTTTATTGATATCTTTTACGGAATATTCAACCACGGTATTGTTCTTCGATTTGCATATTAAAATACCAATCGTAGGATTATCCTGCTTAGATTTTATAATTCCATCCACTACTGAAATGTAGAAATTAAGTTTCCCAGAGAATTCAGGTTTGAATTTTGTAGTTTTAAGTTCAATAACCACATAACAATGTAATTTAACATGATAAAATAGTAAATCCATATAGAATTCATCACCGCCTACTTCTAATTTATATTGCCTACCAATAAAAGAGAATCCTGCACCCAATTCTAATAAAAATTTACTAACTTGATTTAGAAGTTCGTTTTCAAATTCCTTTTCATCATGCTTCTCTCTAAGATTTAAAAAATCAAAAACATAGGGGTTTTTCAAAGTTTCTTTTGCCAAATCAGATTGAACTGATGGCAGAGTATGATCAAAGTTACTTATTGATTTACCTTTTCGTTTATACAAATCACTTTCAATTTGATGAATAAGGATACTTCGACTCCAACCATTTTTAATTATGCTACTAATGTAGAATAATGCTTCGTTAATATTTTTGCATTTATTCATTATAGCTATATTATGCCCCCATGGAACCTGTGTGATTAGTGCAACAGCTTGTTGCACTTTTTGTGTTTTCAATTGCGAAACAGCTTGTTTCGCAATTGTGTTAATAGTAGAATAAAACAGAAACCATTTACGTACTAACTCAAGATTCCTCTTTGAGAAACCTTTTATACTTGGGAATTCTTTCATTAAATCACTACTCAGCTGCTTTAAAAAACCATCTCCCCAAGATGTTGAACTTTGCTTCTCAACAATATCCATCCCAAGTTCCCAATAAAAGTTTAGCATTTCAGTATTAACCTTTACCATAGCTTTTATTTGAACAGAACGAACTCTGCTTTTCAGATCTTTAAGCCATATAGTATATTTTTTATCCGTTTTTACAACTTCCTTCATCCATTTCCTCATTCTTTTTATTCCACAAAATCATTGCTATTCTTGTATACTAATGGAATATAAACATGGCACAGTGTCATATAGTGACCTTTTGATATTTATTTTGAATATTTATAAAACAATGTACGGGCGTTATTTATAACGCCCTAAATCCTAAAAATCTAACACCCGCAATTCCGCTTCCCCCTTCCCCACAAAATACAAATACTTCTCAACCGTCTTCTCAGGATAGATCTTAGCCAGCGCATCAGCATAAATATCAATCTGAACCTGGTATTTTTTAAGCAATTCATCATCAGGGAAATTCTTCATATAAGTCTTATAATCAAGCACAATAACCTTATCATCACAGACAATCACAAGATCAATATAACCCTGTAATTTCTTCCCATCTGAAACTTGAACAATATTCTTCTCACATAAAAGTTTCCCACCTAAGACAGCATTCTTGAACTTCACATCAGAACGAACATTCTCAAGCATCGATCCAACAGTCTTAAGGCTAACTCCCTGAGAAGCAGAATCTAACTTCTTAAACTCCTTCAACTTAGCTTTAAGATCGTAATCAGCATCAAAAATATAATTAATCTCTTTACTCAAAAACAAATGAACAAAATTACCCGTATCAATAGCGATACTATTACCGGTCTCATGTGAAGGTTCATCATCTTTATGCGCAATACTCGTAGCTGATTCAATATCCTTACTAAATTCAAAAGGAATCTCATGCTCATGTTCAACACTGATATTAAAAGGCTTTTTATTATTGTTTTTAGGATCAATAAACGGCGTTAAATCAAAATCAGTAACAGGAAGCTGATGAAATTTAAAATAATCAATTAAGTTATCTTGCGCCTCTCCATAGTCTTTCAAATACTTTGCCCAACCGATAGTCTTTGAACCATCAGAAGCTCCATGCTCTTTTTTCTTTGTAGAAATAATCACCGAAAGTGACTTCTTAGCTCTGGTCATAGCAACATAAAGAAGATTGGCTTTCTCTCTATCCGTAAATTCTTTATTCTTAAACTTAATATATTCATTCAGAAAGAAATTTCCTTGAGATTCACCAGTAACACTTTTGTATCCAGACATAGAAAAATCAACATAATTTTGCTTACCATCCCAAAGATTAAGATAATTGAACAGACCCGTCATATTATTATCATATTCATCTATATTTGCCAGGATCAAATTATCGAACTCCAATCCTTTTGCACTATGAACTGTCATAATAGTCACAGCCCTTGGATTATGAACAACAACTCCAGCTGAATTATTTTCTATATTGATATCCATATCAGTCAGGAATTTCTCTTTATCACTACCAGCATCAGTTAAAAGAGCCATCAAGTTTGAGATCAAGATTTCAATGTTACCTAACTTTGTCTCAGCATCTTCAAATCCATATAGATGATCCTTATAAGTTTTACTATAGAATATCTTGTAGATCATTGATGAGATATCATCTGTATCGGTAATATCTTCAAATATTTTCTCGGCATTATCAATGAATTCAATCTCAGATTGCTTTATTACTCCCATTCCTACTTTAAGTATATTGATGAACTCCATAACCTCATTAAGTACGAAGAGATCTCTTTTTAAAATAAGAGTATAAGGTATCTCCATCTTTCTGAAAGCTTCTGTGATATAACCTATATGTGTATATTTTCTGATCAGGATCGCCCAGTTACC
>JAQICF010000112.1 GCA_027858795.1 Candidatus Delongbacteria bacterium | reverse complement strand
ATGTTCATGGAAAGAGCACTTCTTGCTACACTTAATGATTCTTTGACTGCGGATGAGCTTGTAGCTCTAGTAATGGAAACTGGAAAATATTCTGTTGACGCAATGGCAACACTTGATGCTGCTAATACTGAAGCATACGGAAATCCTGAGATAACCGAAGTAAACATTGGAGTTAGAAATAAACCGGCTATTCTTATCTCCGGTCATGATCTTCTTGACATGGATCAACTATTAAAGCAGACTGATGGAACAGGAGTTGATGTGTATACTCACAGTGAAATGCTTCCTGCAAACTACTATCCTGCTTTTAAGAAGTATGAGCATTTTGTTGGGAACTATGGTAATGCATGGTGGAAACAAGATACTGAATTTGAAACTTTCAATGGACCAATCATTTTCACTACTAATTGTTTAATACCTCCTAAAGATTCTTACAAGGACAGAGTATTTACAACTAACAACGTTGGTTTTGATGGTGTTAAACATATAGCTATGCCAGCAAAAGGTGAAGCAAAAGATTTCTCAGCTGTGGTTGCACTTGCTAAGACTTTACCTTCTCCAACTGAGATAGAGACAGGTAAGATCGTTGGTGGTTTTGCTCATGCACAGGTTATTGCTCTTGCTGATAAAATTGTTGAAGCTGTAAAGTCTGGTGCTATTAAGAGATTTGTTGTAATGGCTGGCTGTGATGGAAGACATAACACAAGAGATTATTTCACAGATGTAGCAAAAGAACTTCCTGAAGATTCAATTATTTTAACAGCAGGATGTGCAAAGTATCGTTATAATAAGCTTAATCTTGGTGATATCGGTGGAATTCCTAGAGTACTGGATGCAGGTCAGTGTAATGATTCATATTCATTAGCTGTGATAGCTCTGAAACTTAAGGAAGTATTCGAACTTGAAGATATCAATGAGCTTCCTATTTCATTCGATATTGCATGGTATGAGCAGAAAGCTGTGACCGTATTACTTGCATTATTATTCTTAGGTGTTAAAGGGATCCGCTTAGGACCAACCCTTCCAGCATTCTTATCACCTAATGTAGCAAAAATTCTTGTTGAAACATTTGATATTAAACTTGTAGGAGATGTAAAAGCTGATGTTGAAGCAATGATGGCAGGGAAGTAATTCGTCGTCATCGTATATTCTGAACTTGATTCAGAATCTTTAAATTGTAGGGAACGCAGATCTGTGTTCCCTACAACATAAACCGTAGAGACGCGATTTATCGCGTCTCTTTTTTGTTAATATTCCTAAATTTATTATTCTCATGCTCTACTAAATATTTAAAGTCAAATTCGTTCTCGAAATTTTCTTTCATATATACATCATCATATTCAAATAATATTTTTTCAATATTTTTTTTCGATCCATCCTTACCAAAATACACACTTACTCCCCTACTTTCCAATTCAGGAATGTAAGTATTTATTGAAGTTGTATCTAAAGGATTACGGTATAAAGAAATAAAATCTCCATCATCTAATCCCAAATTTTGTAATAAAGAATATATATCAACGATTCCGTTACTAGCAAGCCTGAGATATTCTAAATTCACCAGATTGTTCAATGAAGAAATATTAACGATTTGGTTATAATCAAGATTTAGATATTCTAAATTCACCAGATTACTCAATGAAGAAATATCTACTATTTGGTTATTATTAAGATATAGATATCTCAAATTCACCAGATTACTCAATGAAGGCATATCTACTATTTGGTTATTATAAAGATATAGAGATTCCAAATTCACCAGATTACTCAATGAAGATATATCTACTATTTGGTTGTTATAAAGATGGAGAGATTCCAAATTTACCAGATTACTCAATGAAGATATATCAACAATTTGGTTATTATTAAGATATAGATATCTCAAATTCACCAGATTACCCAATGAAGATATATCAATAATTTGGTTATCAATAAGATATAGGTATCTCAAACTTACCAGATTACCTAATGAAGATATATCAACGATTTGGTTACCATAAAGACGAAGAGATTCCAAATTTACCAAATTCCTCAATGAAGATAGATCGGTTATTTGGTTATAGATTAAATTAAGTTCTCTTAATGATTTCAAAAGATATAAAGGAGAAATATCTTCGATTTGATTACTGCTAAGATGAAGTTCTGTTAATTTTCTTAATCTTGAAAGTACCGAAATATCACTAATGTAATTATAGCAATATCCATTATCATATCTCTTCCCAAGATCTAAAACTTCTAGAGAAACAAAATGCTCTATACCTGTAATATCTGTTATTCCAAGTCCACTAGCATCTAATTCTATAATACTGAATACATCTCCAGGGAAAATCTCACCACTAGGTTTAACAATCACTTCTCTAACTCTTTGCTCTAAATTAGCATCAGGAAAAATAATAGGTTCTGCTATACCCGGCTCTGTGCTACTATCATCACTGCAAGATATAAATATCATTCCCAACATCATTATTACAATTAAAGTTAAAATCCATTTCTTCATATTATTTTTCCTCATAGAATATTTCATTTCTATAAAAATAAATCTTACTTTCAACAAATGCAAGACAATAATAATAACTATACAAATTAGCATTTGCACAAATAATTTGCTTTACATTTCAGATTAAAGTATATTTCTCAGAATTTAAAACACTACTAGAAATAATAAAATTAAAAAAATGGAGAAAAAAATGAAAAAAAGTTTGACGATGTTTTTAGGAATTTTCCTAGCTCTTAGTATACTTTCTCTGAGCAGTTGTTTTGATGATTCTACGAGTCCATCAGATGGTGATGATGACGTTACTACGGGAGAATGGGAAGTGGTTGATTTAAACGATCTGTTCTCTTTGGATCTATCTGAAATGATTGGAGTTAGCCTTAATGATATTTTTGTCTTAGATGAAAATCATATCTGGCTTAGTAGTGAACTTTCATCTGATTCATCAGGTACTGTTATTATCTCCTCAAAAGATGGTGGAGCTAGTTGGCAATTAGTTAATGAAGGTTGTGATCTTGGTAATATGCACAAAGCTGTTTACTTAGATGCAGACAATGGGATTAGTGTATCAGACCATGATTTTATCTATACAACCGATGGTGGAGCTAGCTGGAGTCGCAATACAGAAATTGACAATACTTTTAATATAGATTCTTACTCTGTAGCACTAGGTACGGCATCAACAGACTCATACATTTTGTACTGTAATTATGGTGGTGCAGATTACACTACTGGAAATGGTTTAGCTTTTATGAATATAAACATGCAAATCTCTGATTTCCTTAATTTCGATGATCTTAATATTGAAAGTTATTCTGCTGGAGGTTTAGATCTTCCTGCTATTGTAAATAATGGTACTGATATCTTTATTCCTAATCTTAAAGTAACAGGTACTACCGTGGAAAAACTAGGTATCTATTCTAATGATAATTTACAACTTATTGATATCGATTATTTTGATGCTGGTGATTATATTGAGGATATCTACTTTTTAAATACTAACGAAGGTTGGTTAATTACCAATTTCGATAGAGTGTACAAAACGACGGATGCCGGTAGAAACTGGCAGTATATCTATTACAGTGTTGGCAAGTTTGGTGGTGATGATGCTGAGATAATCTTTACCGATTCAGATACAGGTTATTGTAATAATACTTTTGCAGGACAGTTGCAAGATAAGGTATACAAAACTACTGATGGTGGTTCAACATGGAATCCTGTTTCGGGAACTACCAGTATGTGGGGTATGCAGGATTTAAACTTTACTGATGCAAAACATGGTTTTGCAGTTGGTGGTGGAACTTTTGAATTCCAAGGATGGAATCTATATACGT
>JAQICF010000251.1 GCA_027858795.1 Candidatus Delongbacteria bacterium | reverse complement strand
GCAACTCATCTTTTAGAATCTGGTGTTAATCTAAGATACATTCAGATCTATCTGGGTCATTCCACTATTGTATCTACCCTGGTCTATCTTCATTTAACAGCTGCCGGGAATAGTGATGCTTATGGAATTATTGATAATTTAATGAGTGGGTTTTAATATGGAAACCACTATTAAAGAGATTTTTAAAGAGTATGCATGGGAATATTTACTGGTCAATGAAGGAAAAGTTCCCACAAATCATAAAAAAGTAATTGATGCTATTATTAACTGCAGAACAGAAGTGTATGGAATTACCTTCTATAAGTGTGAATCATGCGGCAAAATCCACTCCAGCTACAGATCTTGCGGAAACAGACACTGCCCGACTTGTCAGGATCATAAAACAAAACAGTGGGTTTTTAAGCAGCTCCAGAAGGAGCTTGATTGTAATTATTTCATGATAACCTTTACAGTACCCCGGGAGATAAGAGAGTTCTTCCTGAATAATCAGATGCTTGCATATTCTTCATTTTATAAAGCAAGCTCTGAAGCTATAAAGTCAGCTACCGGTAAAAGCAGAATTATGAAAGGTTCTGCTCCCGGTTTTTTTGGAGTTATGCACACATGGGGAAGACAGATTCAGTATCATCCTCATATACATTATGTTGCTCCCGGAGGTGCCATAGATAAAGAATCATTAACCTGGAATAAAACTTCAAAGGAGTTCTATTTGCCAATATTTCAGTTATCTAAAATGTGCAGAAACAAATTTAAAAAAATAATTGAAAAGAAAAATCTACTTCATACAATTCCACCCGAAGTGTGGGAAAAAGGCTGGAATGTTAATATTCAATCTGTGGGCTCCGGTAGGAACACAATAAAGTATCTATCACAGTATGTGTTTAAAGTTGCAATATCTGATCATCGAATTATCAAAATTCAGGATAGACGAGTATATTTTAAATACACCAATCGTGAGACTTCCAAGGTTATTATAACTTCTTTGGATGTATTAGATTTTATTCAAAGGTTTCTTCTGCATGTCCTGCCATCAGGTTTTATGAAGGTTCGATATTACGGGTTTATGCATTCCTCTTTTTCTATGGATTATGATAAGCTTAGGTTAATTGTTGACGGATTTAATTCTGTTATGAATAAAGCAGTGAAAGAGGTTCCTGAGAAAGTCTATTTATCCTGCTCTTCATGCGGAGAACATATGAAATTCATGTTTTCCATTCTTCCAAACAACGCTAGGATAAGAGGCTCGGGTTTTACCTAAAAATGATTTATTTTAAATATCTGTATAGTAAAATACTATCTCAAACTCATATCACGGGAGAGGTATATTCAATGATTTTATTTTTGCTGGGAATCAGTTGTTTTGAACTGAAAATATAATATCCTCTGTGTTAAACAGGATTAATTTTAAAACATGTGGAAATAAAATAAGATTTATGAAAGTTTTTAAATCCTGTTTAACCTTAAGAGAAACAGGATTTCTTTAGCAATACCCTATATACCCTGGGTGATTCTTTTTTAGCCTTCAGGAACAAATAGATCTAATTTTGTACTTTTCTCTTTAAATGAACTTCTGGAACTGCATCTAATGCCTCTGCTACTCTTCTTAAAAATGCTAATGATATTTTTTTATAACTACCAGATTCTATTCGAGCAATTGCTGGTTGTGAAGTCCCTAACTTCTGTGCTAATTCCTTCTGTGTTAAATTTTTATCTTTCCTGAGCTCTATTATTTCCATTGCTAGTGAAAATTCTTCTTCAATTTCGTCATATGCTTCTTTAACTTCCGGATTACTAAGCAACTTCTTTTTTATGTCTGAATATTTTGAAGATTTCATTTATTCTCCTCCTCAAATTTTGCTTTAAGTCTTAATGCTCGTTTAATTTCTTTTTTACTGATCTTATTGGTTTTTTTAATATACCCTGATGTAATTATATAAATCTTATCTTTATGATGAAAATAGAACATCCTTATTATATCTGATCCAAGTTTAACTCTTAATTCCTTAAGATTATATCCTGTCAGCTTTTTTGCATGGGGTTGTGGAAGATTAGATCCAAATTTTTCAAGTAAATCAATTGTTCTTAATATTTTCGCCTGCATTTTTGAAGAACATGATTCAAGTAATTCATTAGCAGGATCAAGTAGTCTTATTTCATACATAAGGTAATTATATCATATATGTTATAATTGTCTATGATTATTACTTTATTTTCAAAATTATTGTATATGCAGGAAATTCTTACCTTACATTTCTGCTTTCATTGGGATTTATTCCATATATTGTTGCTACCATCGGAAGTTAAAACAGTTGTCAGATTTGTGTTATTTATAATTGGATAGATTCTAACTGAAAACTGGCTCCAGAGTCAAAATCCTCCACTGGGGTTTCCAAAATTTAGAACTTTATGCCGTTTTTATCTGTTCCTGTTTGAAATATCCATTTTTCGTAACTTTGGGCATATAAAACCTTACTAAGCAGTGAAAAAAGCCAACTGTTTTTTATCCATTTGAGCAACTTGTTATGTTCCGCTCTTTCCAATCAAATTTAAAGCAACATATTTTGCTGATTCTAAACTCAAAGTAAATCTATCAGAGCCAGTATTAGATAAATCATGAATAATTTCATTTTCTCTAATTAAATTAAAAAACTTAGCTGTTCTTATTTCAATTCCATATTGCAAGAAAATTTCCTGCAATTTTCTATTATCTGCTTTTGATAAATTTCTGATTAGTCTGTTTCCATACTTGGCCTCAATATTACAATAGCAATTCTTAACGAAGCGTACATCCCTATCTGAAGTAATTTTAGATAGGATTTCCTTGTCGAACTTTTCGGGCTTCATCGTTTTTGGAACATCATAATAGAATCCAGATAAATCTGAATTGTCTTTAAAAACCAATCTAGCGTCAATTAAATAATGATTCTGGTTATTATAATTATATTTTGCTTGAAAAGTATCTATCCTGAATATGTCATCGAGTA
The DNA here is from genome assembly GCA_027858795.1 of Candidatus Delongbacteria bacterium. The sequence continues at coordinate 4,175 of JAQICF010000251.1, read as the reverse complement.
GATGAGCCTTTTGTTTTGAAACCTGTTCAAAGTATGAGCGATGTTTTTCAATTTTTTTCCCACGCTGTCGTTGAACATGCCATAATTCATGATTTGAGGATCCTTTGTGTAAAATTATCGTGAATGCCTTTAATTCATAAATTACTATCTTACTCTGAGTCAGGACTACTAAATCAATTTGACCATCCCAATCATAATCATTTTCAATTTCTATCCCAGCATCATGATGAAATGGTGCATCATATACTAATATGCACCAATTTTCCGAGGTCTTTAATCCGCTTAGTATCTTATTTTTAACACGATGATACTGGTCTGCTTCCCATTTATATAATTGTGGGATTGTTCCAAATTCAATAGTTTTCATTAAATCTCACTATATTGTATCCTCTTGAAATATAACGCCCAAATGACCAGCGCCCTCGCAGGAGCTTGCGACTAGAAGGCGTCTGTGTCCATTTGTTTGTTATCAATTCCTCAATTTATTTCTCTTTGGAATATTATCAGCTTAATAATTGATTATAATCAGAATGTGTTCCAATCCAAAACCACTGGACATCATCAGATACAGGAACACCGATAGCCCTATAATGCAAACCAACACGAACACTTCGATACTTTCCATGATAAACTTTTTTAAAATGGAGTGAAGGATGCTTAGGATTCCTCTTTAATAGAGAATAATTATTCTCTGCAAGTTTTTGTATTTTTGGTGGTAGTGCATCGAAACACTGCCAAAACTTTGTTGATGCATAATGTTTCAAATTTCTCGTACTTTTCCTGATTTATATTCGTCAATTGCTTCTTTAGCGAATGCATCAAGTTTTCCACTTGCTGCATCCGCTTCTATTTGCATATCCCAGACATCTGAATCATATTCAGCAAACCAAAGCCGAAATTCTGATAATTCTGCCGGTGAAAGCTTCTCTATCTCATTTTCTACAATTTGTACTGTCGTCATCTATTTTTCCTTGTAAAAGCCTCTAAAAGAGAAAATAATCTGAATTCACTACAAAAACAAGTTGAATTATAATAGTCACTAATCATAATAATAGTGAATGGGAAAAGACACCACTATATCAACACGGTTTCTCTAATCTGGCAAGCAACTCCAGATCCATTTGTCATAAAAAAATGTAGCTCTAATCTCATGGAATACATTAAAAAGCCCGAATTGCACGTATTCCGACTCTACTGCTTTTAGGGGAACTCAACTGATGGCTAGTTTGGAACATCTGGAACCACGCATTGTATTGAGAGTCCTCTGAAGAACTCCAATAAAAGCCACCTATACTTATATCTCCAATAATTTCTTTTTGCTTATACATTAGATTAAGTTCATCTTTTGAAGGTAAAAACCAGTCGGTAAATCCCCCACCAGAATAATCTCTACATATTTTTGCTGCACTTTCAGTATTTCCAGTCTGAGCTATAATATCATCAGTGTTTGCTGAACCAGTACCAAGATCAGTAGAGGTTTTTAAGTTTACTTTGCTTAGAAGTAAACTATCAGCTATCCAGCTATGTGAAGAGCTTTGTTCAATTGGGGCTGCTTCCAGATAATCCCAAATGAAATCATTTGCTTCATCAATATAAAAAATTACACCACCAGCAGGTCCGGTATCTCCCAATGAATAAAAACTAAAAACTCCACTAGATGTAATACCGAAATTATCGTTATTACGCTTACTGTTCTGATCTTGTTCTGGTTCAAATTTTTCTACTATTTCATGGGCTGGGGCGTAAGGCTCTGCAATTTCAACTGCGATATCGTAAATATGATTTAAAAGTTCATCAAGATCTTTATATATGCCATCAGCAGTATTCATGGTTGTAGCAGTTTCGGTCTCCAACAGTTTGACAGATAGAACATATTTGGAACCAACACGACCGATACTACCCACAATAATCGCTTCTGCAGAAAGCAATTTGCCAACTTCAAGCATAGAGGATTCATCAGAACTCCCAGACAAAGAAAACTTCTGCTCTTTCAGTACAGTTTCTCTTTGACTAACATCAATAACAGTAAAGTGATTTGTTTTAAAAAGAACAGATGAAATGAGAGTAATGATAGAGCGCATCTCCGCATGAGAAACCTCATTAGTTTCAAAGTCAAGGACTGTTATAATCGGTTTATCCTGTGGGAATACTGATACTGAGCATATAACCAGCATCAATAAGAAGAAATAAGTTCCTTTTAGCATATATAAAACCTTTTTATTCTCTTTTTAAATCTAGCGTATTCTATACCGGAATTAGGATTAATTCAACAAAAAATATATTTTCACTTAGAAGCCTGTTTCAGTTTGGACTTCCAGGCACTTCCTTCCATTTCTATTTTTTTTAGCGATTTGTTTTTCCTATTCTTCCTCTTTCAATTACACACTCACTTTCCAGTAAATACCAAATTCTTTTCTTAAATTTTTTAATTTCATAGTTGTATTTTATGGCTCACATCACCACTGGATAGGACCTGATATCTATGTAACTTCTCCCCAGAGCTATTCTTCCACCGGGATTTCCTTCTCTTTCTTAAATTTCTAAATTTAACAATTGTAAAATCTCACCGATCCTGGATAGAAAGTGAAATCCTAACAATTTTAACTAAAATTTTTCCAGCCACAGGTGTAAGATCTATATCATTCATTACTTTATAATTGATTACAGGGAACTGGATCCAGAGGGAAATTCAACATCGGATATTTTTCGATTTGTAGAATTCTTGTTGACAGAAATTATTAATTTTTCTATCATAAATTTACAGAATAATATAATGTCATTTAAAAGGTGAGTTTATGAAAAAGCGAAATAGTGTATTATTAATTGGGATTGTTCTTTTTTCTGTAATATTTTTCTCATGTGAGAGCAAGGATAAATATCCAGAGTCTAGTGGTGTATGGAAATTTGATTTTATGGATGAAGTATTACATCTAAAAAAATTGCAAGGTGACTATGTTATTATTCGTGATAATCCTAAGATTGGTGAAATGACGAAAGAGGTCAATCAAGATCCTAGTAATGCGTTAAAATTCAATGCTTCCGATAGTGGTAGAGGAGATTATTATATTATTGTAAATGGGTATCTTGAAATATGGGATAATGAAGGAATGATTGATAGAAGTGCAAAAATACTAAAAAGACCGGAATTTAACTAATTCTGAAGTTCCTTTATCTTTTTATAAACATTAAGGACTTTAAAATACCCTAAATAGTCTTCAAATAGAAATTTTGTTTCATTATCATTTTCATTTGTCATTCTTGTAAATATTTGAAAATGACCCACTGTTAATCCTCTAGGTGGTTGGATTTCAAAAGATTCAAGTGTACTTATAGGATAAATACGGATGCTCATAAGCTTATGCCCTAGTACAAGACCAATGACGCCATCACCTGTATCGGAGCCTTGTCCACCCATAATTCCTTTGCTAAATATAATTAAATTTTTATTTGTCAATACAAGCTGACTTCTTTCAGCTTCTCCAGAACTTCTAATTTTATAGATTACCTGTTCGCCAGGAAGAATTATATCATTCAATAATAATTCACTATCCTTAGGTAAATCCTCTATCATTGCTGTACTAGCTTCATCCTGAAAATTTTTTAATTCTTCACTGTTTATCTCGGAGCGTGATTTTGCTTGCTTCTCATCACCCTCTCCACTTGTTGCTTCATTTATAATGCTTCCAAGACTATCCAATATTCCCATAAATCAAACACTCCTTAAACTTTTCCATTTGTCATTTATTATATGGAGACAATTATGACTTGTCAATAAATCATTTTTCTTAAATTTCACAGTTGTTTTTTATAACTCTCACCTATCTTGAATGGAAACTGAAATCCATACAATTTACACCAAATACATTTCCACAGTTGTAAAATCTGTACCATTCATTAATTCATATTTAACTTCAGTAAACTGACTCCAAAGTCAAATTCCAAATATAAATTCCTTAAAAATAAAACATTTTCTCTGATGAGTTTGCTTCAGTTAGAGTTTACTTACAGTTTTAAACAGTGAAGTGATAACGCCTTTTTGAGCTGCTGTGCCGCTTGGTATAATCTTTACCTAATTCAAATCTACAAATTCTAACCCTTAAAAAACTTGCAGTCAGTTCCAAAAAATTGTTATCAATTCTTCAATTTATACCTTCAATTTTCAGTCGCTTTATTTC
>JAQICF010000239.1 GCA_027858795.1 Candidatus Delongbacteria bacterium | reverse complement strand
GTTTGTGGTGATAAAAAAAAGGTAGGAATTAGGATTCCAAAGAACAATATCGACTTTGCTTTAGTAGAATCATTAGGGAATCCGATCATAAGTTCCAGTATTAATAAATATGTTGATCTACTCGAAAACAATATTGCTCCATTGATCGACCCCTTAGAAATAGATAAGATTTTAGGTAAGCAAGTTGATGTAATAATAGACTGCGGGATCATAAAACCTGAATTCTCGACCGTAATTGATCTTTCCACCGACTTAGTAGAAATTATTAGGGAAGGAAAAGGCAATATCGATTGGTTCACTGACTAAGAAACTGGGTATTTACATGAAAAAACTGATTTTAACTGTACTGATAATTTCTTCATACTTGTTTGCGGATGGAAAGTATGCCGGTGAATTCATAAGCTCCGGTACAGAAGCTAGAAGTTTATCTCTTGGTAACATTGTTCTAACTTCATTTAATTCTTCATCTGCCTCATATTTTAATCCTGCTTATCTTCCGTTAATAACAAACAAGAATGTTCAACTTTCTCACAGTGAAAGATTTGATGGTTTAGTTCGTCAGGAATTTGCTTCATTCAAAACAGAAATTGACGGACATGATGTTGGTTTTTCATTCATCTGGATGGGAATTGATAATATAACTTTAACTAAGCTTCAGAATGAAGATAGTTTAGTAAGTGAAACAAATCGGATCCTACCTGATAAGTTTGTAAACAATAACGAATTTGCCTTATATGCATCACTCGGTAAAAAATATTCAGACAAAATTCTTTGGGGAGTAAACGTAAAACTCCTGTATAAGACCTTTGAAGAAGAATCCGCTTTTGGTTTTGGTACTGACATTTCAGGTTTATACTTTGCCAACCCAAACATTACACTGGGAATGAAGATACAGGACATTACAACTTCTACCCTATTCTGGACAACAGGATTAACTGAAATTGTTAGACCTTCAATACTTTTCAATGCGGAATATAATAATAGAATCGAATATTTTTTGACTGACTATAAAATTATTACAGGAACCAAGATAAGAACAGAAAATTACGCTGAACACTCTTTCGCCTCACTTGGAGTAATGGACTTTGTTTTAAGTACAGGTATTGAGCTTAAATTCAAGAAAATATTTATTCGAGGTGGATATAACACCGATAATACCTGGTCTGCAGGAAGTGGTCTGGATTATAAGGGTATAACTCTGGATTATGCTTTTAAACCTGATTTTGAAGACCTTGGAAACACACATAAAATCAGCCTTGCCTATTCTTGGGAATAATTCATGGATAAAGTTTTTGTAAAAAAATATTGGGAATAGTGCATGGATAAAGGGTTAGTAAAAAAAATTGACGACAAATATGCTTATATAGAAATGGTGCTGAATTCATCATGCTCCTCATGTGCTAATAAAGGCATTTGTGCGAGCGATGATAAACCGGTATTACTGAAGATCCCTAATAAATATGATCTTGTAGCTGGAGATAGAGTTAATATTGAATTAACATCAGGCACAAAACTTACCTCTGGATTCTTGCTCTTTATTTTTCCAATATTAATGATGATAATTGGTTACTATATTGGATATTTGGTTGAACCTTCTGATGGAGCTGGTATGATCGGATCATTATTCGGATTAACAGCCGGGGTACTGGTACTGATCGTGATCAACAAGAAAGTAACACACAAAGGTATTTTTCTACCCAAGTATGTAAAAAAAATCCCGTAAAGACGTAGTACAACTACGTCTCTTAAGACTATGAAATATCACTTAATAATAATTCGACCTTTAAACCTTCTTATAACAGCTTTTGCATCTGTAATAGCTTATTTTATCGTTGCTGAAAATATTATTTATCTTAATCTTCTGTTGATAACACTCTCTACTGTGCTAACTGCCGGTGCTGGAAATATTATTAACGACATTATTGATATAAACATTGATCTAATCAACAAACCTGATAGACCGCTACCGTCAAAAAATCTTAAAATAAGCTCTGCTTATATTGCCTACTCAATTCTTGTAATTGGATCACTGACCTCAGGTTTCTTTTTAGGATATCATTCATTTGCTGCTGTTTTACTCGTAAATTTCATACTCTTATTCTATACTATCTTCCTCAAAAGACGACCTTTCTGGGGTAATTTTATTGTAGCTTTCATCAGTGGATATCTCTTTTATTTCTGTAGTATAACGACGGGTAATTTTGAGAGTATAATTCCACTAGCGATCTCTGCTTTTCTTTTCCATTTCATAAGAGAGATCATAAAAGACATTGCGGATATTGAAGGTGACAGGAATGAAAGAGCTAGCACAATGGCAATCAAACTGGGCATAAACAAAACTGTTTTAATTGTCAAAATGCTTATATTATTCCTAATGTCTTATTTGATATATTTGATGATCTTTGGTAAATATACAATATTCTTCCCTACTATCATTTTAATAGCTGTCTTCCCTGTTCTCTTTTTTGTTTTTTCTGTACTTTTTATGGATATCAAAAAAATCAATTACGAAAAACTCAGCCTGATCATGAAGATTGATATGTTTTTCGGGATCTTGGCATTTTATTTTGGTATGATGTAGTTCTCATTATTAATTAAAACATATATCGTTTTACTATTATGATTAATTTATTTATCTTATTACATCATTAATTATACTAGGAAGTTAACATAGTTTATGAAGAGATTATTAACCTTAATAATATTTATGATCTTAACAAGTTGTACTACAAAAAAACAAATGGTCACATTTGAAATAGATTTTAAAGATCTGGAAGTCAGCTGGCAGGAATCTCTGGATAAAGCAAAAGATAATCCTGAAAGAATAGAAAATGTAAAACAGAATATAAAAATCAGTTGTGAAAAACTCAGCATGCAGGATGAATATCCAGAAAAATTATACACTGCATTTAGCGGGTTTTTAATTATTGAGGATTCAATTCATGCTGATTCTGTAAAAAGCAAAATAATAAAAAATTACCCCGGATCAAAATACACCTTTGAATTAGCCAGCTCAGAATTTTATGAAAAACTCAGATCTATTTGGAATAATGATTCTGCTAGGGTAGTCGTAGTCACTGAACTAATTGAAAAATATCCTGAGACTAATTGGCGAAAAACGATGTATCAATATCTTGCTTCGTCGCTGAGCAATTTAAATAAAAATGCTCAATTAACGACTGCATTGATAAACTTTAGAGATGCATTCCCCGAGGATTATCTCCCATATAATACTTTTGCAAATTATATGTATCGAAATAAGATCGATACTATCTCAGCTTTGGAACATGCCCAGAAAGGATATGAACTTTCTAAAAACTATCCGAAGTTAGAGCACTATCCTCCAATGGAATGGGGATTGGAAAAAAGATCAGCTTGCATTCAAGCAGCATCTACTTTGGCAGATATTCTGATCGGAAAAAATAATTTTGCTGCAGCAAATGACATTTTAAACGAAGTTCTCAGAGGTTGCCCGCTTACCGTTGATGATGAAATAACTTTTGGACAAATTCATTACTTAATGGCTAAATCTTATTATAAATCCAGAGATAAAGACCCAGCGATCATAAACTCTATTCTGTCTCTGATAAGAGGAGATTCCCGAAATATTTATTCTGCTAAATCTGATTCGCTTTTACGAAAACTTTCAAAACTTGAGGATGCTGACAATAACGAAGTAGTGAATTATGCTCGAAAAAGGCTTGGTTACCAGGGAATAACATTTACAGATGTCACAAAAGAATATGGGATTGATGATATATCTGCTGAAAGAATTGCCTGGGGGGATTATGATAATGATGGTTACCAGGATATGCTCTTGAATGGTAGTAGATTATTCAAAAATATCGGTGGAAATAATTTTAGAGAAGAAACAATGAATGTGTTTCCAAAGAACATGAAAGGTAATGGAGGCCTTTGGGCTGATTTCAATAATGATGGTATGCTGGACATCGTAACCAAAGATCCTGAGTGCGTTCGTTTAAATATTGACGGTCTATTCCAAAAGGTAATGGATAAAGGTTCTATCCAGGATAATAAGATATCAACTGAAGGAATCGGTGTTGGAGATGTTAATAATGATGGCCGTCTTGATATATATTATGCCAATTATGAAAAAGATTATGAGTTCGAACACGATGAGTTTTTCATAGGTACGGGTAATGGAAGATTTATGAATGCATCCAAAACTTCCGGAATTTTACCTAAAGATGGAATAACCAGAGCTGGTAGAGGTGTGAATTTTGGGGACTTTGACAATGATAAAGACCTTGATATTTTCGTTTCAAATTATAGATTAAATGAAAACTTCCTGCTCGTAAATAACGGTGATGGAAATTTTACTAATAAAGCAACAGAACTAGGACCTTCCGGCAATGAAAAAGAAGGATGGTGGGGACATACAATAGGCTCAGAATGGGCGGATTATGATAATGATGGAGACCTTGACCTTTTCTCTGCCAACTTAGCTCACCCCCGTTATATCGATCTTTCCGATATGAGTATGTTGTATGAAAACCAGGGAGCTCCTGACTGGAATTTTGTGGATCAGAGAAGAAAAGCCGGTATCTTCTATGAAGAAACTCACTCTGAACCTGCATGGGGCGATCTTGATAATGACGGTTACTTAGACTTGTATATTAATAATATCTATGAAGGCAGACGATCATTCTTGTATATGAACAATGGTGATAAGACATTCAGGGATGCGACTTATTTCTCAGGAACCAGGCATTTTAATGGATGGGGAGTTGCTTTTGCCGATATTGACAATGACGGTGACCTTGATATTCTCTCTGCCGGCGGGAAAATTCAATTATTCAGAAATGATACTGAGATGATAGGTGATTGGCTGGAAGTAAAACTGGTAACAAAAAATCATTCTGAAGGAATAGGTACTCGGCTTAAGCTCTATAACGATGAGATCAGTTTGATAAGAGAAGTTCAGGGTGGAAAAGGTACAACTAATCAACATTCATTAATTCAACATTTCGGATTAGGAAATAAAAAAGGACCATTTACTTTATCGGTTATTTTCCCCAGTGGTGCTGAAAGAGAATTTACTATAAATGGTGTAAACAGGATATTTACTGTTGTTGAAGACAAATAAACTTTATAAGAGTATCATATAATGAAAAAAAGATGCTATTGGGCAGGATCTGATCCACTTTATTTACAGTATCACGATACTGAATGGGGGGTTCCTTTGTACGATGACAAAACCATCTTTGAATTTCTTATTCTTGAAACTTTTCAAGCTGGTTTAAGCTGGATGACCATTTTGAAAAAAAGAGATAATTTTAGAAAAGCACTTGATAACTTTAATTATCAAAAAATTACCAAGTATAACGAATCTAAATTTGATGAATTGATGAATGATAAAGGTATTATTCGCAATCGCTTAAAGATAAAAGCTACAATCACAAATGCTCAAGCTTTCATTGAAATTCAAAAAGAATTTGGATCCTTCAGTAAATATATCTGGAATTTCGTTGATAATAAACCTATTCAAAATAATTACACTTCCGTTAAAGATGTTCCAGCAAAAACTGAATTATCAGATAAGATCAGTTCAGACTTGAAGAAAAAAGGTTTTAAATTCGTAGGTTCAACGATCGTATATTCACACATGCAGGCAACTGGTATGGTAAATGATCATACATCTGAATGCTTTAGACATAAAGACGTTCAGAAACTAATTAAGGATAACCTATGAATGCTTTAGACATAAAGACGTTCAGAAACTAATTAAGGATAACCTATGACTGTTTTAGATATAAAGAAGTGCAACTTCTAGCAAAATAAAGGAATAATATGAAAATTATTTGTTATATATCTCTTTGTATCATTTTTATCAGCATTTTGGCTTGTGAAGATAGCAATACAAATAATACGATAACACCTGCAGATCCTGAATACACTTTGGTGAACATATATTCTCACAATACAAGCTATTTCACTCAGGGTTTAGAGTTTGTAGGTGATACTTTAATCGAAGGAACTGGAAATCCCGTTAGCAATTATGAAATTAAATCAAAACTGATTAAATATAATTATTTTACAGAAGAAATTTATAATCTGATCTCACTTAATGATATCTATTTTGGAGAAGGCATTACTGTTTTTGACAGTATTATCTATCAATTGACTTATACATCCGAAAAATGCTTTAAATATTCCCTCGACAGTCTTAAAATTCTCGGTGAGTTTGATTACGATGATGAGGGTTGGGGATTGACTCACGATGATCAATATATAATCATGAGTAACGGAACTTCCACTATTTCCTTCAGAGATCCAGTTACATTTGATATTATAAAACAAATATCTGTGGAAGATTCTAATGATTATTCGGTTTCCCGTTTAAATGAACTTGAATATATTAATGAAAAGATCTTTGCGAACATATGGTATAGCGATGATATTGTCATTATTGATCCTGTAACAGGTTATGTCGAAAAAAGAATTGATATGTCTGACTTAAGGTCTGCCGGATCTGAAATCATTTCTACTAATTTTGTTCTCAATGGAATAGCCTTACATCCAAATGGAAATATCTTTATTACCGGTAAAAACTGGCCGAATATTTTTGAGATCAAAATAACAAATAAATAGAAATTCGATTAATTTATAAATTCTAAAGAAATTACTTGACTTCGAAATCCTAAACATTTATATTTGGCACTGCATTTAGGCGGGAGAGTAGCTCAGTTGGTAGAGCACCGCCCTTTTAAGGCGATGGTCGACGGTTCGAGCCCGTCCTCTCTCACAAAAAAGCCCTGAAATTTTCAGGGCTTTTTTTATTTATCTAATTTATTATTTAAGATTTGTCAGGATATTTCTCAGATAACGACTTTATTATATCAAGTGACTTGAAAAAGGCTTCAACTACTTCAGGATCAAATTTTATGCCTGACATTTTTCTTATCTCTGCTAAAACATCTTCCTCTTTCCAAGCATCTTTGTAGACTCTCTTGCATGACAAAGCATCATAAACATCTGCAACAGCAACGATCCTGCCAAATATTGATATATCTTCTTTCTTCGGATGTGCAGGATATCCAGTACCATTCCAATTCTCATGATGAGTAAGCGCAATTGTTGAAGCTATTTCATCAAAACGAGATTCCTTATCTGTAAAAAGACCTGCACCCAGAGTAGTATGTGTTTTCATTACTTCAAACTCATCTTTGGTTAATTTTGCAGGCTTTTTTAGAATCGTATCTGAAATTGCTACCTTACCTACATCATGAAGCATTGCCGCCATTCTTAGAAGATCTCTGTTTGCATCTATTTCATCCCTTTCAACAGCCTTCTCAACTGCCCATCTTTCATATATTTCCACTGAATATGCTGCAACTCTGTTAACGTGAGCTCCTGTCTCTTTCGAGTCTCTTAATTCAGCCATGTGTATCATTCGTAGTAACAGAGTTCTTGTCATTCTGGCATTCTTCATTGCAATACTTGCTGTTGAGGCAAAGTGCCTTATGAATAGTGCATCATCCTCTGTGAATGGGACTATATTACCTTCATCATCTTTCGCATTAATGATCTGCAATACACCGATTATCTCTTCAGTCTCAAATCGAAGTGGAACAGCCAGCATTGAAACTGTCCTGTAACCAGCTTTTTTATCGAATTCAGCATCGAATGAGTATGGGCAATCTTCAGCAATTTTACTTACATCAGGAATATTAAGTATTTCTCCTGTGGATGCTACATATCCGGCAATTGAATATTCGTCTATCATTATACTGAAACTTTTGTAAAGTAATTTCTCCCCTTTTGGCAATCTTGCTTGTAGTGAATTATTCTGTGCATGGCTAAAATGGAGAAGAGCATCTTCCTTCGTATAAATAGTTCCGGCATCAGCATTTACCATTTTTCTCGCTTCCAACAAGATCTTTTCTAAAAGTATATCGATATCTTTTATATTGCTAAAATCAGAACTTATCCTGAGCATCTCTTTTAATTTTTTATTTTCGTTCAATTTATCCTCCTGTTGTACGGAACGCAGATCTGCGTTCCCTATCTAAATCTCTAATCCCTTTTTAGCCTTGATACCGTTATCAAAAGCATGTTTTATCTTTAGCATTTCTGTAACAGTATCCGCAATTTCAACAATTTTTGTGTCTGCATTTCTACCTGTTAGAATAATATCTAAATTCTCAGGTTTATTTTTCAAAGTATCTAACAATTCTTCAATTTCAATAAAATCATAATTCGTCAGATAAGTAACTTCATCCAAAACAATGAGATCATATTCAGCTGACAATATCTTTTTTTTAGCCAATTCGAAACCCTTTTGAGCAAGTAATTTATCGTTTTTTAGGTCTTCTGATTTCCAGGTAAATCCTCTACCCTCAATATACCATTCAATTTTCTTTTCATCTCTGAAAAAACTAACTTCTCCGTAATCTCCTGGAGATTTTATAAATTGAATTACGCAAACTTTCTTACCATGACCTAAAGCTCTTGCAACAACACCAAAAGCTGCAGTGCTCTTCCCTTTTCCGTCTCCGGTATTTAATAATATCTGACCATTATCCATATCGCTAACTCCGTCATGCTGAATTTATTTCAGCATCTATTTTTTCTTTTTTTAGACACTGAAATAAATTCAGTGTGACAATACTTATTATTTTTTTAAAGAAAATCATGCTTTTACTTACAATCCCCTTTAATTGTACATTGTTAATTGTTAATTGTCAATTAATTTCTTAGCTTTTCAACATATGATTTAATACATTTAAGTAATAATAATAAAGGTCAATATATTATGCCCAATACGTTAAATCAATTTGAAAGATATTACTTTGAAGATACAAAATTCGAACTTCTGATGCCTGAAAGGATATCTGAGATACTGCTTATCTGTACTGATTACGATGCTTTCTCTCTTGAAGAAGATGGCAGAATAGAAGAGCAGGTCTTCAAAGAATATGGTGCTTTAAACCTTAGATTTCCACCTCATTTCCATAGAGTTACGTCAATAGAGGATGCAAAAGAATTACTGAATGAAAAAGATTTTGATCTCATTATCACTATGCATAGTCACGGGTTCTGGGATGCTTTTACAATAAATACAGAATTAAAAAGTTTATATCCGAATAAGCCAATAGTAGTTCTTGCACCTTTCTCAAGAGATGTTCTCGATAAATATGAAACACTTGAACCTGAAGTATCTGATTATGTATTTTCATGGCTTGGGAATTCAGATATCCTGCTTGCAATTATAAAGCTGATCGAGGATAAACTGAATGTTGAGAACGATGTTAAGATAGTTGGCGTTCAGACTATTATTTTGGTAGAAAATTCGATAAGATATTACTCAAGCTATCTTCCTGAACTCTACAAAACTATCATGGGACAAACTCATAGCGTAATGAGTGAATATTTGAATGAACACCAGAAGAACCTTCGGATGAGAGGTAGACCAAAAATATTATTGGCAACCAATTATGAAGAAGCCATTGAGCTATATGAACAATATAAAGATAATCTGCTTGGAATAATTACCGACATTGAGTTCGAAAAAAATAAGATACACGATCATCAGGCAGGCATTAAATTTGTCGAGCACGTTAGAAAAGAGGATAAACGTTTACCTATCCTTATGCAATCGTCAAATGAGGATAATCGAAAAAATGCCAAACCTTTGAACGCCGGATTTATAAACAAACAATCCCACACATTGTTAAGTGAACTAGTAGAATTTGTTCAACTGAGATTCGGTTTTGGAGATTTCGTCTTTCGTGACCCGGTTGATCTTGAACCAATCATTGCAGCTTCAAATCTTAGAGAGCTGCAAAAATGTTTAAAAACTATTCCTGCTGAATCTTTGGCACATCATGCAAATAATAATCATTTCTCAAAATGGCTTAGAGCAAGAACATTATTCCCTTTAGCAAATATTTTTAGATTGAAAAAATTAAATGATTTCAATACAACTGAAGAGATAAGGGAGTATCTTATAAATGTTATTAAATACTACCGAAGAAGTAGCAGTAGAGGTATCATTGCCCACTTCAATAAGGATAGGTTTGATGAAGTTTCTGGATTTTCAAGACTGGGTCATGGGCAACTTGGTGGTAAGGCAAGGGGACTTGCTTTCTCTGATTATGTTCTTAAAAAGTTCAAGATGAACTATAAATACGATAAAATAGTGTTGTCTATCCCTCAGACAGTTGTACTTGCAACTGATGTTTTCAAAGAATTCATGGATATGAACAAACTCTACGATATTGCATATTCTTCTGATGATGACAAACTGATACTTGATACTTTTGTAAAGGCAAGGTTTCCTGAATCTGTAATGCCTGATATTAGAATCCTTATGGAACGAATGATCAGACCTCTAGCAATAAGATCTTCAAGTTTGCTGGAAGATTCGACCTATCAGCCATTCGCAGGTATATATTCAACATATATGATACCGAACAATAATAAAAGCTATAAACTCAGACTGACCGAATTGTGTAATGCGGTAAAATGTGTATTTGCCTCTACGTTCTTCTCTAACAGTAAGAAATACCTTAAAGCAACAAAAAATGTTATAGATGAAGAGAAAATGGCTGTTATCATTCAAGAAATATCAGGAAGAACTTACGACGATATTCATTATCCCACTTTTTCAGGTGTAGCGAGATCTATAAATAATTATCCGGTAGGATATGAAAGTTCTGACAAAGCAATTGTAAATATAGCTGCGGGACTGGGAAAAACTATTGTCGATGGTAAAACTTCATTAAGATTTTCACCTGATTTTCCACAGAATATTATACAGACTTCATCTACAGATACAACTGTAAAGAACACCCAGAAGAAATTCTATGCTTTAGATCTGGGAGAATCTACTTTCATACCTACAATTGATGATAGCTCAAACCTTTTAGAGCAAGATATTTATGAGGGTGTTAAAAATGAATCATTTGAGAGCATTGTATCTACTCTTGACTATGAAAATAATGTGATAAGGGATAATTTTCATTACGAGGGACCTAAATTCATGACATTTGCAAATATTCTGAAAAGAGAAACTTTCCCTCTGAGTAAAATCCTAATAGACGTTCTATCTCTGCTTGAAAAAACAATGAACAATCCTGTTGAAATTGAATTTGCTGTGAATATAGATCCTTTGAAAAACATCAACTACTTTGATCTTCTACAGGCAAGACCTATCGTATCTGGTTTCGAAACTCTTGATATTGATGTTGAATCGACCAAAGAGGAACACAGTATTGTAAGGTCATTTAATGCACTAGGCAACGGTTCAATAGATAACATTTTTGATATTATTTATGTTAAACCTGATTCTTTTGATCATTCCGAGACAAAAACTATTGCTGAAGCAATTAAAAAACTTAATCAGAAAATGATACAAGAAAAACGAAAGTATATTCTGATCGGTCCAGGCAGATGGGGAACTTCAGACCCTTGGCTTGGAATGCCTGTAAAATGGGCTGATATTTCTCAATCTTCAGTTATTGTTGAAGCCGGATTAAAAGATTTTATCATAGAACAGAGTCAGGGGTCTCACTTTTTCCATAATATCACTACTTTTGGTATAATTTATTTCACGGTTAATCCTTTTAAGGGTGATGGTTTTTACGACGTCGAATTCATTGACGAGCAGAAACCTCTATTTGAGGATAGTTTTATTAAACACATTCGGTTTGATAAACCTGTGATCGTAAAAACAGATGGAAGGTCTGGTAATGGAGTGATACTGAAACCTGAGTTATAATCTTAAATTTCTCCTGAACCTATGAAGTTTTCAATTATCATTTTGATCCTGGAAGCAGCCTCAGTTGCTTTTTCGTAAAAGGTATGTGTAAAAAAAGAATCATTTATTGCAAATGATTTGTCAAGATTGTTCAATATAGAATACTTTGTGTATGAAGCAAATTGAGATACTGGTAGCACTTCCCCGCTTGTACCGATAATTACCAGCAGATCAGCTCTAATCAACTCATTATAAAGCCTCTGATACACTGGAGCAGGTTCTCCGAACATAACAACATTGTGCCTTAAAGCATGACTTTTACATTCAGGACATTCCGCAATCTCTTTTATTGATCTGTATCCGATATCAAACTTATTTCCGCACATCTCACATTCAAGTTCTCTTAATTTACCATGAAGATAAATAACATCGGGACAGGCTGCTTTTTCTAAGAGATCATCCACGTTTTGTGTGAACACATTAACTTGATTCATATATTTTGTTTTTATATCGGCTATCATCCTATGTGCTTCATTCGGAAGCTTGTTCTCTATATCCTTCCTTCTCTGATCATAGAAATTCAACACCTTCTCTCTGTCAGTGATAAAACCTTCGACAGAACACACCTCCATAACGTTATGCTCTTCCCACATTCCGTTATTTGATCTGAAAGTTCTTATATCAGATTCAGCCGACAATCCTGCACCGCTTAATATTAAAATTTTTTCCAATACTTTTCCCAAACCTTTACCAATTGAATTTTTTACTTAGATTACAAAGAACAAATCTATATAATTTTACTCAAATCCGAAATAGAAATATTAGAATATCAATAGGTCCGTAATACGATATTCAGATAATACCAAAAAAAAATCCATAATAAATTTCTTGACAAGAATTTAAGACAATTTTATATTTTACTTCCAATACTGTACACCTGAATCAAAGCGTAGTAA
The DNA here is from genome assembly GCA_027858795.1 of Candidatus Delongbacteria bacterium. Next base: position 28,597 of record JAQICF010000239.1, on the reverse strand, counting down.
ATCACTATAATTGATATATCTAGTTAAAAAACTAAACCAAAGGAGCACGAATGTCCGAATTACTAAACAAGTACATGGATCTACTAAAATCAAAAGATCCGAACCAGCCTGAATTTATTCAAGCAGCTGCAGAAGTAATTGAGTCAATAATACCTGTTCTAGAAAGACATCCTGAGTATGTTGATGCTAAGATCGTTGAAAGAATGATCGAACCTGAAAGAGCATTTCAATTTAGAGTACCTTGGGTTGATGACAATGGTAAAATTCAAGCTAACAGAGCTTTCCGTATTGAATTTAACAGTGCAATAGGTCCTTATAAAGGTGGAATGAGATTTCACCCAAGTGTAAATCTAAGTATCCTTAAGTTTTTAGGATTCGAGCAGGTTTTCAAAAACAGTTTAACTACTCTACCTATGGGTGGTGGTAAAGGTGGATCTGACTTTGATCCTAAAGGTAAATCGGATAACGAAGTAATGCATTTTTGCCAAAGTCTAATGAGTGAGCTTTTCAGACACATTGGTGCAAATACAGATGTTCCTGCTGGTGATATTGGTGTCGGTGGAAGAGAGATCGGTTATATGTTTGGACAATACAAGAAATTAAGAAATGAATTTGTTGGTGTTCTTACAGGTAAAGGTAGAAACTGGGGTGGTTCACTTATAAGACCTGAAGCAACCGGTTATGGTGAAGTATATTTCGCACAAAATATGTTAGCTGAACAAAATGATTCTTTCCAAGGTAAGATCGTTGCAGTTTCCGGATCTGGAAATGTATGTCAGTACGCTATTCAAAAAGCAAATGAACTTGGTGGTAAGTGTATCACTATTTCTGATTCTGCTGGTACAATAGTTGATATGAACGGTATCGAAGGTGAAAGATGGGAATTCTTAATGGAACTTAAGAACGTTAAGAGAGGAAGAGTAAAAGAATACGCTGAAAAATTTGGTGCTACATACTATGAAGGTAAGAGTGTTTGGGATGTTATAAGAGATGAGAAGATCAAGATTGATATCGCACTTCCTTCAGCTACTCAAAATGAGATCGATGCAAGCCACGCGCAAGGACTTGTTGAAGTTGGTTGTAAAGTTGTTTCTGAAGGTGCAAACATGCCTTCACTTCCAGATGCTCAAGAGATCTACCTTAAGAACAGAATTCTTTACGGACCTGCAAAAGCAGCTAACGCTGGTGGTGTAGCGGTTTCCGGACTTGAAATGAGTCAAAACTCTTTAAGAATGAACTGGACTAGAGAAGAAGTTGATGGTCATCTTAAGAGAATTATGAAGGACATCCATGACGATTCTAAAGCAGCTGCTCTTAAGTATGTTCCTGAAGCAGATGGCTATATCAATTACATGGCTGGATCTAACATCGCTGGATTCATTAAAGTTGCAGATTCAATGATGGATCAAGGTTGTGTTTAATTAACATACTTTGAACTGAACATTAAAGGGCTGAATTTTCAGCCCTTTTTTTTATCTTCCACTTCACACCCAGAAACCTGCACTTTGTCATTTCATTTGGTCGTTCTATTCATTATTATCTTTATTTACGATAAGCAATAGATTATCTTTAGTGCTGTGAAATGTATTAATCACGATAAATTGTAAATAAATAATTAAAATAGAAGGAATACCAATGAAGAAAATCATCATCTTATTAACCCTCATGTTCTCATTTGCTTTATTCGCTGAGAATATTTTACAAAAGACTTTACCAAATGGTATGGAAGTTGTGGTGAAAGAAAATAAAAGCAATACATCTGTTGGGTTTTACTGCTTTGTAAAAACTGGTTCTATCCATGAGCAAGACTATTCAGGTAAAGGATTATCTCACTACCTTGAACATATAGTATCTGGCGGTTCAACAGTGAATAATACAGAAGCATGGCACGCTGACAAAAGAAAAGAAATCGGAGCTATGACAAATGCTTATACGATTTTTGGTGCAACAGTTTATCACATGCAGGCAGATAAAAAAGTTGCTGACACGGCACTGTCATTGTTGTCTGACAACATAATGAACTGTACTTTCAACGCCGAGGAAATTACCAGAGAAAAAGATGTGATAGCAAAAGAATATGTTCTAAGAGTTACCTCTCCGATGGCAAAAGTAAGAAATACTATGAGAGAACACACATTCCTAACATCCAATGTTAAAAACGAAGTTATAGGTGAAATCGAACTTTTCAAAAACACTACAAGAGAAGAAATGATGGATTACTATAATCGTAGATATATGCCTAATAATATGGTTTTTGTAGCTGTAGGTGATTTTAATCCTGAAGAGACAATGAAAAAAATTGAAGATACTTTCAAAGATTATAAAAGAAAAGTTCTTATACCTATAACTCAACCTATCGAAAAGATCCGTCCTGGTAACATTAAGTATATTGATGAATTTGCAATACAACAACCTAGAGTATATATAACAAAATTAGTGCCTTCTTCAGCTACAAAAGATTTTGCTGCAATTAAAATGGCCGGACAAATACTTTTTGAAAAGAGAAATTCTCCTGTTCAATATAAACTTGTTGAAGAAGAAAAAGTGGTAAACTGGGTATATGGCTATTTTAACGAAGGTGGATATTTACCTGAAACTATGATCCAATATATTTTTGAAACTAAAGATTCAGATAATTTGGACAAGGTAGTAGCAAGAATTGATGATATCATCGCCGAAGTTGCTAAAAAAGGAATTACTCAAAAACAAATCAATGAAGTAATATCAAGAGAAAAAGCTCAAAAAATTCTAAACACTCCAAGTGTAGAAGATGAAGCTCAGGAAATTGGGTGGAATATGATGGATTACGGAGTTCCCGAAATGCATGATATTCGTATAGCTCAATACGAAGCATTAACACCTGAAGAAGTTACTGAGGCAATAAAAGAATATTATGTACCAAAAAATAGGGTAATATTCTATGCTGTTCCCGAAGGGCAGAAAGCTAATTTGAGCAAGGAAAATAAAGAGATTGTAAAAACTGAAGTAGAGAAGACAGAAGTAAATAACGAGATAACTTTACTACATAAGCAGAATACAACTGATCCAGTTGTTCAGGGTGAGATATTTCTTCCAATATCATCTGATTATGAAACATTAGAGAATGTAGGTACATTCCAATTCCTAATTGACAATATGTTCAGTGGTGGTACTGGTGATTATTCTTCAATGGACCTAACTTCATGGACGGAAGATCATGCTGTAAAATTCAATGCAAGAATTTCTCAGGAAGGAGTTTATGTAAGCTTTAAATGTGTAAAAGAGGACCTTGACGAGCTTCTAAAAAGATTCTACAGCATTATGAACGATCCAGCTTTCGATAAAAAAGAACTTACACTGGCAAAAGAAAGGGAAGATGCGAATTATAAGAGAAGTATCAGCAGTCCAGACAATGCATATAATGAATATAGAGCTTCGATACTATACAAAGGACAGAAAGCAGGTGTCACCGCAAAATTCAAGAATGATATTTTACAAAATATCACTAGAAATGATCTAGAAAATATGTACAATAAATATATCAAAGCAGAAAGTGTACTTGTTACTTTATTCGGTGATATTGATAAGAAAGAGGCAGTAATACTTGCAAAGAAAGTAAAAAACAATATTCCTGATGGAAAGATCAAAGGTGACAAACTTCCACTTGTTGTTCCTAAACTTAATGATACATTTGTTAATGAATGTGAGTTTGAGCAAGTCAATGTAGTCTTAAATTTCCAAGGACCTTTACAAGGAGAAGATGATTACTACCCAATGACAGCTTTAAATCAAATAATGGTTAATGGATTCTCTGGAAGATTGATTAAAGCAACTAGAGTTACTGATAATCTTGCTTACTCAGCTTACTCTTACTATGCTAGTTCAAAAGATTATGGTTTTTATCGAATAGTATCTCAAACATCTATACAAAATAAAGACAGACTTGTTAAAGTACTTAATAATGAGGTTCAAAGATTGATTGATGGTGATATTACCCAAGAAGAAATCACACTTTCTGTTGAGTCTTACTCAAAGATGCTTGATTCTTATTTCACAGACAATCAACTTGTTGGAACTATGACATCATATGAATCTAGAGGGTTAGGATATAATTTCTTGAAAGATCAACTTGTAGATCTAAGAAAAGTTACACCCGAGCAGATCAAAGCTGTTGCTAATAAATATCTTAAAGATGCTGCACTAATAATTTCTCAACCTTCTTCTGACGTGAAGAGAGTAGTTGAATAAATAAGATTTTCATAAAAAGAAAAAGGGCAGTTCGAATTGAACTGCCCTTTTTTTATTCTGTATTTGTAAGGAACGCAGATCTGCGTTCCCTACTGATAATGCAATTCTTCTATTTACTTACAACCGAACTATTCATCTTGATTACTTTCGGTATTTCTTTTGTGGCGTTAGTTGCAGTCACAAAGTAGAACATCTTAGCATCAGCTGTAGTGACAGTCCACTCCTCTCCATTGAATGCCCCTGAGCCATCTAAAATGAATGTGCCATAAGGGTCATCTAAAGAATAAACAGCATAACCTGTAGCATCTGCTACTGCATCCCAAGTAAGAGTAACATCTCCTGCTGAATAAACTAAAGCTAAATTCCCTGGAGCAAGAACCGGTATTCTTCCTTCCCATTCAAAGTAAGGATATCCACCGTTTAGACTTGCATGAATATTCCAGTAGTCGTTAGTTGCCACATCATCGTTAGGATCATTAACAAAATCCCAAGGAGATGTTAAACCAATTGTTGATGTACTTGTATAAGTCGCAACATTTTGCATGTCAGCTGTTGTTTTACCTGTTACTGTACCAGCACTTGTAGTTTGCCCTGAAGACTCAATGTCCCAGAAACTATCAGTAATTGTTCCAGAACTAGCTCCAGCAAATCCTTTATTTATTGGATCTGCTACTCCTTCGTAATGTACAGCTCCGGTAGAATAACATCTTTGTAAAGTACCAGTGCTATTTCCAACAAAACCCGCTATATACGTGCCCGTATTACCAGTAATTCTCGTAACGTTAACTTTTGAATAACAATCAGAAATCACTGCATTGGCCGAGAATCCTAAAAATCCACCTATATAACTATTTGATCTTATTGTACCCGTTACGAAACAATTAGATATTTCACCATTACTGTAACCTGATATTGTACCCGAATACTGAGTACCTCCATTTGCATCAATATCAACTAATCCTAGGTTTTTAATTACGGAGTTGGTGTAAGCTACACCAAAAAGACCTGTATACATAAGACTACTATCGAAATACAAATCAGATATCTTGTGGTTATCTCCATCATAATCACCTGTAAAATAAGGACTTGAAGCTCCTATTGGAACCCATCCGTTTCCACCATTCCAGCTAGTTGTTTCAGAAGCATCGATGTCAGCAGTTTGAAGGAAATAATAACCGCTCAGAAAGTTTCTAACATTATCCAGTTCTGTCAGATTTGAAATAAGGAAAGGTTCTGATTCTGTACCCATTCCTCCTGTGAATCCTGAAATTGGATCGTGAGCAATACCTTGCCAACTCAAGAATGGAAATGCATTGTTTTCAGCGTAATTCATACCCCAAATATACTCTGTTCCATTTATGTCTTCATCCTGAAAATCCCATGTTGCATCAGTAAATGTTGCTAGAGTTCTCATTTCATTTGTAGTTAAACCTGTTGCAGTACCGGATGTTGATGTTTGTCCGGAAGTTTCTACATTCCAGAAATTATCAGTCATTTCATATCCTGTAGCTGTAGAAATATATGCGACAAAGCCCTTGTTTGAAGGATTTGTTGCATCAGCATAAACAACACTTCCTGTCGAATAGCTGTTAATTATTTTACTCGAGTAATTATATGATGTAAATCCTGCGATATATGCATTTGTACCGGAAGTTCTTGTTACATCGCTGTATGAATAGCTGTCATATATTTCACTTGTGGCATAATTTAGTCCTGTTAGTCCCCCAACATAAGTAGTTCCTTCAACAGTGCCTTTACAAAAGCTGTTGTTAATTATAGATGAATTTCTATTAAATCCAACTAATCCACCGACATACAGTGTACCAAAAACAGACCCTTCACTTTTACAATCAGTAAGTACAGATGAAGTGTTATGATACCCAATTAATCCACCGGAATAAGTTGAACCTGTAATATCAACATTAGTTAATTCAACATTAGATATTTCACTTCCAACAGTATAACCGAACAAACCATTATAGCTTGTTGCTCTGTTGATAAACAACCCATCTATAAAATAATGTTGCCCGTTATATTTACCGGTAAACTGAACCGTTCCGTCTCCTAAAGGCAACCATCCTAAACCTGCATTCCAAGTCGTTGTCGGAGTTGCATCAATATCCGCTATCTGTAAAAAACAAGCCGACAAGTAATTTCTTACATTATCTAGCTGAGATAATGTTGCTATTTGATAAGGATTCGCTTCAGTTCCTGATCCATCTGCAAAAGCATTTATTGCATCATTAATTGTGAATATCGTAGCTGCATTAATTGTGAAAGTAGAGGTTCTTGGTGATGAAGCTGTGTTAAAAACAGCGCCGTCAACTTCTACCCATCCCAATGTTTTCGGGTCATACGGGTCAATCCCTTTTTCAAAAATATCTTCTTCAATTAAATTTTCTGAAAATTCTCTTTCAGAACGACTATCTTTGCTACTTGAAGTTTTAAGTGATATCTTTTTCCTAATTGAGATATTTTCGTCAGAAGTAGGTGTTTTAGGTGTGCTTTTAGCTGCTTCGTACTTCCAAGCTTTCAAACTTCCTAGAACATTTCCATTATCTTCATTTGACAACCAGCTTGTAGTAACACTTCTTGTTCCGGAAAATGCTATAGAAGTTCCGACTGTCCATTTTCTTTCTATACCGTTAGAACCATATATATTTATATAATTACCTGGACCAGCTTGTCTAGTAATTGTAACTGTTCCCAGATTGAGACCGGTATTATTAATGCTGAAACCAATTCCACCGAATGTAGATGTGCCGGTTGCAACAAGTCTACTTGCGACCACTGTTCCGATCACATAAGAACTTGCACTCTCATTGGAAAGATTACCGTTAAGTGTTGGATCAAGAGCTACAGTATTCGCACCGGTTATGATATTCCCGCTGGAAAAATCTAAGTTTCCAGTTATGGTAAGACCGGTATTTAGATAAAGATCGCCTGAAGGTTTATCAACAGTAACATTGTGCAAAATGTAAACATTAGTTAGATCGGCATCTCCATCACCCACAAAATATAGTCTCGAACTTGGATCAAAATTGATCGTTGGATATTTCGGGACATCTTTTACAAGATCAATCTGCAATCCTCCGCTTATGTAGGCATCTCCGGCACCGAAATTTACAGTACAGTTAGGGTCCACAACTATTGAACCGTATCCAAAAGACACGATTGCTAGCAGCAGTAAGAAGAGTCTGTTCTTCATATTTCCTCCTTAATTTATTTTAATTTATATTTTTTCATTATATATGTCTGTGATTTCCGTCACTATTTTTATATTGATTTCTAATTTACTTGCGATTTTTTTCTCGATTCTTTTCATCTATACTTCTCTTTGTAGATTTTCCGAATGCTGATGGATGAAGATAATATCCTTTATCTTCATCTGCTTTATCCTCTTCTATCGGTATCCTGTTAGCTTCAGCGAACTTATCTTTTCTTATTCCTGTAACCATCCATGATACTTTCATCCCAGGTGTACCTCCAGCAATTTGAAACTCATTATTAATTACTTCTTTTGAAATATAAAGACTTGGTCCAGGTGCTCCGATCGGAGTTAATTGATATCTGAAATTGTCATTTAAAGCATCGAACCACTCCGGTAAGGTTACCAATGCTTCACCATCTGTATCAAGAACAATTACACCATCATAAATATTCTTCATATCTGGACTTTCTACAAACGAATGATAAAGATATTTATTCTCAGGGTCTAATGGATGATCTATTTTAAAAGAACCTCCACCTTTAGATATAGTTCCTGTTACATTAACATTGCCCGAGAAATATCCAGCATAAGCTGTTCCACTTGAAGTTGTGGCGGAAGAATATATTCCATAAGCATTTCCTGAACCTGTATTAGTTGCGCTAAAATCAGCAGCATATATTGTTGAATTGTAATTTGTTGTTACATTGCCTTTTACAGCTTTCCAATTACCTTCAGCATATAATCCAATACCCCAACCTTCTGTAATTGCGTGCTTTGCATATACAGCAGCATTGTCATTTGTAGGAGTTATATCTTCAGCTTGTACTTTGTAGATAGGTAAACCTGTAATTCCAACACCCAAATTGCCATTTATTTTTACAATATCATTATCGAATTCTCCATAGATCAGAGGAGTCGAAGTTCCGCTATTATCAATGAATAACCTGTTTGATGTCGTTTCATAATCACCAGCTTGAGAACCGAGAAATACATTATTACTCCCTGTAGCATATGCTCCAGTTAACCAACCCATGTATACGTTATTACTACCATTTCCACCTATAAAAGCATCACTACCTATACATGTGTTTGTGTTAGATGAGATATTAGCAACATTCTTTCCTACTTCAGTACCTATATAAATGTTATGGCTACCAATTTGGTTATGTAAGCCAGCTTCATCACCTATAAAGATATTGCATCCTCCAGTTTGATTATTGAACCCAGACTGATAACCCAAAAACACATTGTATTTTCCTTCTAATGGTCCTGGTCCACCAATATTTGAATATCCTGCTTCTGCTCCAATGAAAACATTGTTAATACCTTCTGTATTCGATATTCCTGTATTATTCCCCAAAAATACATTATTGGGATATGTAGTTGGTGTATTCATACCTGAATTCAAACCGATAAAGATATTATCTGGACTAAAATTTGTGTACTGATCACCTTGGGCACCTTCACGCATAATAGTATTATCGGTTGTGACTTCAAGTACATTTGCTAAACCCTCTTTACTTGTGGTATTAGTAGATACACTGAAAGACCGAGATAAACCTTTTGTACTGTTATCTAAGTTAGCTCTAATCTCTGCTGAACTTATTATCATAAGAGTATCTGGATAGTTAAAAATTCTTATTCCATCATTTGAAATTTCAAATACTGAATGATCACTTGCATCTTTCACCTCGAATAATGTCTGAGATTGTAAGCATGTACATGTTAACCAAAACATCGTTATTAAGATTGTAATTTTATTCATAATTTCCCTAGTGTTTTAAAATTTACTATTCCCAAGCGAACCAATCTGCTTTAAGGTTCTGTCCCCAAGTTTTTGTCGTAGAATCAACTCTGCATAACAATACAACACAATTTGTTGTAGTTATATTCCTTACCGTTACTGAATATATGTCATTAACACCACTTGCATTAACAGGTGTTACATTTATCTTTGGGATAGTTGTAAAAGGAGTTGGGAATGTCAGAGTTACAGCTTTGTAATTTGCACTTAAATTTGTTCCAACTGTCAATATACCGGCTTGTGTCATTCCGATCGCTGTACCTCCTTGAATCTGTAGATTGCCATCAATATAAGCATGAGATGTGACCCATAGTGCATCATTGACCGCAAAAGCATATCGCTTGGAAGTTGAAGCTGTACTACCTCCCTGATAAACATAGTTGGTAGGGGTTGTAGTTGTTCCAGGATCAGTTGCAATTCTAAAATATGTACCATTTACTATAGCATTTGATCCAAATGTCGCTACACCGGTTGTATTAAATGTACCACCCACTGAAGTATTTCCAGTAACACCAAGGGTTCCGTTGATAGTTAGGGCATTAGCGAAAAAATCTCCGGCTATTAAAGGTGTTGTAGTACTTGAATTATCTATCGCTAATTTGTTGGAACCTGTAACAGAAACATTGTTTCCAAGAAAGAGATTATTGCTGCCACCATTATTGTCTTGTCCTGCGTATTCTCCAATATACACATTATAATCACCGGTATAAGAACCAAAGCCCGTTAAAGTTCCTATCATAGTATTATGGGCACCACTGCAACTAGATCCTGAGAACCATCCAAAATAATTATTGAAATCACCGGTTGTATTAGACACACCCGATTGGTTCCCAACAAAAGTATTTCCAAGCCCAGTTGAATTTTTCCATCCGGAATTTGTACCGATAAATACACTCAAATTTGATGTATTATCATAACCTGCTCCGTCTCCAATACAGATATTCATATCTCCTGAAGTATTAGACATACCTGCAGTATTTCCTACCGAAATATTTCTATTTCCACTTGTATTTAATTGACCTGCACGATTACCTAAAAATACATTCTTAACACCAGAAGTATTTCCAAATCCTGTACTATCTCCAACAAAAACATTTTTATTCCCTGTTGAATTCGTAATACCAGTGTAATTTCCTACGAACACATTATTTAAACCTGTCGCATTTATACCTGAATTTAGTCCTATAAATATATTGTCAGGACTAAAGTTTGTGTATTGATCTCCTAAAACACCTTCCCTCATGATCGTATTATCATTGGTTACTTCTAATACATTCGTAATACCTGCTTTGCTAGTGGTATTTGTTGAAACACTGAAGGAACGTGATAATCCTCGCTCTTTGCTAGCACCTAGACTGATTTTAGCTTCAGCAGTAGATATAACCATCATAGTATCACCATTATTGATTACTCTCATACCATCATCTGAGATTGAGAATACGGGTCTATTACTTGAGTCTTTGATCTCAAATAAAGTCTCTGCAAATAACCCGAATGTGAGCATTAATACTAGAATAAATATATTTTTCATAAAATGTCCTATCGTAATTTATCTATTTTCAATTTTTTGAATGTGATCTTCTATACCTTTCTCTTCAGGTAGGTCATACGCAGCAGGATGTATATAATATCCTTGTTCATACACTTCCTTATATTTTTCAACTTGAAGAGGGTTTTTCTGAGCAAATCGATCATTTCTTATTGCAGTAATCTGCCATGAAACTTCCATATCTACTGTACCACCTGAAATTTCAAATGAATTACCACTTACCTTCTTTGAAATGTATAAGTTCGGCCCCGGAGCTCCAATTGCTGTTAATTGATACCTATAATCCGAATTAATTGATTCAAACCAATCTGGCAATGTCACTTCAGCGATCCCTTCATTATTTAATATTACATTCCCGTGGTATAAATTTGTCATCTGATCACTTGAAATTGTTGAATGTGAAAGAGATTTATTCTCCGGATCCAATGGATGATCGATCTTAACTTCATCAGCCGATTTTGCAACTGTTCCTGTAACATTTATATCTCCTAGAAAGTACCCAGCCCAGTTTGTTCCTGTTCCTGATGCTCCTGAACCATATATACTGACATTTCTCGTTGTTCCACCATCAGCATCTCCATATATTCCATAAGTAAATGCTTCTGTTGAAGTATCTGTATCTCCGTAAATTGCACGATAGTCTTCTTTTACGTACAACCCGTAAGTTATGTTCGGTGCTACTCCTATACCTACATTGTCATTAAATCTTAATGTATTGTTACTAAAGTTCCCCCAGATCAAAGGTGTCGAAGTATCCGTATTATCTATGTACAATCTATCAGATCCTGTTTCATTATAACCAGCTTTATATCCTAAGAATACATTCCTCGATCCTGAGATACTATTGTATCCTGCAAAACACCCTAAAGTTGTGTTACTTGAACCTGAAGTATTCTTATAAAATGTTGTTCCGCCAACTGCAGTATTATAATTACTATTGTTATCTTTACCGGTAAGACTTCCTATAAAAACGTTTGCTGTTCCATTATAGTTCATTTCACCGGTTTGAGTTCCAACATACACACTATGCATACCTTCAATGTTATGATATCCTGATTTTACACCTATGAAAATATTCGAACTACCATAATCTGAAAGTGCATCATCTGACTCAGTATTAAAACCTGATAAGTTTCCAATAAAAATGTTTTTATTAGTATTAATATTGCTGAATCCTGTACTATCACCGATAAAAATATTATCACTCCCATCTTGATTTGAAATACCACTTGAATTGCCGAGAAATATATTATTCATACCATACATTGGAGGTACCGGATTATTGTTTATACCTGCATTCAAACCTATAAAAAGATTTTCAGGTGTAAATTGAGTATATTGTTCTCCACTTTCGCCTTCACGCAATGTTGTAGACTGTGTTCCCACTTCTAAAACATTGGCAAGAGCACCTTTGCTCGTTGTATTTGTTGACACACTAAAGGATCGTGATAATCCTTTTCCTGTATTGTCAAGATTGACTCTTACTTCAGAAGAGTTTATGATCATCAAAGTATCCGGATAATTAAATATCATTAGTCCATCATCTGATACTTTAAATACTGAATGATCGCTTGCATCTTTTACTTCAAATAATGCTTGGGCATTTAGTGAAAATAAGATTGTTAGGATTATTAATAATATTTCCTTCATACTATACTCCTATTTATTCAATAATTGCTCTATAAGTTCTAGGCGAGATTCTAATTTTTCAATTTTAGTTTCTTGCTCATTGATCTTATCCTGCTGTTCTTTTATTGCTTGAATAGCTACCACACTTAAACCAGCATAATCCATTGAAAATGCCTGCTCTTCTTCATTAAAATAAACAAACTCCGGAAAAAGCTTCTCGACGTCTTGGGCAATCATCCCAATGTATTTCTTTTCGCTGTCTTTTTGACTAGTGAAATTATATTTTTTAGGCTGTAGAAGCATTACTTTATCAATAACCTTGCTTAAATCTTCAATATTCTTTTTGAATTTTGCATCAGATACGGAAGTATATACTCCTGTTGTTGTATTCCATTGACCTCTCCAGGAAGTATTGAAGTAAAGATAAAGAACATCGGTTGAACCCTGATAAAAATGCCAGCTGTCAGTATTGTTGTTATATGAACTTTGTATATATAGTCCGTTCGTAGTACCAAATGGATGGACAACTGAAACTTTATTAGAAGTAAATGTCAAATCAGTATTAGGAAATGTTCCCTTTATCAAAGGAGTAGTCGTAGCAGAATTTGCAATGTGCAAACTATTTGATCCTAAATATCCATATCCTGCACCATATCCGATAAATACATTATTATCACCGTTTAGCGCATCTCCAGCTTCCGCACCCAATACAACATTATTACTTCCTATATGTGTTCCGCTTTCGTATAGCATATCTGCCGCACCCGCTCCGATAATAACATTATCCTCACCGGAAACTTGATTCATACCTGTTACAGTCCCAATAAATACATTACTGCCTCCGCTTTCCATATACATGCCGGCACTTTGCCCTACATATACATTTCCGTGATTTGCGTTTTGGTAATAACCGGCATTAACTCCAATAAAGATACTTGCATTTATATCATCGGCACTATAACCTGAGTAGTTCCCCAAAAAAACATTATTGACCCCTGATACATTACTTTCTCCTGAATGTAATCCTAAAAACATATTCTCAGGACTAAAATCAGTGTATTTGAAACCCAACCCACCTTCACTCATGTAAGTAGATCCGGTAGTAACCTCAAGCACATTAGTATTCGCTGCTTTACTTGTTGTATTTGTTGATACACTAAAAGAACGTGAAAGACCTTTGCTATTATCCAAGTTAGCTCTTATCTCAGAAGAACTTATTATCATAAGCGTATCAGGATAATTAAAGATCCTAATACCGTCATTTGCAATTTCAAATACGGAGTGATCACTTGTATCTTTAACCTCAAATAATGCTTGTGCATTAAGTGTGATAATGATGGCTAGCATTGTACATAATATCTTCTTCATTATTAACTCCTTACTTTCTCAAAAGCTTTTTTATTTCTTCTATTTCTGCTTTAAGTTGGTCGATATCTTCTTGTTGCTCTTTAATGGCTTGAATTGCAACAACACTTAAACCTGCATAATCCATTGTGTATTTATCATCCTCTTCGTTGTATTGAACAAATTCAGGGAAGAGTTCTTTGACATCCTGAGCAATAAGACCTATATATTTTTGATCATTATTTTTTTGAGAAATAAAATTATATCTTTTAGGATGAAGAAGCATTACTTTATCAATAATGTTTGTAAAATCTTCAATATTTTTTTTAAATCTTTTATCTGAAGAAGAAGTGTAAACACCTGTTGTACTGTTAAAAGTTCCCCTAAGAGTTGTATCATAATATAATTGTAAATTCCCCGTTGAATACTCATAGAAATGCCATGGAGAAGTTGCAGATTTATTTTTTATGTATAATCCATAGGAAGTGCCTGAATTGTGATTAACCCAAGATGACGAACCATCAAGATTCGCATTGCCAGTTATCGAAAGAGTTCCGTTCATAGTTGTATTTCCTATTACATCAAGTCCTCCATTTAAATCTGAAGTACCATCAACCCTTAAAGACTGGTCAATTATAACTGAATTTAGGTCTGAATTAGATAGAACTGAAAAATCTCCGTTGATCTTTACCCAGTCACCGTCAAAGTCCCCATATATCAAAGGTTGTGTCGTATTTGAATTATCTATATAAAGTTTATCTGATCCGGTTTCACTGTAACCCGCTTGATGACCTATAAATACATTACCTGATCCTGAGTTATTACTATAACCACTCTGATAGCCAAAATAAGAATTATCTGATCCAGTTGTTGTAGAAAATCCACTTTGTGTTCCAAAATAAGAATTATTGTTATAAGTATTTGTACTTACAGCAATACCAAATCCAGCTTGGTAACCGAATAAAGAATTTGATGATCCAGACGAGTAATTCCATTTTCCACTAAATGCACCATAACAGGAATTGAAATTACCACTCTGATTTGCCGCAATAGACTCATTCCCCATAACAGTATTATAGTTTCCTGTAGAAATACTTGCTGCTGAATTACGTCCAAAATACGAATTTCCATATCCATCTGTATTGGCCATACCGCTTGCTTCTCCAACAAAAGTATTACCCCATCCAGTTCCATTGCTTGTCCCGGATTCATAACCTATAAAAACATTTCTTACACCAGAAATATTCTGAACACCTGCTCTATACCCCAAAAAAACGTTTCGATCTCCATCATAATTGTTATAACCTGCTTGATAGCCAATGAAAACATTATCAATTCCGCTATAATTTTTGTATCCTGATTCCTGTCCTATAAAACAGTTTTTATGCCCATCAAAATTTGAAAAACCAGATTTATATCCAACAAACACATTAGCAGCACCTGAAATGTTTACTCCACCACTTAGATTACCCAGAAATACATTATTCTGACCAGATGTTTCGGCAACAGGAATAGTATTTATACCAGAATTTAACCCCAAAAATATATTCTCAGGACTGAAATCGGTGTAACGGTTACCTTGTCCACCTTCTCGCATAGAAGTTGCTTCAGTTGTTACTTCAAGCACATTTGCAAGACCTAATTTACTTGTTGTGTTAGTAGATACACTGAAAGATCGAGATAATCCCCTTCCTTTGCTATTATCTAAGTTAGCTCTTATCTCTGCTGAACTTATAATCATAAGGGTATCAGGATAATTGAAAATTCTTATGCCATCATTTGTGATTTCAAATACTGAGTGATCACTTGCATCTTTAACTTCAAACAATGTTTGCGCATTCAGTAATACCATTAGCACGAGTAAAAGTAGTGTAATAATCCTTAATCTGTTCATTTTCATCCCCTTTGACTGCTTATCTCAACATATTATTGATTTTGATTCTCGATGATTCTTTTTAATTTCTCGATTTCTTCCTGTTGTTCCTGGATTGCTTTTATTAAAACTGGTATCATTTGATCATAAACTATACCTTTTTCAGTCTCTCTAGTTATCATTTGGCCTGTTTCAGGATCAAAATCAACATCTTGAGAGATAACAGCTTCAGGGAATACTTTCTCCAGTTCATCGGGAATCAAACCAAACCGTTGCCTGTCACTTTTATAGGTCACAGGTCTAAGTTTCATAATCATGTTTAATCCTGAATCAATAGATTTCACATCCTTTAAACTTTTTACTACAACATAATTTATAAAATCATCGGCAACAACATCGTCCCAATACTCTCCATCAATATTATTACCCATATCGTATTGAAGTGCACTACCTCCGTAAGGAATAAGATCTCCATCTAAACCGAGATTATCGCTACCCATATCTGCAATTTGAAGTGTTTTTATATTTAACATTCCTCCACTAGTTGAAATATTACTAGTAGAAGATATTGTACCGGTGATAGCTGTATTTCCTGCAGAGAAAGTACCTCCAACTGAAGAATTACCAGTTACATTAAAATCTCCATTAATTCTTATGAGATCATTATCAAATTCTCCGTATAAGAGAGGTGTATTGGTATTCGTATTATCTATGTATAATTTATTAGATCCCGTAGAATTCTGACCTGAATTATGACCTAAAAAAACGTTACTAGATCCAGTATTGTTTGTACCACTTTGAGAACCAAGGAAAACGTTATTATTGCCACTATTATTCTGACCAGCAATATGCCCAATAAATATATTGTAATAACCGTTATTATTTGCTCCGGCTTCCATGCCGAAAAAATTATTCCAGTTACCTGTTGTTTTATTTATACCACTGTTCTTGCCAATAAAATTATTCCAAAAACCACCAACTACTGAATGTCCAGCTTTATACCCTATGTATATATTATCTCCACCATTACTATTTGAGTGTCCGGCTTGATAACCCATGAAAGTATTATAATTACCTGTAGAATTCGAATAACCAGACTCATTACCTATAAATACATTGGTTTTTCCACTTGAATTAGTTGCACCAGAGGAATTACCTATAAACACATTATTTACTCCGGATGTTGAATCAACTGGAATTGTAGCTATGCCAGCATTCAATCCAAGAAAAATATTGTCAGGAGTAAAATTTGAATATATTGATCCACCAGTGCTCATAGTAGTTGATCTTGTTCCAATTTTAGTAAAATCAGTAGTTATTTCCAGAGCATTCGCTACACCAGCTTTACTTGTAGTATTTGTGGATACACTAAAAGAACGAGATAAACCCCTATTTTTACTATTGTTTAAATTCGCTTTAATTTCTGAGACACTTATAACCATCAAAGTATCACCTTCATTGAAAATTCTTAGTCCGTCTTGAGCTACTTCTAATACAGAGTTGTTGCTTGCATCTTTTACCTCAAATAATGCTTGAGCATTAAGTGATAGTATTAGGATTAAAAAGATAATGAAGTACGATTTTTTCATAACAACACCTTACATTAAGTAGTTTATTTAATTTCTTTAAGAAGCTTTTCTATTTGATCAAGTCTTTTACTTAATCTGTCTATTTCAATTTTTAATTTTTTATTCTCTTCAATTGCGATTTGTTGATTTTTAACAGCTTCAACTAGAACAGCTGTAATAGGAGCATATTGCATCGTAAAAAAATCTCCAGTGTTATCTACAACTTCTGATAACACTTCTAATGCTTCCTGAGCGATAAATCCAATTCTCCGTCCTTTTTCCTGAGATTCAGGATCTTTCCATTCATAGTAAACTCCCCTCAAATTATTGACAATATCGATAGGATTGACAATGGTATTTATATTCTTTTTAAGCCTTTTATCACTTAAACTATTCCAAGCATAATCTCCACCACCACGACCGTTAACATAGAAAGTGTAATTTGAAGGATTATCCGCTGCGTTACCATTAATAACAACTCTGTTACCTGAAAAATCTCCAAAAATCAAAGGATCTGTTGTGCTTGAATTATCGATATATAATCTGTTTGATCCAGTTTCCTGATATCCTGATTGGTATCCTAAAAATACATTACCGGCACCTGTAGCATTCGAATAACCAGAATAATTCCCAATCATTACATTATTATTTCCAGTTCTATGTACCCCTCCTGCATAGTACCCAAAAAGGCAATTACTACTATAAGAAGTACCACCTGTAATTCCTCGACCAGCAAGATTCCCCATAATAGTATTATAACTACCTGTACTTGACAATCCTGCAGCAGAACCAAAAAAACTATTACTTAAACCTGTTGTATTATCTACACCTGCGGCATCTCCAAAAAATGAATTACTCCCACCACTTGTATTTTTTTCACCACTTGCATATCCAACAAAAGTATTATTTGCTCCATTTGAAGCGTAGCCAGACTTAGCACCAATAAAAACATTACGATATGCAGTTGTATTGCTGTATCCTGACACATTTCCAATAAAAATATTTGACCAACCACTTGTATTTGATTTACCTGCATTATTCCCTACGAATACATTATAACTACCATCATAAATTGGCTCATAAATATTTAATTCTGAAATTGTATTTAAACCTGCGTTTAAACCAAGAAAAATATTTTCTGGACTAAAATCAGTATAACGTTCTCCGGCATCACCTTCTCTCATCGTTGTAGAATTTGTATTCACCTCTAGCACATTTGCTAAACCCTCTTTACTTGTAGTATTTGTAGAGACACTAAAGGATCGAGATAGTCCCTTCCCTGTACTATTGTATAAATTAGCTCTAATCTCTGATGAACTTATAATCATAAGTGTATCAGGGTAATTGAAAATTCTTATTCCATCATTTGTAATTTCAAATACTGATTGATCACTTGCATCTTTTACCTCAAATAATGCTTGAGCATTTAATGTAAAAATGGTTACAAAAACCAATAATAGTACTTTTTTCATTTCAAATCCTATCTTTTGTTAAGCTTTTTTGAAAGCTCTGTTACAAGCTGTTCTAATTTATTTACTTTATCTTCCAAGCTTACTATCTTAGAAGTCAGATTAATCCGATTTATTTAATTTCGCTCATCTTTTCCATATGTTGATATTCCGAACCTTCTGTTTCAGAAAGACCGAATGCTTCAGGATGTAAATAATACCCTTTCTCAATTGAGTCTTTATTCGTTTCAACTTCTATTGGATTCTTCTTAGCATAGCTATCGTTTCTTATTCCTGTTACCTGCCATGAAACTTCCATTCCTTCTGATCCACCAGAGATCTCAAATGAGTTATCTGTAATTTTCTTTGAAATGTATAAGTTCGGTCCAGGTGCACCTATAGCAGTCAGTTGATACCTAAAATCAGTATTTAAAGCATCGAACCAGTCAGGCATTTTAACTGTAGCTTGACCTTTTAAGTTTAAATTTACATTTCCATTGTAGATATTCATCATTTGGTCACTTTCTACGGATGAATGAGATAAATATTTATTCCTAGGATCTAATGGATGGTCGATGATCGTAATACTTTTTGCTTTCGCAACTGTCCCAGTTACATTTATATCACCCAAAAAATAACCAGCCCATCTTACTCCTGATGAAGTTGTAGTATATCCAAAAATACCAACATTTCTTGTAGTACCTCCACCCGCCTGTCCAACTACAGCGTTCACATAGCCTTCAGAAGAAGAACAGATACTATTTACACCACTGTAATCACTTTGTATGTTCAATCTAAATGATGAACTTGGAGCAACGTTTATGCCTACATGCCCATTTAAAGTCAATTGATCAGTATTAAAATCCCCATAAATCAATGGATTTACTTCATCTGAATTGTCAATATATAGTTTATTAGAACCTGTTTCAAAATATCCGGATTGGTTGCCTAAAAATACATTTCCTGAACCAACTTCATTGCTATAGCCTGATTTAAATCCAAGCATTACATTGCTAGATCCAGTATCAAGTACATATCCTGCCTGGTACCCCATAATACAATTATAACTATAACTTGATCCAGTATCTCCTCTACCAGCATCGTTACCCATAATAACATTCATGGTTCCACCAATATTCCTACCTGTACTAACTCCGAACAAACAATTTTCCGAACCACTACAAAACCATCCGGTGAAACTTCCGAAGAATGAATTATTATTTCCAGCTCCTGACCATCCTGTTTGGTTCCCCACGTAAGTATTGTAATAACCTGTAGCAACTTTTCCTGCTGAGTTGCCTAAATATGTATTATACGATTTATCGGTAACTGTCATCCCTGCATCCTTGCCCAGGTAAACATTGTATTTTCCTGAAATATTTGCTACTCCAGAACCATTACCAATAAAAACATTACCCTGTCCTGAATCCCATGTAGTTATTCCAGGAGTAGTGACTAAACCAGCATTTAATCCTAAGAAAATATTATCCGGACTGAAATCAGTATAATGTTCTCCTGCAACACCTTCTCGCATTTTAGTTGCTTCAGTAGTAATTTCAAGGACATTTGCAAGACCTGCTTTACTTGTTGTATTCGTTGAGACACTGAAAGATCGAGATAATCCCCTTCCTTTACTGTTGTCTAAGTTAGCTCTTATCTCTGCCGAACTTATGATCATAAGTGTGTCGGGGTAGTTGAAAATTCTTATCCCGTCATTTGTAATTTCAAATACGGAATGATCACTTGCGTCCTTCACCTCAAATAATGCTTGTGAATTTAGTGAAAAACCTAAAACTAAAAAAATAATTACTCTAAAAATTTTTATTTGATTTGCCACTTCCCCTCCTCAAGGTTTAACAATTTTATTTTAAAATAATAAACATATATGTATGTTGCTGTGACCTACTTCACTAAATCGAAATTATTTTTAGTGTAAGTCCAAACTATTTCAATTTTTCTTTTACTGATTTCCCCTTTTCGATATATTCTGCAAAACCTATTTCTTCCGAAATCTTTAAACCTTTATCAACGTATTCAATCGCTTTAACTTTCTGGTCAGTTAATAAGTAAAGCTCTCCCATTTCAGTTAATGCTTCCGCCATAGTATGCTTTATATCGTATTTTTCAGCGATTTTTAATCCCTTTTCAAATTCTTGTTCTGCTTTTTTATAATTCTTTTGCGTTTTAAAAACTAGTGCTAAATTGATCAAAGCACTTGACATAGTATTATAGTCTGACAATTCTTTGCTTATTTTATAGCTTTGCTTATGGTGGGAAATAGCTTTCTTATATTCGCCAAGATCTTTGTATAAAAATCCAATGTTGTTCAAACTTTGAGCCAATTCATTTCTTTTACCAATTTCTTCACTCATTTTAAGTTTTCTTTCATAGTATTCTCGTGCTTTATTTAAATCCCCCATCAAATGATACACGATTCCAATATTAGCTATTGCACTCGCAATTTCTAATTTCAAATTCTCTTTTTCGGCAATTTCTAGTTGTTTATGATAATTCTCCAAAGCTTTATCAAATTGACCTGAATAATCATAAATTATACCTATAAGACCAAAATGTTTTGCTCTCATCCTAGCTTTTGAATAATTGTTTTTTATCTGCTCAGCATACTTTAGACCTGAATTAAAACAATCTAGAGCTTTGTCCATTTTTCCAGCAGTTAAATAATTTTTACCCAAATTTTCATAGGCTAAACTAATTTTGTTAGGATTATCAAGTTTTATGAAAATTTTCAAGGCATATTCAAGACATTTGTTTGATTCATCTATTTTCCCCTGGTAAGATAATAATTGACTTTTATCTACATAAATTTGAGCATTCAAGAACTCGTCATTTATTTTTTCTGCTAACATCTGACTTGTATCAATTACAGATTCACTTTTATCTATATCTTGAAAAATTGAAAAATAAAAATAGAATCTCTCAAAATTGATCTGTACGTAATTATTTATCAAATCAACATTGCCTTTAATTTTTACACTTTTCCAATCTTCTTCACCTATGCCCGCTTTTTTTGAAGCAAAATAAATCCACCTATTAAAATGTTTAATCGAAAGATCATTTTGATAATCATTCCTTGCCTTTCTGCCAGCTTTAGACAAATATTCCATTGATTTATCAACATTTTCAGCAAGATCGTAATGATAAGCAAGTATATTGTAATGTGATTCAATATTATCTTTATTTATTTTTTCGATTGAATCAGCTGCAATTTCATGCAATTCTCTGACTATCTTCCTTAATTGCATGTCATATATCGCATCCCTGATTACAGCATATTTAAACAAATAATTAACTTCAGACACTAATATTAAAATATCCTCATTTTCAAGATCGGTTAAATATTTTTCAATATTATTATATTTATCACTCAAAATGTAAGATAAAACTTCTATCGAAAAATCATTTCCTAGTACTGATGCTGCCTTTAAAATATCCTTTAGGTGTTGCTTTAGTTTATCGATCCTGGCTATAACGATCTTATTTAATCCATCGGGAAGATCAGCATCCTGTTTTATCATCATTTTCTTATCAATAAGATCATTATCAACAATGTAGTGGATCATCTGTTCCAGGTATAATGGATTTTTGTGGCTTTTCTTTTGGAGTGTCTTCAATGTCTTATTAGGAATTGTTTTGGCTTTCAATCTACTTTTAGCCAATTCGTTAAAATCATCTATCGTAAGATTCTTTAGACGTATCCTTTTTTGCCTTTCGAATCCAAAATCATATTTTTCGCCGTTATCTTTCAATCGGCTATTAAATATAGTTACAAACGGAAGTTTCTTAAGTTCTATTGACAATCTCTTAAAAAACTTTAATGAATCACTATCAATAAAACCAGCATTGTCTATTTCTAAAACTAGCTTACTTTTTTCGCTGTAAACTTTGAATAGTGCTATTAATGCTAGTGTTGTATTATTTTGTCTTTCGTTCGGTTCTTCTACCAAAATATCAGAATTTGATATTTTTAGATTTAAAAAATATGATATGTAATCTCTCTTGCTATCTAAATTTGATTTCAATTTAGGATCAGCAATATTTCTAATTATCTCATCTAAATGAGAATTAAATCTATCCGAATTTCTTTCTTTTGTATCATCTTCATTTAGGTCGAAATGCCTATTGAAAAAGTAATTTAATGGATTATACGGGCTTCTGATTATTTCATCACAGGAAAAATAGAACCAATTTATAGAATCATTTCTTTTATTGCATTCCGCTATAAGTTCGGATCTGATCTTATTAACCAACCTAGATTTTCCTATACCAGCTTCTCCATCTATGTAAACTATTCCACAATTTTTATTTTTATCCAGCGGAGAAAGAAATTTATGCAGCTTTTGCTTATCTTTTTTCCTTCCAATGAATTCACCTTTAAAGAAAATATCTTTGATCTCAGCTTTTCCTACAAGATTAAAAGTAGGTATTAAATTTTCTATACCTTTGTACTTAATATCTCCGGTATGATCAAACACAAAGTTCTCATTTGAAATAAACTCCTTACCCATTAATACCTGATCCCATTCAGCCTGCATCATGAAACGGGCACTTTGATTGACAGTATTACCTAAAGATGTGAATTCATGTCTGATATCTGCTCCACTGAATCCACAATAAACAACGCCTTTAGCTATTCCTGCTCTGATCTTCACATCTTTTGTTCTGAGTTCAACTAATCGAAGTATAAAATTCAATGCTCTTTGGATGTTATTCTCATATGATATGGGAGCACCGAAAAACAATAAAATATTTCCACCCTTATCACCAAAATCCAGTACCGGATGTGATGCTCCATAAATGGATTTAAGATCGTATAATTGCTCCATCATATCCTGAAGGTCAACATCTCCTGAAAATGAAATAAACACAGAGATAATATCTCTAAATTCTCCTATCGGGAATTCTGCTTCAAGTTTACCAGCCAATTGGTAAATAACTTCTTTACTTACATTAACTTTTTTTCTCTTAACATGGCTAACTTTAAAATCTTTAGTTTTGATCACTTGGTAAAATTTTTCATCGTGAAGTATTGCAGATTTTGTTTTAGTTAAAATGCTTTTGGTATAGTTATAAAAGGATTCATGCATCCAGATATCACCTTTATCGGCATTATGCTCTGCCATAGCACAAAGATCTACTGAATCACCACTGAAATAATATGTTTTTTCATTTTTTGAACCCACAATCCCGCAGATACAATTACCATAAGCTAATCCGACTTTAACACCAAAGTCAAACTCTCCAAATCTTGAATCGAATATTTTGTTATCTTCAAAAAATTGATTTGTGATCTTCGCAGCATTTAAAGCTCTTAAAGCAGTTGTTTTCTTACCATCTTTAATTTCAAATATAGCAGTAAAAGCATCTCCCGCATACTTTGTCACATATCCACCATGATCATAAACAGCATTTACAATCGTATCAAATAAATATTTTAGAATATCTGATAAAACCTCCGCACCTTCCTGACCATGCTTCATTAGAGCTTCTGTCGTACTAGTAAAACCTGATATGTCAACAAACATCGAGAAGCAGTCAAACTCATCTGTGAATTTATTGTCGATAAAATTTCGAACAATTTTTTCAGGTACTAAATTTTGCATTAACCTCTCCAATATTACAATATCTAATCAGTGAAAGAACTTATAAACAGGCATCAAAAAAGCCTAAAGCACTACATACAAATTACATATTAATATTACTATGTTTATATAATATAAGAGATTAATTTAAAAAGTAAAATAATAAAAAATTAAATTAAGAAAATTCCAAACCACCGATTAATTTTCTTATCGCAACTAAAAATTCTTTATAATTTTCTGGAAATTCTCCGGATCCATAGGAATGTAGAAACATTTTTCCGATCTTTATTTTCACGCTCCAATTTTGACCATCATGGGTACTTCTATCAACATAAGATTTCTTCCATAGCCATATCTTTAGATTAACCGTTTCTTTCCAAAATTTATCCCAATCTTCATCTGCTGGAACTCTAAAAAGTTTTTCTTCGGGTCTTGTTGATTGATAAACCAACTTATTATCCCTGAATAACAATGTAAAAGATCTACTGTAAAATGAACTCGTTGTTATTCTAAATTCTTCAGGTGATGATAAACTCATTTAATTGTCTCCTTATAGCTAACGCAAAAATTATACATACCAAAATAAAGGAAATCTAAGTATTTTACAATAAATAACTGAAATTTTCTCAGTATTTTTCAAAAAACAAAAAAATTCAGAGACAAAATAAAATCTCTCAGACTTTTTTAATAAAAAATTCCGAGAGATTTACAATAAAATTGTTTAAATTGCGTTTACTTTAGAAAATGGAGGTTATTATGTCAATAAAATACAATTGGATCATTATCTTAATATTTATAGGTGGGGCTTTTCTATTCGTAAAGGCTCAAAAAGATTTTGAAAACCCTTTACCTCATGGTATGGACAATATGCATGAATTTGATAGAGAGCACCCAAGAGGGGAAGAATTTGAACATGGCAGAAGAGGAGAATTTCGAAATAAAAAGATAACTGCTAAATTAGAAGAAAAAATACATGAAGCTTTAAAGGCTCACTTTCCTGAATTACATGATAAAGCTATTAAACTAAAAAAAGAACACCCGAGAATATATCGTAGATTATTACATAAGTTGAAAAAACATATCAGAAGAACAAAAGAACCTAAAGAAGAAAAAATAGAGCTTATTTCAATGATATTTGAAGAATCTGAAGTTGATATCCTCATATATAAGTTCAAGAATTCTGAGAATGAAAAAGAAAAAACTGACCTAAAAACAATGATAAGAGAGAAATTATCAAAGGGATTTGACAAAAGAGAGAATATACAGAAAAAAGTTATTGAAAGGATCGATAAAAACATTGCAAAGAAAAAGAAAAATCATCTGGATCGTATCCAAAACAAGGAAAAACTTATTGATGAACATTTAGAAGAGCTATTGAAATAAATTATGATAAAAGTTAATGATCTATCTCTTTCTCTTTCTGGAAGGGATATCTTAAAAAATATATGTTTTACGCTTGAAGAGGATAGCTCTTTAGTAATTTCAGGGCCAAGCGGTTCAGGAAAAACTAAATTACTAGAATCTTTGGCCGGTCAGGAATATTCTTATACCGGGAGCATAAATATTGATGGAAAGTCAATTGAAGATCATGGGGATGATCTATATGATACATTAGGTTATATTGGTAATTTTTGGCTGGATAATAATTTCTCTGAGAATATGATCTATGACCTTGTTTTCGGGCTTGAAATACAAAACATAGCTCCAGCTGAGATAAAAAATAGATTAGACAAATTAATTGAAGATTACAGATTAGATAAACTTTTAAATACTGAACCAAGTAATTTATCTGGTGGAGAAAAACAACTTGTTAATATATGTTCCACTATTATTAAAGAACCTAAAGTTTTGTTAATGGATGATTCAATGACACTGATCGATAAAGATGTCAAAAAAATAATTTTTGATAGAGTAATTAAAAACAAATCGTGTACTTCTGTTTTTATTTCAAAAAATATTGATGATATATCAAATTTCGATAAAATCCTTTTTCTGGACAAAGGAGAACTGTGCTATTTTGGGGATACTTCTATATTTATTAAGAGTCATCGCGATAAATTGGTTGAAAGTGGTATGGCAATAAAATAGAGTTGATAAAATCTTAAAATTTATAAAACCTTATAAAAAAATATCTTGATTTAGTCCAATAAATACTTTAATATCAGTTCTCAGTAAAGAATTATAATTAATAATAAAACCAAAATTTTTTGGAGGAAACATGGAGATTAAAGGGTTCATAGAAGTGGACATTCAAAAATGTAAAGGATGTAAACTCTGCGCGACCGTTTGTCCAAAAGGTACTATCGGTTATTCCGAGACAACAAACGACAAAGGATATTATTACGCGATAATGATCAATGAGGATTGTATCGGATGTGCTAACTGTGCAATAATGTGTCCTGATAGTGTAATTACTGCTTTTAGAGCAGCTAAGAAATAATTATTAAATAAAAAATAGATTGGAGGTCAAAATTGGCTGAAAAATATTTAATGAAGGGTAATGAGGCTCTTGCTGAAGCAGCAATCAGAGCCGGAATTGACGGATACTTCGGTTATCCTATTACTCCTCAGAGTGAAGTATTAGAATATTTCTCAAAATGGCTGCCTCGCAAAGGTATAGCTTACGTTCAAGCAGAGAGTGAAGTATCTGCTATCAATATGGTTTACGGTGCCGGAGCTTGTGGTAAAAGATCAATGACATCTACATCTTCACCTGGATATTCTTTAATGCAGGAAGGTGTTTCATACATAGCTTGTGCTCAGATTCCTTGTGTTTTAGTTAATGTTCAGAGAGGTGGTCCCGGTCTTGGAACTATCCAGCCTTCTCAAGGTGATTATTTTCAAGCTGTAAAAGGTGGAGGTCACGGAGATTATCGTCTTATCGTACTTACTCCTAATTCAGTTCAGGAACAAGCAGACATGGTCTATAAAGCATTTGATCTGTCAGAAAAATATCTTAATCCTGTGCTAATCCTTTCTGACGGTGCTTTAGGTCAGATGATGGAAACAGTTGAATTTAAAGAAGATTATGTAAGACCAGCGTTCGATACTAGCTGGGCAACAAACGGTGAGATGAATAATAGAACTCAAAACACTATAACTTCTCTTTACATCAAACCTGAAGATATGGAACAAAAGAATTTCGAACTTCAAGCAAAATACAAGATCATCGAAGAGAACGAAGTTGATTACGAACTTTATCACATGGATGATGCTGAGATAGGATTTATCGCTTACGGTTTATCTTCAAGGATCGTTAGGAAAGCTGTTGATATTGCAAGAGAGAAGGGAGTAAAAGTTGGGTTGATCAGACCTAAGACTGTATGGCCTTTCCCAAAAGATATTATCAAAAAATACTCTAAGCAGGTGAAAGCTTACCTTTCTATAGAGATGAGTGTTGGACAGATGATAGAAGATATAAAGCTTGCAGTTGAGTGTAAAATACCTGTTGAGCATTATGGTAAGACAGGTGGTATCGTTCTTTCTACAGATGAGATCGTTGAAAAGGCAAAAAATATGATAAACCAATATTAAACAGGAGCAGTAAACAATGACTGAGAAAATTACAAAAAACGGTCAGGAATTTGATGTAGTTTGGAAAAAACCAAACCTTCAGAAAAATGACATGCATTACTGCCCGGGTTGTGCTCATGGTACTCTTGAAAAAATTCTTCAGGAAGTTATTGATGAAAAAGGTATTCAAAACCAGATCATCGGAGTAGCACCGGTTGGATGTGCAGTATTTGCTTATGATTATATGAATTGCGACATGCAGGAAGCTGCTCATGGTAGAGCTTGTGCATTAGCAACAGGAATTAAAAGAGTATTACCTAATCACGCAGTTTTCACTATTCAGGGTGACGGTGACTTAGCATCTATTGGTATCGCTGAAACTCTTCATGCTTGTAATAGAGGTGAAAGTATCGTAATTCTATTCTATAACAACGCAATATATGGTATGACAGGTGGTCAAATGGCGCCTACTACTTTACCCGGACAGGTTACAGCATCATCACCGGATGGTAGAGATGTTAAAACAACAGGCATGCCTTTAAAAGTTGCAGATATCGTTAAAACTTTTGATGGTACTTGCTTTGTAACAAGACAAGCTGCGAATAATGCTGTAAATGTAAGAAAACTAAAGAAAGCTATCGAAAAAGGTATTGAGAATTCTCTGAATGACAAAGGTACTTCTTTTATTGAGCTTGTTGGTAACTGTCCGTCAGGATGGAAAATGACACCTGTTGATTCTTATAAATGGTGGGAAGAGAACATGTTGAAGTACTATCCACTTGGTGATCTTAAAACTGAAGGAGGGCTTAAATAATGTTACAAGAAGTTATG
>JAQICF010000218.1 GCA_027858795.1 Candidatus Delongbacteria bacterium | reverse complement strand
TCTCTGGATGCCAATTCAGGCGAAGTTGTTCGAAAAAAAGGAATAACAACAGGATATTTGAGTCAGGAAATCCCTGAAATGTCAGGCACAGTACATCAAATCATATCAGAAGCTGTTGATGAATGGACAAATAATACACCTATGATTGATAAGGTTATTACAAAACTGGATCTCGATCCAACACAAAACTATGAAGAACTCTCTGTTGGATTAAAAAGACGAACTATTCTCGCTCGTGAACTTGTAAAAGAACCTGATATACTATTATTAGATGAGCCAACAAATCATCTTGACGTGAATTCAATAATTTGGCTTGAGAATTTCTTCGCAAAATATAATAAAACCTTAGTCTTTGTAACACATGATAGAGTATTTTTACAAAAAGTTGCAACTTCGATACACGAACTTGATCGTGGCAATATCCGTGGTTGGAAAACTGATTATAATACCTTCTTAGAATATCGAGAATCTGATCTAGCAATCGAAGAAGAGGAAAACCGTATCTTTGATAAAAAACTAGCAATTGAAGAAGTCTGGATAAGAAAAGGTATCAAAGCCAGACGTACAAGAAATGAAGGTAGAGTCCGTTCTCTTAAAAAATTACGAAATGAAAGAGAGCAACGTAGAGAATTTACCGGCACCTCAACATTTGCCCTTCAACAAACGAATGCAAGTGGTAAGCAAGTTATCATAGCCAAAGACCTGACTTTCTCATATCCTGACAAGCAAATATTGAATAAATTTAGCACTGCTATCATGCGTGGTGACAAGATCGGGATTTTAGGTGCGAATGGATGTGGGAAAACGACTTTATTGAAAATTTTATTGAATGAACTTACACCACAGGAAGGCAGTGTTAAGCATGGTGCTAATTTGGAAATTGCATATTTTGATCAAACCAGATTAGTTCTGAATGAAAACGAATCTATTCTTGTGAATATTGCTGAAGGAAAAGATTCTGTAAATTTTAATGGGCAACAAAGGCATATTTTCTCTTATCTTCAAGATTTTTTATTCTCAAAAGAAAGAATGAACACACCTGTTAAGAATTTATCCGGTGGTGAGAAGAACAGACTTCTTCTGGCAAAACTTTTTACAAGACCGGCTAATGTTCTTGTACTTGATGAACCTACCAACGATCTTGATCAAGAAACTCTTGAACTACTTGAATCTCTACTTGTGGAATTTACAGGTACAGTACTGATCGTTAGTCATGACCGTGAATTTATCAATAATGTGGTTTCAAGTTCTATTATTTTCCAACCTGATGGAACTATCGGAGAATATATTGGTGGTTATGAGAACTGGAGGCAGAAAAAAGAAGCAGTGAAGAAATCTCAATCTCCTAAAAAAGTCAGGATAAAAGAGAAGATTAGAAAGCTTACGTTTAAAGAAACACATGAACTGGCTGATATACCTGAGTTTATTGAGAAACTTGAAGCTGAACAAGCAGATCTTATGAATACTATGTCTAGTGCAGAATTTTTCAAACAAGATGTCTCTGAAATAAAAAGAGTTCAGAACAGACATGCCGAACTTGATATTATTTTACCAGAGAAATATGAAAGATGGGAAGAACTGGAGTCGATTTAGGTCGGAGGTGAACCCCGACCCTACGGTTAGGTCTTCTTCATGCTCAGACCAACTCGACCTTTTTCCTTGTCGATAGATATGACTGACACATCTACAATATCACCTACTTTTACAATATCTAATGGGTTCTTAACGAACTTATCAGCCATTTGGGAAACATGAACTAATGCATCCTGTTTTATCCCGATATCAACGAATGCACCGAAATCAACAATATTTCTCACTGTGCCCTTCAGCTTCATTCCTACACTAAGATCTTCAGCTTTCAACACATCGCTGCGAAGAATTGGTTTAGAAAGCTCCTCTCTGGGATCACGTCCAGGTTTCTGAAGATTTTCCAGAATATCACTCAAGGTTGGAAGCCCGACACCTATCTTCTCAGCCAATTTTTTACCAGGCTTAATATTACGAATTGCTTCAATTGTTTCTGGATGATTAATCTCTTTATTCTGCAGTTCATATATTTTTAATAATTTATCAACTGCGGTATAACTTTCAGGGTGAATAGAGGTAATGTCTAATGGATTCGTACCATTACTGATCTTAAGGAATCCTGCACATTGTTCAAAGGATTACGGTGTCATCTTTGTGATCTTCTTCAGATCTGCACGACTATTGTAATAACCTTTCTCATCTCTAAGCTTGATAATTTTATCTGCTGATCTTTTGGTTAATCCAGAAACTTGACAGAGTAACGGTGATGAAGCTGTATTAAGATCAACACCGACATGGTTAACTACCGATTCAACAACTGTCTCAAGTCTTTTGATCAGAACTTTTTGATTGATATCGTGCTGATATAGTCCTACACCAATAGATTTAGGATCGATCTTTACAAGTTCTGCCAATGGGTCAAGTACCCTTCTCGCGATTGATACATTTCCTCTCATAGATGCTTCAAGATCAGGAAATTCCTCCTTAGCCAGCTTTGATGCTGAATAAACAGATGCCCCTGCTTCATTGACAATTAAATATTTACACTCAAGATTATTATTTTTGATCATATCTGATACTAATGATTCTGTTTCTCTACTCGCAGTACCATTTCCGATGGCAATTATTTCAACGTCGTACTTTTTTATAGCCGACAGCATAATTTCAAAAGACTGAGTAGATTTTCTCTGTGGAGGATGAGGATAGATCGTCTCACCATGTAAATACTTACCTGTGGTATCTATCACTGCTATCTTACACCCTGATATAAAACCCGGATCAATTCCCATTATCACTTTATCAACCAAAGGAGGTTGAAGAAGTAATTGCCGTAGATTTGTTGCAAATACTTCCACAGCATGAATTTCAGCCCTGACAGTGAGTTCATTTCTTACTTCTCTCTGAAGGGACGGAAATAATAATCTTTTCCAGCTATCTTTTATGATTTCATCGATCAAATCGTTAAAGCTTGATCTATCAGTGTGAAAGAATCGCTTTTTTATAACTTTGCTTAAATATTCCTTATCATAATCCAGGGTTATCTTTAAAATTCCTTCATCCTCTCCTCTATTTATTGCGAGGATCTGATGGGGTTTTATTGAACGAATATTAACTTTAAAATCATGATATATCTGATAAACATCCTTTGCTTTCTTTTCAGATTGCTGAGAATAGCTGCTGGTTTGTTTAGGTTCATCTTCATCATCAATGATCTTTTTTACTTTTTCTTGTGCTTTGATAGAGATGATCGTACTTCTATTTTGTAAATATTCTCTACAGAATTTTCTTATTGAAGCATGTTCAGATATCATTTCAGCTAGAATATCTTTTGCACCTGCAATAGCTATCTCAATATCATCCACACCTTTTTCTTTGTTTATATATTTTCTGTAAACACTTTCTACATCACCTGAGAAATCCGGATTGTTCAAAATGAAAAGAGCTAAAGATTCAAGTCCCTTCTCCCTTGCAATAGAAGCACGAGTTTTCCTTTTTGGTTTATAAGGTAGATAAATATCTTCTAATTCTGTATTTGAGAGGCATTCTGTGATCTTTGCGGACAATTCAGGTGTAAGTTTGCCTAATTCAGTAATAGTCTTTAAAATAGTAGCCTTTCGAGCATTTAAGTTCTTTAGATAACCGGCTCTTTCATCTATTTGTCTAAGTTGCTCCTCATCAAGCCCACCTGTCATTTCTTTTCTATATCTCGCAATGAAGGGAATCGTTGAGCCTTCTGATAGTAAACTCAATACTGTCTGAACTGAATTTTCGGAACAGTTGATTTCTTTTGCCATAATGCTGAGTATGTTATTCATTTGGTTTTCCTATTTGTCTGTCATCCTCGGACTTGATCCGGAGATCCATTGTTTTTTTAAAGAGGGGATGATAAGAAATTGTCCCCCCTACATCGTCACCCTGAATTTATTTCAGGGTCTTTCTTGCTTGAATTTCTTTTATCATAAAATCATCTTATCTATAAAATACACTAATACTATAAATAACATATTGAATGCTAAGAACATTGCGAGCTGTTTTACTTTATTCCTTTTAGGACGAAAAATAAAGTAACTTCCCTTCTTTCTCAAATATATGTTTATCCCAACTACAACTGTTAGAAAAAACAAAGAAATAGCCAATATATCCATATAAATGTATTTCATTACAATTTCATAATCTCTTTTATAAAAATCACCTTCACCAAAAGTAAAAACATAGCGAGCCCAACTATCATAAACTGCATCAACCATAATTGAAAAGTGGACATAACCTCCATTTCTTAAAAATACTTCTGATACATCTGTAGAACCATATTCAATAGAATTATAAAGTGATTCTTTAAAATTATCAGAAAAAATGCTTATAATATTATTTTTTAATAGGTAATCAGAAATTATGGGGTATCCTCTATAGTTTAAATATATCTTCTCTGGATCAATATAAACACCATTTTTGATCATATAATCAATTATATTTATGTTTCTAGTAGATAACGCCGCATAAATCAAATCATTCGACTCGTAATCTAATTTGGCAGAATTGGCAACTAAGAACTTAATCATATCAAAATTATTACTTTCAATAGCTTTTATTATCGGTAAATAACTATAATGCTTCCCTCCAATATCTGATAGACCGTTAATATGTGCACCATTATTTAGCAAATATTCTACAAAATTTATATTATTGCTTCGGACTGCAAAATTAAGAGGTGTGTCGTAATAACCAATTGCTTGATTAGTATCAGCACCATTATCAAGTAATAGTTGTGTCATTTCTTTATGAGCAAAATAGCAAGACCAGGCCAAAGGTGTATATCTCCTGTCATCTCTAAAATTAACATTAGCACCCATTTTTATTATTTCTTTTGCATCTGAAACATTCAATTCCGATACAGATTTTAGCAATTTATAATTAATATTATCACTTTCATCGTATGCAACACCACCATTATTTAAGATGTATTCTGCAAATTTATTAAGATTTCGATTCCTAAGGAATTCATATAATATGTTTTTTCGCTCACTTTTAACCATATTCAAATCTGAATTATGTTTAAGTAGCAATTCCATTACTTTAACGATATTCAAACATCTAATAAATTTGTATTTAGCTATATATTCAGGAATCGTATTTTCTATTTTTTTTAATTCGAATGAGTTTATTGGCAAGTTATAAATATTTAAAATATGATTTAATATAGTCAAAACTGATGTGTTACCAAAATTTCTTAATGTTGAATTTACTAAATTCACATATTTCCCATCAGGTATGTGATTTACGATCTCTGGATGTTTTTTCAATACTGAATTAATTAATTTTATCTTTTGCTCAATAACACTATCTTGCTCATAAGAACTTGTTATAATAGATATTTGATTTTCTAAATAATAGTATAAACTATCCATTTTTGCTGATGAATGATTATTTTCAGAATAGAGAACATTCACAATTCCCATAACACAAAACATTATTACTGTTAAGATTCTGGAATTTATTTTCTTCATTTTAAATCTTCCGATAATATTGATAATTTTAAACATAAAGATATCTTTATGTTTTGATTGATAATTATTCATACAAATTGATTTAGTTGTTTGTTCAAATATTTTCCCTACCAAAAATAATTATACACAAACCACCCTGTAGAATATACAACAGGAAACATCAAAATAAACATTGGAATAAGCATTTTCTTTATTGGTGAGTTTATCTTATAAGGCCAATTTTCTAACCTGAAAGCGAACTCTGTCCCATTTTCTTTAGTCCAGCTTAGATTCCAGAACAATCCTGCAGTTATAACAATCCCAGTAGATATTATTACATTTGTAGCCCATGTAATCGGATAAATTCCATCTCTGAAATAGATATAAGCATCGTAAGCCCAGCATGGTAATAGTAATGTTGTAAGTGCAACGAACAGCTTTGAATCAAATAACTTTCGTTTAAAAGACAAATATATTACACCAACTGACCAAGGAGCTAAGGCATATGTTACTACCGAAATAAGAATAGAATCGTAAAGATCCCAGGTATGATCATTAGAAAAAGGTGCAGCTGCAGAAATAAAAAACACAGCTATGAAGAATGTGATAAATTTCCATTTCTCGAATAGGAATTGCCAATAATTGTTTTTTAGAAATTCGTATTCATTCTTATTCTTCAGGATAATAATCACTGAAATAATAAGTAGAATTACCCATGTAATAAAATATAAATTCATAAATGTGTCTGTGTAAAGGAAGTTCATTTATCTCCTACGTATTTTTGTTTTACAACATCCTGTTAAAATCGCTCGTTCACCACCCCGTCAGCTATTTGCTGACACCCCACCACGGGACGGGAACTTTACTTCATTCCCCTCCTGTGGAGGGGTGGGCGACAAAGTCGTTCGGGGTGGTAGCTATCTACAAATATCGCTTCAACTCCACCCCTATCACTCCTGCATACAACTCTATATATTTCTTCACCGGGCTCATATTGATCTTTTTCATTAAAACTTCTTCTATTTGAAAGAATCCTGCATTCTCTGTCATTTCTACCTGAACACGCACAGGTTTTTCTTTACCTTTCTCTATATAAACTTTCTTGATAGCTGCAGAAGAATATTTATGAATATCACCGACTTTTGAACCTGTTTCCATAAGAAGTGGTATCCTGGCTCTCCCCTTTTCCATATCACAACCATCTGCAATTAAAATAATCCCCGCTTCAAGAGAATGTATTTTCTGAGTACCCATATGACCTATTATTCCTTCAAAGATCATTGATTTTATGATTAGCTGCTTTCCAATATCTTTTGGGTAAACTTTTTTCAATATGTTTTCTATGATTCCGGTTGTAAGTGTAATAGTCATTCTTTCATGACCGTCACGACCGATACTCATCCCGATATCATGCAGAAAAGATGCGATCAGTACTACGATCATACTGTCCTCGAACGAACCGATCTTCTCTATTTCCAGGTTGAATTTTATTCCTGATTCATTCATCAGTTTTATTATTTTTACCGCATTTATAGCTACCTGCCTCATATGAACAGGTCCGTGATCATTAAAATTCAGTCTTGTAATAGATACATTATTTGCATAATCCTGTAGTATCGATATTTCTTGGTCAGAAATAAGCAATTCAGCTGTTTTTAAAATTTTACCTTCTAAACCTTTCAATAAAACTTTGTCTAGTGCTATTTGTTTTGGTGATATCATATTGTTTTCCTCACTGTCATCCTGAATTTATTTCAGGATCTTGTTTTTAAAAGAAGGGACGAATGGAAATCGTCCCCTACAGCAATATTTGTTTGTCATTTCTTCAAAATATATTCTTTGAAATAATCAAAATAATTAAAAGCTGTAAAATCACTTCTCTTTTGTGTTTCTCCAGAGAAGATCACACTCCCTAATTTATCAGATTTAAAAAGTTTTGCGTAATACTTAAGATTATTGAGATAGTCTGTATTAAATGTATGTGCTGATTTTATTTCAATCGGTATCATATCCAAATTTCTATTTATCAACAGATCAACTTCTTTACCATTTTTGTCTCTGAAAAAATAAAATTCATCTTTAATATTATTATGAAAATTCATTTTAAGAGTTTCTGATATAATAAAATTTTCAAATAAAGATCCTCTTGTTGGTAAAGCTCCGATATGCTCTTTTTTCTTAGCTCCATTTAAATACGCACAGACTGCTACATCATAAAAATATATTTTGGGTGTCTTCACAAGTCTTTTTTTTATATTACTATGGTAAGGTTGGAGAAGAAATATAATATAGCTTTGTTCAAGAATTGAAGTCCATTGTTTTATTGTTTGTACAGAAACACCGCAATCATTAGCAATACTGGAATAGTTAAGAAGTTGACCTACCCTACTCGCACAAAGTCTCATAAATAGTCTAAATAAACTTAAGTCTTTCACATCATACATTTGTCTGACATCTCTTTCTACATATGTTTCGATATATGAGGAAATTGCATCAGTTGGATTTAATTTGTCGCTATGTATTCTTGGATAAAAACCTTTATAAAGTACATTATCTACCCAGTCAGTAGATAAATTCACTGAGTTGTATATTTCCAAATATGAAAATGGAAGTAATTTTATCAAAGCGGTTCTCCCTGCAAGTGATTGTGAGATAGTCCTAGATAATTCAAACTGAGAACTACCAGTTAGTATGAACTCACCTTTAATTTGATTTTCATCAACAATACCTTGTATATACGAAAGCAATTCAGGAACTCTTTGTACTTCATCTATTACAACACCTCCTGAAAATTCCGTTAAAAATCCTCTAGGATCTTTTTTTGCAAAATCTCTATCATCAATATTTTCAAGTGATACATACTTTTTATCAGGAAAAGTTTTTTTGCAAAGAGTTGTTTTTCCTGATTGTCTAGGACCAGTAATTGTAACGACAGGATACTGCTTTGCAAACCTTTTCAATAATCGTTCTGCATTCCGTTTTATATACATAATATTACCTCAATAGTACGATACAAACAATATAACAGGACAAATTTAAAATGTCAACTCAAATTTGTCCTGCTACAACAATTAAGGTCGGACATAAAGCCCGACCCTACGGTTTTTGGGGACAAGGTGGCTTTAGCCCCTTGCAATGTGCGAATCACATCCTAACTCTCTTTCCCAACAATATCACATCTCGTAGATTCTCGGGATTTTTCGCTGCTATCCATTTCTTTTCAAATTCAGGATCTCTGACTATCTGAGCTATAGCTGATATTACTCTAAGATGGAAATTCCTTTCATCTTTTGTACCAAGTAGAACAAATATTGCTTTTATATCTTTATGCTGTTCAGAAAGTTCTATCCCATGCTTTGACCTGATAATAAGCATCTCAAAAGTTTTCTCACCTTCAATGATAATATGTGGTATTGCAAGAAATTCTGTTAAAGCTGTACTGCTCTCAGCTTCTCTGGCAGTTAAAAGTTCATATATCATATGATGAGGAATACTCAATTTCTCATGCACCGTTTCTGCTATTAATTCAAAAAGCTCTTCCTTGTTTATCTTTTTCTTTATATCCAGAACGCACCTATCTTCAACAAGGTTATCAAATCTATCTTTTACGATATCATCTCTTTCTCTGATGATATCTTTAAGCTCAGATTCAAGCCCCCCTGTGAGGAACTGCTTATTCGTAATTCTTTCGATCAAGTGAAGAAGGGCGTACTCATTCTCAGTATTCTTTTTCCCGTAGAACCAATATGTTAAGAATCCTAGGAATCCTAATCCCAGACTGGTAAGTATTGCTTCAAGACCCATTTCATAGACTAATATCAAAAAACCACCGATACCGATTATCTGAACCCAGGGATATAATGGACTTTTGAATTTTGGTTGATAGTTCTGAACTCTACTTTCTCGAAGAATTATTACTGCCAGACAGGAAAAAATATAAGTAAATATTATCACTGTTGAAGCTGCTTTAACTAGGATATCCAGCTCAAGTAAAAATGATAACATTATAAATGCACCTGTGAATAGAATTGAAATATATGGAGTTTTTGATCTTATACTTAATTTCCCAAAGAAAGAAGGAATGAGATTATCTCTGCTTAATGCTAATGGATATCTTGAAGCAGATAATACACCCGCATTTGCTGTTGATATAAATGCTAAAATTGCTGCTATAGTTAAAGCTATCACACCCCATTCACCCATGAATGAAGATGCCCCGTCAGTTATAGGAGTTAAAGACACATTTTCGACTGTTGTTCCTAATTTACTACCTAAAACACCGGTTGTAACAAAAACTACAAGACCATACAATATTCCAACAACCACAAACGATAAGATCATACCAAGTGGTAAATTCCTTGTAGGGTTTTTTGTTTCTTCTGAAATACTTCCTATTTTTAAAAGTCCACCATAAGAAACAAATACCAGTCCAGCAGTGGAAAATATCGAAGCTGCT
The DNA here is from genome assembly GCA_027858795.1 of Candidatus Delongbacteria bacterium. The sequence continues at coordinate 2,337 of JAQICF010000218.1, read as the reverse complement.
CCATTTGGGGCAAATGGAGTAAAATTATTAACATCTATATGAATAAGACCGTCTATTACATAAAAGATCAGCAGAGCTATCAGTAGGAATACAATTACGACTTGAAATCTACCTGATTCTTTAGCACCAATTATATTAATAACAAGGAAAACAACACAGAATATTATAGCTATCATATGTATGTCAAAATCAATGATCAACCTTGTGAATGCAGCCATACCTATCAATGCAAAAGCACTTTTTAAAGAAATTGAAAACCACTCGATCAAACCATCAATTGTCCCGACACCTGGACCCATACTTCTTGCTACAAAAAAATAAGTTCCACCTGCTTTAGGCATTGCTGAAATTAATTCTGACTGGCTTAACATTCCTGTCGCAGCTAAAAAACCTGCTAACATGTACGACAATATCATACCAGGGCCTGCTTGAACATAAGCTAATCCCGGCAAAATAAACAAACCTGAACTTATCATGGCGCCTGAAGCGATACTGAACACATCAAGTAACCCAAGTTCTTTTTTTAATGATCTTTCACTCAATTTATTTCTCCAGCTGAATGATTTTTTCAACAGACACCCACACTATAAATGGAATTGGGATATCTTTAATTTCACTTTCTTCGTATTCCAAATCATACTTATCAATATATTTCTGAGTAACATATCCTGTTTTTTCTACTGAGAAACCTTTGATCTTATAACCGAATTTTAAAAGTAAGTCATCTAGGGAACTATAAACTTTACCTTCCAGCATTATAGTTTCGATCAATTCATGATCAATATCCCAGGATGGTTTCTTGTTGTTTTTTCTGTAAACGGTATACTTTTGCCATTTTGGATCATTGCGGAACACTTCTATCTGTTTGAGAAGAATATCTTTGTATTGCAGTGGATAACCTACAGATGCTGACTTAAGATCAATATTTATACTGTCTTTTCCTGAATTCCATAGGAATTCAATAATTTTTATCTCTTCCTTTAGCTCTCTGACTTTCTCTGTTCCGTAGTTAAGGTCCTGATAATTAAAATGGGAGAATATTTGTGATTGCAATTCCTTGCTAAATCTTAGGTTCTTTTTATCATCATTTTCAATGCTGAAATCGACAGAAGTTTTGGAAATTGCGATCGAAAAAACAGGTAGATGTAAAATTAATAATAGCCATAACACATTGATTTTCATATTCATCCCTATGATATTTCTTAAATAAAATGCTTATAACTTATACTATTAAAGTACACAATTTCATATGCCTAAATCAAGGTAAATATTAAAATTTTGTTACTTCTTATTTATAACTTTCTTGAATTCTGGATTCAGTTAATTTTGAGGAAAATATTTCTTGCAGTTTGATTGCAGTAGGTTTAAATTTAGTTTTGTGTAGCAAAGAGTTCTCCTACGGTACAGCTTGTTGTATGTAGTTTTTATTACTACACATAACATACCTTCTAAAATTCTTTAAAGACACTTTTATTTGGATGTTTGTGCTTAAATTTGAATTCATTACAATAATTATAAACAATAAGAGGAAGTACAATGATAAAGTTCGGATTAAAGGATGTGACTGAATCTTTATCAGATGTATTATGATTTTCATGTATCACAATATCGCTGAAAAATCTGGCTTTAATACAGTTGCAGTATCTGAATTAAGAAAGCAACTGTTATACTTAAAAAATAATTTTGAACTTGTTACAATTGATTTTTATATTAGAAATCTTCCAAATCGTAAAAATATTGCTTTGATTTCTGTTGATGATGCATATTTAAGCTTCAAAGAATTCTTTTACCCATTATTAAAGGAATTTAATATTCCAGCCATCCTGTTCGTTCCTGTAGATCATGTTGGGAAATCCAATGTATGGGATTCTGAAAAAATAATTGATATCATGAATTGGGAAGATATAAAACTAATCAGTGATGAAAATCTTGTTACAATTGGATCTCATGGTAAATCACACAAGCACTTATCAAAACAAACAAAAACAGAAATCATATCAGAATTTTCTGATTCAAAAGCAACACTGGAACAACAAATTTCTAAACCCATAAAACATTTCAGTTATCCTTTCGGTCAGATTAACGATTATAATTCTTTTGCTATAGATTGCCTAATGAAATTCGGATATAAATCTGCCTGTTCAACAAGATACGGTATAAGTAATAGCAAAAAGGATATTTCAGCTTTAAAACGAATAGAAATTGAGCCTGATGATAATCTTTCTTCGTTTAAAGAAAAATGTAAAAACCGTTTACATAAAAAACTTTTGAAAAGATTTATTAAAGAAATTCTATTTAAGATTGGTTTTATAAAATAATATTAGTTCGGTATAATAA
>JAQICF010000104.1 GCA_027858795.1 Candidatus Delongbacteria bacterium | reverse complement strand
GAGATAAAAGATCAAAGTACAGCAGCCAATGATAAAAAATTCAATGAAGAATTAAATAAATTGAAAGAACAGAGAAGAATCGGAAATATTAGTGAAAAGGAATATGAAGATCAAAAGCTCGAACTTGAAGTTGATCTTATTTTCAATCAGGGTGGAAGCGTTGAAGTATTAAAATCTTCAACTGGTTTAACTCAAGCTATGATAAGCTACAAAAAAGCTAAACTTGATTATGAATATGCAACAGTTAGAGCACCTTCGTCAGGATACATTGCAGATCTAAGTATTGTAAAAGGACAGCATTTCAATACAGGGAATAAAGCAATGACCATTGTTGATTATAAGATGATCGAAATGGAGATACCTGTTTTAGAAAGTGAAGTTGGTGATCTTACTGATGATAGAAAGGTCGAAGTAAAGTTCGAAGCTCTGAAAGATGTCGTTTTCAATGGAATTATTGAAACTATTTCTCCGATAATTGATGAGAATACAGGTACTTGTAAAGTATTAGTTAACATTCCTAATGGTGATCTAAGGATCAAATCTGGTATGCGTGGAAATGTTAAAATTGAAAGTAAGATTTATTTCGACAAAATAATTGTACCAAATGAAGCTATTCTTACCAGAGATAATAGAAAATTGGTATTCATAGTTCAAGATGAGAAGGCTAAATGGGTATATGTTAATACAGGACTTTCGAATTTTAATTTTACTGAAATAATCCTTGACGAGAAAGATCCTAAGTTGAAGCTTGGAGATGATGTTGTAATTACGAATAATTACACGTTAGCGCATGACGCGGATGTAAAGGTAATTAATTAAAACCGGCTTCTCGATACTATTACTGTGTAATCACTCGAAGACCGGTGTAAACCGTACATTGAGTGATTTTCGGAGAAAATTGTATCGAAATGTTGCGGAACAAGGTTAAATATGGCATTTGAGAAAATAAAAGAAAATTACGAATTGTATAAATCGAATTATTTCGCAGGAAATGAATTATACTGCCCGTTCTGTGGAAAATTTTATAGGATGGATTCCTACGGGAAATTCGGGGGTAAAAGTAATTACTGCCCTATCTGTGCATCTTCTAAGGAAGAGCGGACACTTCTTTTATTTCTTCAATCAAGGACAGAGCTTTTAAAAGGTGAGTTGAAAATTCTAGTCATCAGTGAAAAGAATGAAATTACTGAATATTTTAAGAATTTTCCAAATACTGAAGTTAAGATATTTAATGTTACAGGTGATTTTTCTATCAGAGATGAAGAACTGAGAGATAAATATCCTGACGATCATTTTGACGTAATAATCTGCAATTATGTTCTGGAAAAATTACCGTCTTACAAAATGGTGATCAAAGAGTTAAACAGGATAATTACTTCAGATGGTTTTATAATATTACAGGCAAATATTGATGAGAATATAGATAAAACACTTGAAATGCCACTTACTTCATATAAGGATAGATTTAAATTATATGGAATACTTGGAAATTACAGAAAATTCGGTAAGGATTATGTGAAAGTTCTCAATGATAACGGTTTAGATGTCCTTGAATATGATTTTGAATTAGGATTAGAAGATATTCCTCATGAAACAGTGTATGACAAGTATAAATTCTATCTTGGTTATAAAGATCCTGCACCTGTTATACAGAATTATAATGATCTGGTCGATGAAGCAATTAATGAACATTTTAGATCGAGTAAGAAAAGTTTAGTTAAATCAATGATATATAAATATTTGTTCCTAGTTCCTGAAATATTGAAGAAAAAAATTGATAATTTTGGTAGCAAGATTAGTGAGAATAAGGAAAATAAGAATCGAATTGAATATATGCTTTATATATTATTCTTTGGATCGTGCCTATTCTGGGGTAGTTGGATTGTATTAGTAGGGACAAATCCCAATTATGGTGCGTGGATGGAAGCTATTCATTACTTAATTGGTTGGCCGGTCTTTATAGTCGGCGGATTCTTCGGTTTAGCAATTTTGGCAGGATATGTTTTTGTGGAAGACAATGTCGCACATGTTAAGAGAGTGTGCGTAGGGATATTTTTAATACTATACTGTTTGTTATGTATCCCGGGAGGTTTTCAAGTAATTATGCAAATGTTTAAGTAAAAAATCAAAATGTAGGGGACGGTTTCTTACCGTCCCCTCTTTAAAAAAAAAGAAAGATCCTGAAATAAATTCAGGATGACGAGAGGAAAAAAACATGCTTAAAAATATACTTCTAAGACCTATAACGATAATAATGATATTCACTGCTGTGACAGTGTTCGGTATCATATCGTATAATAAATTACCAGTAAATCTATTACCAGACATAAAATACCCATCTGTAACCGTTTGGACAGAGATGGAAGGAAGTAGCCCTGAAGAGATAGAAAGACTTCTCACCGAACCATTGGAAGCCTCAATTGCAGGTTTAAAAGGTATTAAGAGTATAAAATCTGAATCAAAGGAAGATATAAGTCTTATAACCATAGATTTTATTTGGGGAACGGATATGGATTTTACTGTTCTATACCTCAGAGAGAAACTTGATGCTGCAGCTTTACCCGAAACAGCAGAAAGACCGAATATACTCCGTATTGACCCAGGTAAAAAGCCGATAATGATCCTATCCGTGACCGGAAAAGACACAAAAGCTGCAAGGGATGTTTCTGAGCATATTATCAAGAAGAGAATTGAGCAGATAGACGGTGTTGCGATGGCAGATGTGATAGGCGGGGAAGAAGTTGAGATCAGAGTTGAAGCAGATATTGACAAACTCAACTCGTTCGGGATATCATTTACTACTCTGACAAATGCTGTGAAAAGTGCCAATACAAATTCATCAGGCGGTACTGTAAAGGATGACGTATATATCTATGATCTTGTGATTTCATCGGAGATCACGAACCTATCAGACATTGAAAATACTTTAGTAAAACAGCTTTCAAATAAGAGAAATATATACATTAAGGATGTAGCAGAAGTTGGTTACTCAGACAAAGAGAAAAAATCTTTCACCCGATACAATGGAGAAAATTCGACAGGTATTCTGATCCGTAAGGATGGAGATGCAAATGCTGTGATAGTATCAGGATTAGTTAAGGAAGTAATGGAAGAATTTAAAGAAACCCTTGATGTAAAACTTAATATTGTTTACGATCAGTCAGATTTTATTTCAGAGTCTATCAATAATGTTGTGACAGCTATATTGCTCGGTGGAATTCTATCATTCTTAACTTTGTTCTTATTCCTCAGAGATTTTAAGTCACCATTGAATATATCACTGGCGATGCCTATAAGTATATTTGCAACATTCTCATTATTATATTTTTCTAAAATATCATTGAATCTAATGTCATTGTCAGGATTTGCTCTCGGAATAGGTATGCTGGTGGATAATTCCATCGTCGTGTTAGAAAATATTACCCGGCATCGGAATCTTGGAAAGAAAATATTTGATGCCTGTTACGACGGTGTAAAAGAGGTTATCCTACCAGTTTCTGCATCTACATTTACGACAATAATCGTATTCATGCCGGTAATATTTGTTTCTGGTGCAGCAGGAGTTCTTTTCAAGGATCAATCGATATCCGTTGCATTTGCTTTGATAAGCTCATTGTTCGTATCTCTGACATTAGTTCCAGTACTTTATTCAAAATTCTCAATGGAAAAAAAGGAAATCACTACAGAAGATAAAAGTGTAATAAGTGACAACGGCGTTGTGTTCAAAACGGGAATATATTGGGCTATAATGATAGCAATATTCTTCATCATAGTGAAGATAAGCAAGATTCCTATTGATGAGCATGCACTTGTATATGTATTATTTTTAGCACTGATGACGGATCCAATATTGAAATCGATTGAATTTTTTATTGGTAAGAACAAGGATCTGAATATAAAAACAAAGGTGAATTTCTATTTAATAAATTTTATTTGGATGATAGTAATTATATTGCTCAGCATACCTGCAGCATTTATAACCAAGATAGATTATTTTGAACCATTGCATCAGTTGATATCCTTGACAGATATATCTTTCCTAATAGATACAGTGGATAATTTCCTATATGATATTTCAACATTCATAAATGATCTACTTCAACCTTATGAGGAAGAATTAAGCACAAATGGATTCATGCTTTATGCGTATATACTTGGTGGAATAGTATTTGTAATAAACCTGTTTGGTCTATTTAATCCTGCAAAATTCTACAAAGCTGACAAAGAACTGATTAAGAAAGTATTCTATTTAACAAGGATAAGAAAATTCTTAAAAGTAGTGACCTTTGGCTCAGTTGGAATTTTTATAGGATTATTTGTCTTCTGGGGCAAAATATTTGTCAAATTTGTTCTTTTTATTTCAAAACCTATACTGGTTGCATTCGATAAGTCTTATGCTTGGTTCGAAGAAAAATATCATATTGTACTTCTAAAAGCATTGGACAATAAGATGATTACCTTAACACTTGCATTTGGAATTCTCGTAGTTTCTCTATTGATATCATTGGGTATTGAAAAACGAATGATGCCTGATGTTGACAGTCATGAATTTATACTATCTATTGAACTGAATCCTGGAACAAGTATTTTCAGAACAGAGAAAATTATAACCGACTATGAAAATATGATCGAGAATATGGATGGAGTTGTTTCATTGTTCTCAACCGGTGGTATCTATGATGAAAAATCGTTACTTACGGGTGCAACAGTATATAAGGGCGATATTCAAGTAAAGCTGGAAAATAATATTTCGACAAAGAAATTCATTAATAAACTTAGACCAAATTTGTCCAGCTACAACTCAAGTATGGACTCTGATATCAAGTTGAATATAAATACTGATGTATCTATACTCGGTGAAATGATAAAACCTGAGCAAGGTGATATAAGTGTGAAGATATCAGGTAACAATCTTGAAAACCTGATAGAGATCTCTGAAAATGTTATGCAGGAATTAAAAAATCTGGATAATTTAAGTGAAGTTAAATCGGACTTTTCAGGAAACAAACCTCAGATACAGATAGAATTCAACACCAAGTTGCTTGAAGATTATAATTTGTCAAAGCAGGAAATTTCTGATTTTATCAAGACCATAATAAAAGGAGAAATGGCAGTTCAGATAACAGAAAATAATAAACCAGTTGATATTATTGTGGGTACGAATGATGAACTTGGACAGAATATAAAGAATGTTCTAAAAACAGTATACAATAAGAACGATCTAGTAATACCCCTTGATAGGTTAGTAACGATAAATTATGTAAATGGTCCTGAGGCGATCAAGCATGAAAGCCAAAATAGAGTATTTACGATCACTTCCAATATAGTTGAGGGTAGATTTGATAAGGTAATAGCTGACGTAGAGAAGAAACTCTCAGAAATTCAGCTTTATAAGGGAATGAGGCTGGTGATCGGTGGTCAGAACAGTGAAATGCAGGAATCAATGCAGCAGATCATCTTCATGTTCTTATTATCTTTCGTATTGGTTTATATGGTACTGGCATCACAGTTCGAATCATTACTCAGTCCGTTCATAATAGTATTTAGTGTTCCTTTTGCTTTTATCGGAGTAACAATAGGATTGTTCTTAACAGGGCAGTCATTTAACATTCTTTCAGGAATAGGCATGATAATGCTGATCGGAATTGTAGTGAATGATGCTATTGTTAAAATTGACTTTATTGAGAACGGAGTGAAAGCAGGTTTATCTATCAGAGATGCAATCATTGAAGCAAGTAAGAAAAGGTTAAGACCAATACTAATGACAACGGTATCAACTGTATTTGGTATGATCCCGATGGCAATAGGATGGGGTGGATCTTCAGAGATACGAAAACCTTTAGCTGTTACGGTGATATTTGGATTATCTGCTGCGACAATGTTGATTCTTATAATTTTACCAGTAATGTTTGAAACATTGAAAAAAGAGAAGAAAACAGTGGTCAGTGATTAGTTGTAAGTGATAAGTTGTAAGTTGTAAATTGTAAGTTCGTAGGGGACGCCTAACAGTCGTCCCAAAAACGATTAACAAAGATAAAAGAGAGATCCTGAAATAAATTCAGGATGACATTGTGAACAAGGGGTTTCAACCCCTTGTAAT
>JAQICF010000039.1 GCA_027858795.1 Candidatus Delongbacteria bacterium | reverse complement strand
AATATCAGTGAAAACATCATTGCAGATAAAACACCGAAAGCCGTGAACAAACCGAAATATTTTATCGGGTAAACTTCTGAAGTTAACAATGATACAAATCCAACTGCAGTAGTGATTGAAGTCATTGCTACAGGTTTCCACATTTCTTTTATCATATCATTAACAGCTTCTTTTTTCGTAGCAGTAGGATTATTATTTATGAACAATTGCAAATGACTATATAAGTGAATTCCATCGGCGACCCCGATCGCTATCAGCATCACAGGTATCATAGTAGAAACAGCGTAAATAGGTATTCCAACTAGAGTCATCAGTCCAAATGCCCAAATTGTACTAAATGCAACGACTAACATTGTAAATATTGTGCTTCTGATATTTCTCAGGACTAAGAAAAGTACTACAATTATTACCAGCAGAACTATTGGAACCATTCGTTTCATATCAGCAGGACCGAGAAGTGCCATTGTACCTTCCACAATAGGGCTTCCTGCAACATAAACATTCTCAGGACCTTCGTATTTCTTCCCGATCTCTAAGATTCTATTATAGAATTCTTGATTAAATACTTTGACAGTGTCTCCGTCAACAACATGGTACTTATTAATTCTTGCTACGATTACCGTTACTTTCTCATCTTTAGAAACCAATCTTTCATAAACCATGTCATTGGTTTTGACATTATTTTGCAGAACAGAGAGTTTTTCTGTAGTCTTTGGAACTTTCTTATAGAATGCTTTAACATCCATACCGTCTTCAGTACCTAGAATATTATCTGCAGTATATAAAGATGTCACATCACTTTTTTCAATTTCAGCAAGCTTGCCTAATTCTTTTGTTAGGTCTTTGATCTTTTGAAGAGTTTCAGTATTATAAATCCCTGCTTTATTTTCAATGGCAATTATGATACCGTCCTTAATATCAAACCAACCCTCAGCCATATCACTGTAAAGAAATGCAGGATGATCTTGTGGCATGTATTCATCTAAATCAGTTTCCATTCTGGCATTATCTTTCATTACCTTGAAAAACAGACCCGTTATTAATAAACTTAATATCAATATCGTTTTTGGATACTCGTTTATTTTGTTTATGAATTTTAGCATTTTTTTCTCCGTTTATACATTATTGAGAGGATTTATTTCCTTAGCTATACCTTCTTCAAATATTCTATTATAATTTTTGGGACGATATTTTTTCTCTCTAATAGGAAAGAATCGAACTCATTGTTTTTCAAATCACCGATGGAACTGATGATAGGTTCTGCTATTACAGGATACATTATCCCTGAAAATATATGAACCAGTACTTGTAATGGATTTGTTTTTATGATTTTTCTTTTCAACATTTCATCTTCCAACTGTGCAAAGAACGATGAATTTCCTATTTCTTTGAAGTTTAATAGTTTTTCGTTAAAGAACTCAGGATTCTTATGTAATTCATTAACAAGAAATATCGGAACATCTCTGTTTACATTGACAAACAAGAATAATTTTTCAGAAAGGTTATTAATCTTATCTATCCAAGTATTATTCTCATTCAGCGTAATAATCATATTTTTTAAAAACATATTTATTATTCCATCAAATATTTTATCAAAGAGCATTTTCTTTGATCTGAAATAGTAATGAAGCATTGCTTTATTAATTCCGGCATTGTCAGCAATTTCCTGCATTCTTGCACCGGCATAGCCTTTGGATTTAAAGACTTGGCTAGCAGCTTTTATGATTTTTTCTTCTGTGGATATATCTTTTTTCATAGTTTAACCTATTAGTTTAATCTTATGGTTTAACCAACTGGTTGATAATCTAATGAAATATTTTTTGTAAGTCAAGAAAAATATGATTAATAACATTTGCATTGTGGATGATTCGTTATTACATTTAGCTAAATGACGAAATGAGGTAGTTAAAATGGGACACCATCACGATCACGGACACAACACAAAAAAAATAGGTTGGACGATACTATTAAATGTTATTATCACTGTAGCAGAATACATTGGTGGTATTTACTCAGGATCTTTAGCATTACTATCTGATGCTGGGCATAATTTTTCAGATGTTTTATCTTTGATATTAGGATGGTTTGGAGAAAAATTCTCTCAGAAGAAACCAAATAAGAAGCATACTTTCGGTCTGAAAAGGTTTGAAATATTTACAGCTCTGATAAATTCTCTATCTTTATGGGCTATCGGTGTTCTAATTATTTATCACGCAATAGAAAGATTAAGCCAACCTGATGAGAATATTTCAATTGGTCTTATGATGGGAATAGCAACTATTGGGCTTGCCGGAAATGCTATTTCAATTTTGATACTGAATAAAGAAAAAGATAAAAATCTAAATATGAAAGCTGCCTACCAGCATTTATTTTATGATACATTATCTTCAGTTGTTGTAATAATTTCAGGTATAATAATCTATTTCACTGGCTTAGTTATTCTTGATGTAATCATAAGTATATTTATAGCTTTAATGATTTTCTACAGTGGATTTGAAATTATAAAAAGTAGTCTGCATATATTTATGCAAGGTGTACCTGAAGGAATTGAATTCGACAAAGTTCATGATTCGATTTGTAATATAACTGGAGTTCAGAGTGCACATGAAGTTCATATTTGGTCTATAAACTCTAATGAAATATTTTTATCAGCACATGTTTTGATCGATCCGAAAATCAAACCGAGCAATGACAAGATAATAAACGATATAAATAATATGCTTATGCATGATTATCATATTGAACACACTTCACTTCAAATAGAAGATGAAATGTTGTGTGGTAAGGATAAATTATGTAATTAAGGAACAAATTTCATTGTTTCAGACGAATAAAATGGAGATACATGATGGAAAAATATTTGAAAGTTTTCAAAGCATTAAGTGATGATTCAAGATTAAGGATCGTTAAGATGTTGGAAGAAAAGTCATTGTGCGTCTGTGAAATAACTTCTATTATTGGCTATGCAACTGCTACAATATCAAATCATCTGAAAATATTAAAAGAAGCAGGTTTGGTAGTTCAGGAAAGAGATGAAAAGTATATTAATTATTCATTGAATAGAGAAGATAAGGCATTTATCAAAGAAGCATTGGAGTTTGTTGGAAGTTTGAATGATAAAGTGTTTAACGCAGATAAAAAAACCGTAATAGGTACAAATAGAACAAATATTTGTTAACCAAGGATTCCGTAGGGGATGGTTTCTTACCGTCCCCATCTTTAAAAATGGATCCCCGTGTCAAGCACGAGGATGACAATAAGGGTGGTAATGTAATGAAAAAAGAATATTTTAAATTTATAGCATTGATAATCGTATTTGGAGTTTTTTATTATCTTCCAATGGATTTTCTGTCAGCTGACAATGCAATTGTTGCAGGTTTTTTAACTTTACAGGATTATGCACAAAAACATGTTTTACTTTGTCTAGTACCGGCTTTTTTTATAGCCGGAGGAATCACAGTGTTTGCGAA